>NZ_VSLZ01000002.1:0-300000 GCF_010747475.1 Halorussus sp. MSC15.2 | reverse complement strand
GGACGACGGGCGAGTCCTCTGCTGTGAGGACGCCGACCAGTACGGCCGGTCGTTCCCCAACGACTGCCTCTACGTCTACACCCCCGAGGAGATGATTAGTGGGGGTGCAGCGACCGAGACCACTGAGGCCGAAGAGACCGCGACGGAGTCAGAGGCCGAGGAGACGACCACGATGGCCGAAGAAGAGGCGACTACGACCGCCGACAACCAGACGACGAGCGGCTAACCGGGACCTCTGCACTCCCGGGATAGTTCGAGTAATCCGTATCAGACGGGTTCCAGTCCGGACTCGTCCGGGCGGGAGTCGGGATTCCACCGAAAAGACGAGTCCAGTTACTGATTCTGCTGGCGCTGTTGGTCGTGGACCGGGAACGCCACCTCGACGGTCGCGCGGTACTCCGAAATCTCGCCGTCCTCGACGTCCGCGGTCCAGTCCTCGACTTCGACGCCGGAGATGTCGTCGATAGTCTTGCTCGCTTCTCGGAACGCCTCCTCGGCGGCGGCCTGCCACGATTCCTCCGCCGAACCGGTTATCTTGACGATTTTCACTGCGGTCATGGCCACAGGCGGTACGACGGGACTCGTGTAGCGTCTTGTGGCCAACCCGCGCTTCGAGACTCCGCGTCGCTTCGACGTCGATTCCGCGCCCCGCTTTCGCCGACGAATCCGCGGAACCGAAAGGCAAATCCCCGACACGCCGGTAGTCTCTGGCATGATTTCCATCGCCTTGGCGGGCAAGCCCAACGCGGGCAAGTCCACCTTCTACAAGGCCGCGACGATGGCCGACGTGGACGTGGCCAACTACCCGTTCACGACCATCGACGCCAACCGCGGCGTCAGCCACGTCCGGACGGAGTGCCCCTGCCTCGAACGAGACGAGCGCTGCGGCGACGAACACTGTCACGACGGGAAACGCTACGTCCCCATCGAACTCCTCGACGTGGCCGGACTCGTCCCGGGCGCGCACGAGGGCCGCGGTCTCGGCAACCAGTTCCTCGACGAGTTGACCAATGCCGACGCCATCGTCAACGTCGTGGACGCCTCCGGCGGGACGAACGAGGAGGGCGAACCCGTCGAGGTCGGGAGCTACGACCCCGTCGAGGAGGTGGACTTCATCGAGGAGGAGATGGACCAGTGGCTCGCCAGCATCGTCGAGCGCAACTGGGAGAGCGTCGAGCGCAAGTCGCGTTCGCCCGACTTCGACATCGACGACGCGCTGGCCGACATGCTGACCGGGTTCGGCGCGACGGAGGCCGACGTGGCCGCCAGTCTCCGCGAGGTGGACTATCCGGAGGACCCCATCCAGTGGACCGACGACCACCGCGAGGCGCTGGCCCGCGACGTGCGCGCCCGGACGAAACCCATCATCCTCGTCGCGAACAAGGCCGACGTCGCACCGCCCGAGAACATCGAGCGCCTGAAGGAGACCGGCAAGCCCGTGATTCCGGCCACCGCGGAGGGCGAACTGGCGCTCCGGCAGGCCGAGAAGGCGGGCGCTATCGACTACGACCCCGGCGACGACGACTTCGAGATAGTCGGCGACCTGAGCGACGACCAGCAGGCCGGACTGGAGAAGATTCGAGAGGTCATGCACGAGTGGGGCGGCACGGGCGTCCAAGAATCACTGAACTACGCGGTGTACGACCTGCTCGACCGGATTACGGCCTACCCGGTCCAGAACGAGACCAAGTGGACCGACGCGAAGGGAAACGTCCTGCCCGACGCCTTCCTCCTGCGGCGCGGTTCGACGCCCAAGGACCTCGCCTACGCGGTCCACAGCGACATCGGCGACGGCTACCTCCACGCCGTCAACGGTAAGACCAACCGCGAGATAAGCGACGACTACGAACTGGAGGAGGGTGACGTGGTGAAGATAGTGAGTACCGCGAAGTGAGGTCGGCGTCGTCGGCCGGGAGCGGTGGGCCGAACGGTTCGGACCGGGACCGCCCTTCTCTCCCTCCCCGGACCCTCTGAAACCTTACGCGGCGTTTTTCCCGCTCCCCGTTGCCAGAGTTCGTATGCCAGCCGTCGATGCCGACCTCGTAGAACGCCTCTCTCACCACGACGAGTACTTCACGGCGAAGGAACTGGTCCGGTTCCTCGAACGTCACCACGCGGTCGAGGGTCCGGGCGTCCCCCGCGACCTCGTGGAGGCCTACGCCGAGGAACTGGAGTACGACCTCGACCGCCTCCGGACCTCGCTGGACGACCGCCAGACCGACGCCCGGACGTGGCAATCGGGCGAACGACTCTACAATATCGACGGGAACGTCAGTATCTATCCGCCGTCGTGGCACGAACAACTCGCGGGAACCACCGACCTCCCGAACTACGTCGAGGTCATGCTGGAGAGCGTGCGAGCGCCCGAGGGAGTCGAAATCGACCAGAGCGACCTCGGCGTCTCCCAGGAGGCACTCCTGACCGCGGTCGAGATAATCGGGGGAATCGACCGCGGGAGCGCCCGCGAACTCCTTCGGAGTCAGCGATTGGAAGGCAACCTCGTCCTCTGGGCGTTCCAGAATCCGGAGGAACTGGTCCGACTGCCCGAGGAGACGACCGACTGAGTCACGCCTCCCCGAAGAACTCGACCAGCAGGTCGGACACCTCGTCCGGGCGGTCGTTCTGGACCCAGTGGGTCGCTTCGGGCAGTCGCTCGACTCTGAGGTCCGGGACCCATCGCTCCAGTCCCTCCGACAGTTCCACGCCGAGCGCGGGGTCGCGTTCGCCCCAGACGAGGAGCGTCGGCGCTCGAACCCCGCGCTCGCGGGTCCCGCCGCCGAACAGTCTCCGCGCCTCCCGGCGCAGGTTCTCGCGGAAGAACGCCCGGTAGTAGTCGAGGGCCGACGTGAGCGCGCCCGGCCGACACGCCGCCCGTCGATACCGCCGGAGGTCGGTCTCGCTGAAGGTGTCTGGACCCGCCGTCTCCCGCAACATCTCCGCGACCCCCGCACAGTTGCGGGCACCGAGGGTCCGCTCCGGAAGCCACGGGAGTTGGAAGTAGAGGGCGTACGACGACCGACTCCACTGCTCGGGGTTGCGCCGGAGTTCCTCCCGATACCGCTCGGGGTGGGGCGCGTTCAGGACCGCAAGTTGGGAGACCACCTCGGGGTGGCGAATCGCCGTCTCCCACGCCACCACGCCGCCCCAGTCGTGGCCGACGACGCGGGCGCGCTCCCGGCCAAAGTGTTCGACCAGTCCGACCACGTCGCCGACCAGTTCTTCGGTCCGGTAGCTTCGGACCCCGTGGGGCTTCTCGGACCGATTGTACCCCCGCATGTCGGGCGCGACGACTCGGTACCCGGCGTCGGCCAGCGCCGAAATCTGGTGTCGCCACGAGTACCAGAACTCCGGGAAGCCGTGGAGGAGGACCACCAACGGGTCGTCCTCGTCGCCCGCCGCGACGTAGTGGAGTCGCACGTCGCCGACGACGGCCTGTTCGTGCGTCCACGGTCCCTCCGGGTCAATCGGTGTCTCCTCGGAGTCGCGACTCTCCGTTGCCATACCGAACGTGTGAGTGACAAACGATTAAATCTTGAGGCGTCCGAGCGTTCGACGTGACCGACGCTGACGGGTCCGAGTCCGACGACACCGACGACACGTGTGAGAGTCCCGAACCCTTCTCGGTCGCCATCGACCGCCCGCGACCGAGCCAACTCTACCTGAACGGCCTGAAACTCTCCTTCGTGACCCAGTGGTTCGACTTCGCGGACCCGAACTACGACCCCCTGCCGGTCCGAAAAATCGGCGGCGACTGGACGCTGACCGACGGCCACACTCGCGCGTTCGCCGCCTATCTCTCTGGGACCGAGGAACTTCGAGTCGTCCGGGACACCGACGACCTGCCGATGGACGTTTACCGGGAGTGCGTCCGGTGGTGCGACGAAGCGGGCGTCACCGAAATCGCGGACCTCGCGGGTCGGGTGCTGAACGACGACGACTTCGACGAGAAGTGGGTCGCGCGGTGTCGGGCAATCGCCGACGAGTGAAGCGTCGGCAACGCGCCACCGAAAGAACGATACCTAATCAGTCTGTCGTGAATGGTGTCCGTGCATCGGTTCCATCTCTACCACGGTTCGATGGCGATTATCGGCGCGGCAATCGGTTCGAAGGCGCTCCTGTCCGCCGCCGCGGACGGGGTCGATGCCCCCATCGTTCTGATGGCTCTCGGCGGCGGCGGACTGGCCGTCGCGTCGATGTACACCGTTTTCGCGAGAGACCCGGAGGAGTCGGCGATTCCGGCGTACGCCGTCCTCGGAGCGATTCTCGGTGCCGTCTTCTCCGTCCTCGGAGTCGTCGTTGAGGCGCTCGCCTGAACACCGGACCAAAACGACCGAAAGAATCAGCGTGCGAGTCGTCCGTCCGCGTCCGGTCTCCTTTCACCGTCCGTTCGCGTCCGGTCTCCTCACGCCTCGGTCGTCGTCTCGTTCGCTGCCTCGGTCGTCGTCTCGCCGAACGTGAGGTCTATCACGTCGTACTCGACGATGATGTACCCCGTGTCGATGACGGGCGACCCGTTACGGGTGTACGGTTCGTCGGCCCCCGGGAAGTCGTACTGCTGGTTGTCGTTGGTGTCGCGGTGAGCCATCGCAACGAGCGTCTTGCTCTCGTTGACGGTCTCGTTCAACTCCACGACGACGTTGCTGTGGACGCCCGGTTCGAGGTACGTGGAGTTACCGACCACGGCCCCGACCGAGACCTGTCCCTCCGTCGCGTACACGCCCGAGACGTTCGTCGCCTCGTGAATCGCGACGAAACCGCCCTCGGGGACGACGACGCGCTCTATCAGCACCGTCGTCTGGTTCGGCTCTCCCCCGGTGAAGGTGAAGCCCGCGCTCTGGTTCAGGAAGGTGATGCGCGCGCTCTCGGCACCGACCTGCCCCTCCGCCGTCGTCGTCTCCTGTTCGGCCATCGTCTCTTCCGCCGTGGTCTCGTTGTCGTCCGCTACCGTCGTGGTCTCCTGAGCGAGCGATGCGTCGCCGGTCGCGGCGGACGGTCCGCCGCTCGCCGCGAGCGCCGCCGACGTTCCCGCGACGACCAGCGCGACGACCGCCAGAATCGCTATCTTTCGTGTCATGTGTCGCTCCACGCAGACACACGCCGGTCGGAGGGAAGTGCGTATCAATCGTTCAGCGTGGAACGACTCGATACTCGCTGTGAACGTCGCTTTACTGCACACGGACACGGTGTCAGTCGTCGAAAAAAGGCGAATGGTATCGCCGACCAGTATTCGGATTACATCGCTTCGGTCGTCGTGGTCTGGGCACCCGCCGGAGTCGTCGTCACGGCCGCGCCCACTTCGACGGTCACGTTGGCCCAGTCAGTGACGGGCTGACCCGCCTGCGTGTAGGGTTCGTCGGCCTCGGGGAAGTCGTACTGCTGGTTGTTGTTCGTGTCGCGGTGGGCCATCGCGATGAGTATCTGACCCTCTTCGAGCGGCTGGTCGAGCCGAATCGTCACGTTCTCGTGGACGCCGGGTTCGAGGTACGTGGAGTTCCCGATGACCGCACCGGCGGTGTACCGCTGGGCGGCCTCACCGGCCGCGGCGGTCGGCGTTTGGATTTCGGTCTCGATGGCCGTCTCGGTGGGCGTCTCCGTTTCGGTACCGGTCTCGGTCGCCTGACCCGCGCTCTCGGCCTCGTGAATCGCGATGAAGCCGCCCTCGGGGACGACCACACGCTCGACGACGACGACGCTACCGTTCGAACTCTGGTTCGTGAAGGTGACGTTCGCTGTCTGAGCCACCGTCGTCTGGCCGACTGGCGTGGTCGTCTCCTGTTCTGCGGCCGCGTCCGTGGTCGCCTGCGGACTGGCACCCAGCGCCAGCGCCGCCGACGTTCCCATTGCGAGCATTGCTACTATCGCTACGATGGTTAGCTTTCGTGTCATCGAAACACCTCGTCGGAGCCACTACCGAGTTCGGAAAGAAACGCGGCTATCGTTCAGCGCTGAACGATGGACTTCTCCCGAACTAAGACGGGTCTAACCCGTCGTAACTCGGGTTTCCGGAGGCGCACAGGAACGTTTCTCCAGCGAGTTGCGGATTACTTCCCCCAGTCGGCGTCAAAACGCGGATTTCGACCCAGTTCTGCGGTTGACGAATCCCAGAATCATCGCCTCTGTCGGTTGGTTTCGGAACAACGTCGAGACCGGCGACCTTTCCAATCCCTCGAAAACAGAACCTCACGTGAACGGTCGGAACCACACTGCTACCAGCAACAGCGCGAGGAAGACGTAGGACCCGCGGACGAGGAGCATCGTCGCCAGTTCCGCGTCTGCGCGGCGGGCGACGCCCGCCACCGCGCCGAATCCGGCGACCGCGCCACGCTGCTCGGCGGAAAGACCGAGAGCGCGGCCAGCGCGACGACGAGGACGAGCGCGGTCGCCATCAGCGCGTAGGCCGCGGTCCGAGCGCGTCGCGGACCCACCGTCACCGCGACGGTCCGCTTGCTGATGGACCGGTCGTAGTCGAAGTCCTGCGCGTCGTCGATGACCTTCACGCCCGAGAGCAGGATGAGGAACACCGCCGCGAAGGCGACCGCGATTGGCGCGAGCGTCCCGGCCTGCACGAAGTAACCCCCGAGGATGGCGAGCGCGATGCCGAGGGGGTAGCCGGTCGTGGCGGTCACGGGGTTGGTGTCCAATTGGGGGGCGTGGTGGTAGGCGACCAGCCACGTCGGGAGCGTCAGCAGGACCGCGCCGACACCGACCGTGAGCCAAAGGCCCGCCAGACAGGCGGCGAACAGCGCGGTCGAACCGGCGAGCGCGGCCTTACACCCGCGCTCGGAGAGCGGGTGGTCGTCGTCCTCGTCGCGGAGGTAGAAATCGACGTAGCCGTCCTTGATGTGGGCGGTGTAGACCGCCGCGAAGATGGCCGTCGTGTGAAGCGCCCCCGCCAGCGGAGCGAACGCCCCCGCCAGCACGCCGCCGAACAGCGAGCAGGCGACCGGGGGCAGCATGAACACGGGATGGACCTGTGACGCCAGTGCGCGGACCGCGGGCGCGATGCCGGACTCCCGGCGCGAGATAGGCATGATACATCGTGACGGTCGGGAAAGGGATAAAATCTCAGGGCGATAACGAGACGACTCTCAACCCGGAACCGACACGACGGACCCCTCGACTCCCGAATTTCACCGAGTCGGAAAGTACCACGGAGCCAGTTCCCCCACGAACCGAGGAGTTCCGTCCCTATCGGACCGCGTTCGTCGCCTCGCGCATGACCTCGATGGCCTCCTTCAGCGTCTCCATGTCCGTCGCGTAGGAGATGCGGGCGTACCCGTCGCCGTGGTCGCCGAAGGCGTCGCCGGGCACGACAACGACGCCGCGGTCGATGACCTCGTCCACCCACCCGTCGGGGACTTTCGGCATGGCGTAGAACGCGCCGCGTGGCGTCGGGCAGTCGATGCCCATGTCGGCCAGTCCGTCGAGGAGGACGTCCCGGCGCTCCTCGAAGGCGGTCACCATCTCCTCGACTTGGTCCTGCGGTCCGGAGAGCGCGGCCTCCGCGGCGAACTGGGCCGGGGCGCTGGCGCAGGCCTGCCCGTACTGGTGGACCCGGAGCATGCGCTCGATGCGGCGCTCGCTGGCGGCGACCCACCCGAGACGCCACCCGGTCATCGAGTAGGTCTTCGAGCAGGCGTTGACGACGACCACGTTGTCCGACTCGGCGTAGGCCATCGGCGAGTGGTGGTCGCCGTCGAAGACGATGTGTTCGTACACCTCGTCGGAGATGCACAGCACGTCGTGTTCGTCGGCGATGCGTGCGAACTCCCGCATGTCGTCCTCGCTCTGGACCGCACCGGTCGGGTTCGCGGGACTGTTGACGACGAACGCCGCGGTGTCCTCGGTGATGGCGTCCTCGACTGTCGCGGGGTCCAAGGTCAGGTCTTCGCGCAGGGGAACGGGCTTGGGGTCACCGCCCGCGAGGCGGGTCAGCGCGTCGTAGGAGACGAACCCGGGGTCGGGGAAGACGACCTCCTCGCCCGCGTTCACGTGGGCCTCCAGCGCGATGTGGAGCGCCTCGCTCCCGCCCGACGTGGCGACGAGGTTCTCGGGCGGGACCGAGAAGTCGTTGTCCCGGTCGTGCTTCGCGCTGATGGCCTCCCGGAGTTCGCGCGTCCCTTTGTTGGAGGTGTAGGCGTCGGCCTTCCCGGCCTCGATGGCCTCGACCGCGGCCTGCCGGGCGTGTTCCGGCGTCGGGAAGTCCGGTTGTCCGAGTCCGAGGTTGATGGCGTCCTCGCCCGCCGCCTCGAACACTTCGCGGATGCCGCTGATGGAGACCTGCTCGACCCTGTCGGAGAAGCCTGTCATACCGCGAACCCACGGAATCGGTCCGGATAATTCTTGGTGTGGGGGATGTGAGCAAGTTTCAATGTTCGCCGGCGACTCGGCTTTTCGCGCGGCCGGGACGGGTCCGGTCGGTCGCAACCGGCGACCAACTCACGCAACTGAAATGTACTTACAAAAAGACAATAAAATAAGGTAATAAAGGAAGATAGAAATAATTTAATACTGATAGTAAGGAATTGGAAACTGAGATGCCACAGAAATTTAACCGGCGTACGGTCGTCAAGTCGCTCGGAATCGCCGCGACGGGAATCACCGGCACCGCCGCACTGAGCGGGACCGTGAGCGCGTTCGCGGAGGGGGAACGAGTCGAAGCCACCACCGACCTGAACACGCGAAAGCGACCCGGGACGGAGTCGTCCGTCGTCGCCACGGTGAATGCCGGTGAGGTCGGCGAAATCGTCAACGGGCCGACCGACGAGGACGGGTACACGTGGTGGGGAATCCACTGGCTCGACCGTGACGTGTGGGGCTGGTCGGTCGAGCGGTACCTGAACTCCGCGGGCAGCGGTAGCGCCGGGACGGACATCGTCTGGCCGATGGACGGTATCATCTCGTCGGACTACGGCCAGCGCTCCAGCGGGTTCCACGGCGGCGTTGACATCGACAACAACGACACCGGCGTTGGAACGCCCGTCTACGCCGCGCGGGCCGGAACCGCCTACACCGCCTACGACTCGGACGGTTACGGCAACTACGTCTACATCGTCCACGAGAACGGCTACGAGACGGAGTACGGCCACCTCAACAGCTTCGCGGTCTCCGACGGCGAGCAGGTCAGCCGAGGCGACAAAATCGGCGGCATGGGCAACTCCGGCAACTCCACCGGACCGCACCTCCACTTCGGCATCGAGCAGAACAACAGCCCCAAGCCAATCCCCGGCGACAACTACCAGAGCGTCAGCGCCCTCGGTGCGATTCAGAAGGACTACAGCGGCCTGTAAGTCGGCGACGCGATACGAACTCTTTTCGAGAGAAGCGGCGGACGACGACGAGAACGTGTCGATGAGAACGACGACCGGAGCGACTACTGCGGCGGTCGGTCGGAGAGAAAAGTGGGTTCGGGGGAGACAGTCGGCCGGTTACGACAGTCGCGCCGCGATGTCGGCCTCGGTGATGATGCCGACAGTGTTGCCGCGCTCGGTCACGACGACCGCCTTGTTGTGGCCGAGGTCGGTGCTGAGTTCGTCGAGCGTGGCGTTTCGGGACTTGGTCGGGAAGCTCTCGCCCATGAACTCGCTGACGGGCTGGTCGCGGGCGTCCTCGCCGACGCTCATCAGGTCCTCGAAACTGATAGAGCCGACCGGCACGCCGTCTTCGATGACCGGCATCTGCGAGAAGCCCTCCTCCTGCATCTTCGAGACCGCTCGGTTCACCGGGTCGTCGGGAGCCACGCTGACGACGTCCTCGTGCATCAGGTCGCCCGCGCGGACGATGTCGCCCTCGGACTCTTCGAGCGCGTCCACGATGTGGCGGAGCGTCGAGAGTCTGGGGTCCACGTCGCCGCCTTCGATGCGGGCGATGAGCGGCTGAGAGACGCCCGCGCGGTCGGCCAACTCGCTCTGAGTCAGACCGAGTTCGGTCCGGCGTTCCCGGAGGTCTTGGGGCGTCGGCAGTTCCATGTTCGGGGATAACCACGGGTTATAAATAAAGCTTCGGACTACCGCCTGGCGGAGGCCGACCGCCTCGGCTACGCGGTCTCACGCCTCGAAGTGTCGAAATCTTCACGTCATCTCCGATGCACTCGTGAAGTGAATGAACGGGTGTCAGGTCGAGCGAGCGACGGTCACAGACGCCGGGGAACTCGCGCAGGTGTACCGGAGCGCGTATCGGGAGAACCGACGACTCGGCTTCCCGGCGAAAGCGGAATCCGTAACCGAGGACGAAGTCTCGGAGTGGGTTCGGGAGAACCGAGTCCTCGTCGCCGTGACCGAGGGCGAACTCGTCGGTGGTGTGCGCCTCGAAGAGACCGACCCGGAGCGCGTCAAACTCAGCCGTCTCGGCGTTCGCGAGCGACAAAAGGGAGAGGGCGTCGGGAGTCTGTTGCTGGACCGCGCGGAGCGAACCGCGCGAGACTGTGGCTACGCCACCGTCTGGCTCACGACGCCGGAAGACCACCCGTACCTCCCCGAGTTCTATCGTCGGCGCGGATACGAACGGACGGGTACGTATCCGCTGGAGTATCGCGACTACGACGAAATCGTCCTCGAAAAGCAGATTCGATAACGCCGCGTTCTCCCGTCCGGAATTCGAACACGGTTCGCGTCGCGGCGTCCGCGCTTCCTCTTATGAGGGTCGCTTCGCGTGGGGAGAGTCGGAGCGAGGACGGGTCGAGTTGCGGGAGTCGCCTACTCGTCCTTCCCGAGTTCGATTTCCTCGTCCTCCTCGTACTCGATGGTCTCGACGACTTCGAGGGGCACGTCTCGGAGCGCGCCGCCGACCTCGCTCTTGGCGATGCGCTGGGCGTGTTCCTCGCCCTCGGCGTTGAAGACCTTCATCTCCAACAGGAGTCCGACGAGCGCGGTACCCGCGGCGATGAACGCCGAGTCGAACGGTTCCCCGCAGGCCGGGCATCCGGTCGCGCCGACTTCGACCTCGACGTAGTCCATGCTCTGGTCGTTCAGTCGCTTTCCGGCCTCGCTGACCGCGACGCCGATGGCGTCGTCGATGTCCTCTACGTCGCGTACCAACCAAGCCGCCTCCATCGCAACGAGATAGTTGCTCATATCGGGGAGTCGTCCCGTGAGGGTTCGTGTCTTTCGGTTTCGCGACGGCCAGCGCTCCGCGCCAGACCGGCGTGTCGGCCGCGCGCCGACCGCGCACGTGAACCGGATAATTCTCGTAAGTTATGCGTACACCGACCGTCGCCAAGCCGACGCCTACGTCCGCGCGGTTCGGCGTCCCGCCTCAGTTGGACGTAACGCAACCAGAATTGAATCGCAAGAGGGCGACGCCATGAAACGACAGCATAGACCATTATGAAATTTATATTTCAGAAACTCTTTTATATACGGTCGGCCGACCCTCGCTCGAGGTACGAACTCCGATGCCCACTCGGTTCCACAACGCGATACTGTTCGCCCTGTACCAGTTCAGCGTCGCGGCCAGCATCCTCCTGCTGCCGTTCGCCATCGCCACCCGACAGGTCGGCTTCACGCTCCCGGCCCACAGAGTGGTGAACAAACTCGAACAGACCTACGAAACGACGACGTAAAGACCGAATTTTTCGACGTCGTACTCGCCCGCCCAGCGACTGCATTCGGCTGGCGGCGACGCGGCGGCGTCGTTCACCTGAAGAGTGGGTTTTATCAGTGCAGGCGAACTACAAACAGCCAATGCGTAGCCCAATGCACGGTTCAGAGTTCTCCCAGAACGCCGCACGTCTCGAACCCGACGACACCAACCCGTACGCCCCCGAAATCGGCTCTATTCCGGACCGTTCGGTCGATACCGAGGACATCCAAGAACTGAAGACCGGTACCACGACCATCGGTCTGACGACCGCCGACGGCGTCGTGATGGTCACCGACCAGCGAGCGAGTCTCGGCCACATGGTCTCCTCGAAGACCGCTCAGAAGGTGGAAGCGGTCCACCCGACCGGCGCGCTCACCATCTCGGGGTCGGTCTCTGCGGCCCAGTCGCTCATTCGGAACCTCGAAGTCGAGAACAACCTCTACGAGACCCGCCGCGGCGAGGACATGAGCATGGAGGCGCTCTCGACGCTGACGAGCAACCTCCTGCGCTCGGGCGCGTTCCTCATCACGGTCCCGGTTCTCGGCGGCGTGGACGAGGAAGGCGGCCACATCTACTCCTACGACGCGCTCGGCGGCGTGACCGAGGAGACCTACAGCGTCTCCGGGTCCGGGTCGCAGTTCGCGCTCGGTGTCCTCGAACAGGACTACCACGAGGACCTCAGTCAGGACGACGCCCGCGAGGTCGCCATCCGTGCACTGAAGAGCGCGGTCGAACGCGACACCGCCTCCGGTAACGGTATGTGGCTCGCCGAAATCGACGAGGAAGGCGTCGAAATCTCCGACTACGAAGACTACGACGCCGCGCTGTAACTGGCGGCGTTTCTCTCGACGTTCGGGACGCTTTTCACCGTAATTTTCTCCGGGGATAGGAGTACGCTAGCGGTGCCGCTATCCGGTCGATTCCGCGAAGACGACCGCAGCGACCGCGTGAATCGGTGCCACGACTGCGGTGCTAAGGAGGGTCCCGACGACCGGAACGCTCCCGAGGAGCCACGCCGAGAGTCCGAAGAGGACGACGAGACCGAACACCGTCGCGCCCTCGCCGACCGACCGCCGGGCGCTCTCTCGAACCGCCGCGCGGAGACCGAGACCCGTGACGACCAGCGCTGGCGCGGCGAACAGTCGGACCGAGACCACTGCGAACGCGACGAGTCCGACGACAGCGAACAAGCCGAGTCCGTCGAACACCGCGAACGACTGAAAGAGGAGTCTAGCGGCGACGACGAGTCCGAGGTAGGTGGCGAGTCGCTCGCGGGGGAGACGGTCCCCCGAACCGGCGTCCGTGGCCCGCGAGAGGGTGAGCCACCCCGCGACGCTCACCGCGAAGAAGGCCGCGAGTTCCGACCCCACCACCCACGCCAGATAGCCGGGTTCGAGGTCCACCAGCGCCGCGAGACGCGTCCCCGTCACTCGAAGCCCGGTGGGGTAGAAATGGTACGCGATGCGGACGGTCGTGTCGCCCGCGAGGTCGGGCGTGGTCGTCGGAATCGAGTCGCGGGCGCGGAGGCGGCCGACCGCGGTCAGCACGAGACCTGCGACGACGAACGGGAGCGGGAGTCGGGGGTCGGTGACGATGCGGGCGACCGACTTCCCGAGGACGCCCGAGAACGACGTACCCGGAAAACGTTCGTGGGCGACGTTCTCCGCGGGCGGTTCACTGGGATTTCCCGCGGACGCGTCGGCGCTCATCGGTCCTCCTCCAGCGCGACGATTCGGTCGTGAGCCACGGCGTACAGCACGCCATCGCCGACGGCGGGCGTCGAGAGCGGCAGGCGAGAGTCGTAGCGCCAGCGAACCCTCCCGTCCGCGGCATCGACCGCGACGAGTTCGTCGTGCGCTCCGGCGTAGACCACGCCGTCGGCGACCACGGGCGTCCCCTCGCCCCGGACCGGGGCCGACCAGTACTCCTCGCCGGTTTCGAGGTCGAGAGCGTGTAGCGCCCCGTCGCCCCCGGCCGACTGAACGAACACCCGCCCCTCAGCGACCGCGGCGGCACCCTCGGTCGCGTTCCCGTCGTGGTCGAACCGCCAGCGCACACTGCCGTCGCTCGCGTTCAGCGCCGTGATGCCAGTTCGCTCGGGGACGACCACGCCGTCGCTCGTCGCGGTCGGCGGGAGGACCATCTGCTCGGGGAGTTCGGCCTGCCACAGTCGCTCGCCGGTCTCGGCGACGTAGGCGCTCGCGCGGTGGGGCCAGTTGACCGCGAACAGTCGTCCGCCCCTGACGGCCGGGCGGTGGAGTTCGTCGCCGGGCGACCGTCGCCAGCGCTCGCGCCCGCTGCTCGCGTTGAGCGCCACTACGTGTTCGGTGCCCGGAATCGCGGCGTAAATCGTCCCGTCGGCGGCGACCGGCGGAACCGCGGTCGGCGGGCCGAAGACGCCGAACCGCGACTCGTGGCCGGGACCGTGCCACCGCTCGACGCCGAACTCCCTGTCGAACAGTCGGATGCCACCGCCCGCGTTCAGGCCGAACACGCCCGCCGGAGCGGTGACTGCCAGCGTGTCGGTGGTGTACGCCTCGGCGTCGGCGCGCGCGGACTCGACCGGTAGGACCCCTCGTGAGCGAAGCGCGTCTCGCCCGTCGTCGCGTCGAGCGCGAGGAGAGACCGTCCGGTGGCGTAGAGCGTGTCGCCGGACAGAATCGGCGACTCGGTTCCGCCGAAGAACGCCTCCGGTTCTCGACGCCACTTCACCCGGACGCCGTCTTTCGGCCCGGACGCATCGGGGTCGTAGCCGGTGCCCGCGGCGTCGTATCGCGCCATCGGCCAGTCGAGGTCGGCGTCGGTTCCGGCGGCCCGGCCACCGGGGTCCTCACCGTGCGAGTCGTCAGAGTCGGCGGCCCGGACCGCGCCGAAACCGAGCAGGCCCGACGCGACTCCGAGGAGGGCGGACCGTCTGGAGAGAGCGGAGACCATACGTCGGAGTGGTAGCTATCCGACAAGAAACTCCCGCTTACGGATTACTCCTCGCGTTCGAGTTCGGTGTCGCCGCGGCCGACCCAGTCGGCGAACGTCCCGTCGATGAGCGTCTCGGCCTGCCTCTCGATGTACTCGGCCTGCATCCCGTACACCGCGTCCTCGAAGCGCTCGCCGTCGTCGAGTCGCTCGCGGACCCGCCCGCGTTTCCAACTCGCGGGAGTTAACCGGTGGCGGGCGCGCTGGCGGAGCGGGTAGAGGTACTTGGCGGCCTCCTCGTCGCTGAGACCTCGCGACTGGAGACCGTCCTTCGCGTGGGCGAAGATGTCCTCGTACACCGCTTCGTGGTCGGTCGTCTCCTCGCCGCTGTTGGTAATCCAGTAGATGTCGGCGTCGAGACCGTCCTTCGCCGCGCCGTAGAAGTTGTCCTTGGCGACCACCCAGTCGAGATGTCGGACCGGGTGTTCGCGCCGGAACATCGACTCCACGAGACCCGCGAACGCCGCCTGAAACGCGATGGAGTCCCTGACCGTCGGTTGGGCCGCGATGGGTCGGAACTCGATGCGGGCGTTGGCGTCCGACCGGGTGGCTCCGCCGAACACCGGCCGGACCCACCGCCAGTAGGTGCCGTGTTTCAGCCTGAAGTGGGCGAACTCGTCGTCGAATCGGTCGCTGGTCGCCACAGGCATCGGGACGATGGTCCGGTCCTCGACGACGCGCTCGACGGCCTCCTCGACGCTCTCCACGTCGCGCGGGAACCGAACCTTGTCGGGGTCGTCGCCGTCTCGATTCAGGACCGTCTCGAAGACGCTGATGCGGTGTTCGTCCACCCCGTCGGCCAGTATCTCTTCGGGGTCGGCGTCCGGGGCGTAGAGGTCCGGCGGGAAGAACGGCGAGTTGACCCCGAGCGCGAGCAGGGGAGCGGCGATGCGAATCGCGTACTGGAAGTAGGTCGGCAGGTCCCGGGCGTGGGGCACCTGATAGTGGGGCTGAATCGAGGTGATGAGGCTCTCGGGCATCACGGTGTCGGCTTCGAGGTCCACGTGGGGAGCCTCCAACCGCATCCCGACGCTGGCCTCGGAGTTGGCCATCGCGTGGTAGCGCACCGAGTCGCTCATGTTCGAGGCGATGCGGACCCCGCGGTCCTCGACGCTGTCGGTCAGATACCGTCGTGCGGTCTCGCCCTCGGGCGGGATGGTCCACATGGCGTCGCTGACCAGTCGCATCCCCTCGGAACCGGTCCGGTCCTCGGCGGCCGACAGGCGGGCCTTCACCTCGGCCTCCTGTGCGGCGAGTCCGTGCGGGTTCAGCGGTTGCGGACTCGTGGACATCTCGGCGTTGTGCAGACCCAGTTCCTTCTCGAAGCCGATGAGTTCGAGGAGTCGCCGCGGGACGCGCTGGAGCGCGGACGTCTCGGCGTTCACGGCGTAGAACTCGTACTCGAAGCCGATGATGGCCTGCGGATTGTCGAACGTTCCCGCGTCTATCTCCTCGACGATGACCTCGGCGTCCGCTTCGACCTGCGCTTGGAACTCGTCGGGGTCCACCGAGAGCACGTCTTCGACCTGCGCCGCGAGGTCGGACTCGGGCATACGGGGTACGACACACGGGATTCCCTTGAATCCACGGGCCTGCTGTCCATCAGGTGTCGTCGTCCCGATTCCTGTGCTGCGAGTTCGAGTCGGCTGCAGGCGGGGACGCAGACGCGGGGGTGAGACCTCGCGCCGCCCGGAACAGCGCGAGGTCGAGGACAGCGAACAGCACGCCCACGATACCGCCGACGCCGAGCGCGAGTATCGACCCG
Source organism: Halorussus sp. MSC15.2 (assembly GCF_010747475.1). NCBI lineage: Archaea > Methanobacteriati > Methanobacteriota > Halobacteria > Halobacteriales > Haladaptataceae > Halorussus > Halorussus sp. MSC15.2. Next base: position 283,682 of record NZ_VSLZ01000002.1, on the reverse strand, counting down.
ATACCGCCGAAGGCGAGGAAGTAGAGGACGCCAGCGAGGGTGACGTCGGCCCCGGGAACCGCGGCGACGAACAGCAGCACCCAGAGGAAGCAGACGCCGTTGACGCCGCCCCACCGGCCGCCAGCGCCGACCACGGTGAGCGCCGAAGCGTCGGTACCTGCGTCTGCCACCGCGCCGAGGACGCGCCGGGTCGTCCACCACGTACTCGCCCAGAGCGCGAGGTAGAGCGCGAGACCGACGACCGTGTCGAGACCGCCGAGAAGGTCGCCGAGCGACCCCGCGGTGTAGAGACCGACGACGAGGACCGCGACGAGTGCGGCGACGTGGAACGACGCGAGCGCCCAGACGACGAGAGGGTCGTCGTCCACGAGAGGGTCGTCAGCCACGAGCGCGTCCGAGTCCTCGGAAGACGTGTCCGAGTCGTCGGCGGACGTGTCGAACTCGTCCGCGGACGCGCCGGACTCGCTAGATATTCCCGGCGCGTTCGACGCGCTGGTTTCGGTTGGCGGCCCCTCGTCCGACGTGGTCCCGTCAGTCCCCTCACCCATGCGCCAACACCTCCGCCAGCGCGACGAGCAGCGCCAGCGATAGCGCGGTCGCGCCGTAGGCGACTCGGAGCGTTTCGGTTCCCCGGTCCGACCACTCCGCTCTCCGACTCGGCATCTCGGTATCCCCACTCGAAATCTCGGTGCTCTGGCCCGACTGTTCTGTCGTGGATTCAGAATCGGCTCCGACTCTCGTACACCGCCTCGCAGTTCGGCGACACCGCGCGACGACGAGCGTTCGGACCACCGAGAGCGCGAGGACGAGTAGCACGACCAATAACTTCGCCGTGAACGCAGCCCCCCAGCGCGTCCCCGCGGTCGGGACGAAGGGCGCGAGGCTCCCGAGATTACCCACGCCGGTCATCACGATGACGCCCGTCGCCGCCCAGAATCCCCGCTCGTAGGCCGCCGCGACGTCGAGCGTGGGCGATTCCGACGCGGCGTCCCGCCGGAACAGCCACCACGTCAGGGTCGCACCGCCGAGCGCGAGCGCCATGCCGAGGACGTGGAGCAGTCTGACCGCCAGCATCTACCAGCCCTCCCGTGGGTTCCAGTCAGTTCCCGGTTCGTCTCGGTCTCTGTCTGCCGCTCGTTCGTCTCGGTACTCGACCGACCATCGGTCGTCTCGGTCGGACTCCCCTTCGAGGTCACGGTAGAAGCTGCGGTCAGCGTCTGGTTCGCTTCCGTCGCCGTCTCCGGCACCGCGGCCGCCGCCTCCGCTCCCGGGCCGCGTGTCCCCTCCGGCACCGCGCCCGACGCCCATGTCGGCGACGAACTCGACGGTGGTGAACGTCAGTGCGAGCGCGAGCGGGGCCGAAACCACCGCGCCGACCGCGGCGCCGAGTACGCCGAGGTTCACGACGAAAGCCGAACCGACGGCAGAGACGGCGAAGACGACGAGCAGATAGCCAGCGGCGTAGGCGAGGTACGGGCCGCCTTCGGTCGCCCAGTCGTAGCTCGTGGCCAGCGCCTCGCCCACCGAGGCGTCCTCGACCACCAGCAGGTACGGCGTCGCGTAGAAGACGTACGACAGCACGAGGAGGAGGAGGGGGACAACGAGGAAGACGACCGGGAGCGCGGCGGTGGCGAGAGCGCCGGTGCCGAGCGCAACGGCCCTGACGAGCGCGACGAAAACCAGCACCGGGACGAAGTACCGGCGGACGTTCGCCGCGAAGTCGTACCCGCCGGTCCGGGTGAACTCGTGAGCGCTCCCGAGCAGACCGGCGACCAGTGCGGCCTGTAACGGAACCAGTACGGGCAGGAGCCAGAGCGTCGGCGATACGTGGATTCCGGGTTCCCCATTCGGGAGGCTCACGAACGTCCAGAGGTCGGGAAGCGACGAGGGGAGCTGCAGGGCCAGACCGAAGTAGTTCCCCTCGTACGAGCGGACTCGCCGGAGGTTGTCGGGTGCGAGTAGACTGGACAACAGCGGAACGAACGCGAGCGGGAGGTTGCGGGTCGCTCGCTCCCATCCGACCTGAAGTCGGGTCCCGAAGGACCGCGAGTCGGTCGGAGCGTCGGGCGCGTCGTCGGTGGAGGGCATCGCCCGTGACTGGCACGCTCCGGCGCGAAAAGTGTTACCCTATAGAAACTATTGCAGCCCGAGTCTCGACCACCGTCCGCCGACGGGAGTTCTACCACCACCATCACGCCCGGAGTCCGGCACGCGGAGTCGAACCGTTTAATCCGAGGTGCCGACTACCTTCGCTCGATGAAGTTCGGGGAGTTCGCCGAGACGGCCGCCGAAATCGAAGCGCTGAGCGCCGACACCGACATCGTCGAGCGAGTGACGACGCTCTTCGAAGACGCGAACGACGACCTCCCCGTGTTAGCCCGGTTCGTGCAGGGCCGGGTGTTCCCGGCGTGGTCCTCGCGGACCCTCGACATCGGGCCGAGTTACTGCTACGAGGCCATCGCACGGGCCGCCGGGACCAACGTCTCGGCCGACGACGTGGAGGACCGTCTCGCCGACGTGGGCGACGTGGGCGAGGTGGCCGCGAGCTACGACTTCGGCGGCCAGCAGGGACTCGGTGCCTTCACCTCCGGCGGCGGGGGCGGCGGAGACGCCAGCGGCGGAACGAACGACCTCACTGTCGCGGAAGTCGCAGACGAACTCGACGCGCTCGCGGCCGCCGAAGGCTCCGGCAGTCAGGACAAGAAGATAGACGTCCTGTTCGGCCTGTTCAACCGGGCGAGCAACGAGGAAGCCCGCTACCTCGCGCGCCTCGTCCTCTCGGAGATGCGCATCGGCGTCGGCGAGGGCACCGTCCGGGACGCCACCGCGCGAGCGTTCGACGTGTCGGTCGAGTCGGTCGAGCGCGCGCTACAGGTGTCGAACGACTACGGCGAGGTGGCCCGCGTGGCCCGCGACGAAGGCGAGGCCGGTCTCGACGCGATGGACCTCGAACTCGGCCGTCCGGTGCAGGCGATGCTGGCGCAGGCCGGGACGGTCGGCGACGCGCTCGACGACTGGGACGAGGTCGCGGTGGAGTGGAAGTACGACGGCGCTCGCGTCCAGATTCACTACGACCCCGACGGTCTCGCGTGGGGCGGTGCGGACGCGAGCGCGACCGGCGCGAGCGAGCGAGACGATTCGACCGACCGCGACGTCGCCGTCTTCTCGCGAAACATGGAGGACGTGACCGACGCGCTCCCCGAAGTCGTGGAACACGTCGAGCGCCACCTCGACGCGCCCGCGATTCTCGACGGCGAGGTCGTCGCCACGGAGGACGGCGAGCCGCTGCCGTTTCAGGAAGTTCTGCGGCGCTTCCGTCGGAAGCACGACGTCGAGCGCGCCCGCGAGGAGGTCGAACTCGACCTGTTCGCCTTCGACTGTCTCCACGCGGAGGGAGACGACCTGCTCCGCGCACCCTTGACCGAGCGCCACGACCGACTCGAAGCGGTTCTGGAGGCGGGAGTTTCCGAACTCTGGGTCAGCGGCGACCCCGAGGAAATCGCCGAGATAGAGGCCGAGGCGCTCGACGCGGGCCACGAGGGCATCATGCTCAAGAACCCAGACTCGACCTACTCGCCGGGCCGCCGGGGGAAGAACTGGCTCAAGCGCAAGCCCGACGTGGAGACGCTGGACCTCGTGGTCACGGGCGCGGAGTGGGGCGAGGGGCGGAGAGCGAGTTTCCTCGGGACGTTCCTGCTCTCGGCGCGCGCAGACGATGCGGGCGAGGAGTTCGAGACGCTGGGCAAGGTCGCCACCGGAATCACCGACGAGGAACTCGCGGACCTGACCGAACTCCTCGAACCTCACGTCCGGACTCAAGACGGTCAGGAGGTCGAAATCGCTCCGAAGGTCGTCTTCGAGGTGGGCTACGAGGAGATTCAGGCGTCGCCGACCTACTCGTCGGGGTACGCCCTGCGGTTCCCCAGATTCCTCGGCGTGCGGGAGGACAAGGACCCCGAGAACGCCGACTCGCTGGAGCGCGTCGAGCGACTGGCCGACGAGCAGTGAGTGCCGGGGAGTCCCTCCGACGAAACGCGACCGGCCTGCCTCCAGTTCGGCGCGCGCTTGCGTGGCCTCGTGGCACGCCGCCGTCGCGCGAGGGACAAGTAAAACGACCGAACGTAGTGGGGGAGTGAACGAGGAGGCTGGGGAGGCGTGAGGCCCGCGGCCCAAGTGCGGTCGTGGTGACGTTGCAGTGCGGTTGCGGTTCAGTCGCGGTGCGGTCCTCAGTTGTTCAAGCAGTCACTAGCTGGCTTCTGGGTTCCGTCCGGATTCGCGGTGCAGTCGCGGTCCAACTGGTCTTTCGGGGTGCGGGCGCGGTCTAACTGCTCCAACACTCGGCAGAGAGGACCGACCCTGAGCCATCTCCGAAAACCGCTACGGACCCGAAAACCCCGCTCACGTCACAGCAGGTAGTTCGCCGCCCAGTACCCGGCGTACACCGCGAGCAGTAGCGCACCCTCCGGACGACCGACGCGGCCTCGGGAGAGGAACGCCAACACGAGCGCCAGCGACCCGAGGAAGAACGGCCAGTGGACCGCGAACACCGTCCTCGACAGCGCCAGCGGGTGGACGAGCGCGACGACGCCCGCGTTGGCCGTGACGAAGAAGAGCGTGCTTCCGACGACGTTGCCGACGCCGACCTCCGGGCGGCCGTCCCGGACGGGTTCGACCGTGAGCAGAATCTCCTCCAGACTGGCGACGAAACTCATCACGGTCGCGCCGAACGCGAGTCCCGCGATGTCGAAGGCGGCGAGCACGTCGCGGGCGCCCATCACCGCCAACTCCGACCCCGCGGTCATGCCGACGACGGTGAGCAGGAGGACGCCGAGTTCGACCAGTTCGCGGTCGTCCCCGCCGGCCGCGTCCGAACCCTCTCGGACCTCCGCCTCGATTTCGTCGGCCTCCTCGGCTTCCAGATATCGGGTCGTCCGCCTCGCCTCGCGTCGGTAGACCACCCAGAGCAGCGGCGCGAAGCCGACGAGTAGCAGGAGTCCGTCGAGGCGCGACAGTCGGCCGTCGAGCGAGAGCAGGCCGAGGAGCGCGGGCGAGACGGCCGTCAGCGCCAGATACTCCCGCGGCGTCTCGGTCTCGAAGGGAATCGCGACGCCCGCGAGTCCGACCGCCGCGCCGAGGATGAACAGCGCCTCGCCGAAGACGGTGCCCAGCGCCACGTCCGGCAGGTCGCCCGCCGCGGCCGCGACCCCCAGCACGGCGTTTTCGAGGTCGATTCCGGCCAGCACCACGGTGAGCAGGAACGCAGAGACGCCGAGGTCCACCGCGGCCTCCGCGACGTGTTCGACGAACTCCTCGACGCTCCAGACGACGACCCCGATGCCGACCAGAAAGACGACGACCGGAACCAGCGGCGAGGCGACCATGTGCCCCCGAAATTCACCGGGGAGTCGGATAAGACCGCCGGTCGGACGGCGTAGCCCCCGAGCGACGCGACGAGCATGCCGACTGCGGTGCGCTCGGCAGTGAGAAAGCGGGGCCGGGGCGTCCGGATACCAGTGAGGCTTTACGCTCACAGTCCGTCTCGATACCAGTGGATTCTAACGAAGTCCGTAAGGAGTGGGCGGAGCGTTCGGGGGAGTACTCGCCGAGCTACTACGCCTACTACGGACCCGACGAGACGAGCGAACTGATTCTGGACCTGCTCGACTCGTTCGTCGGGTCGGACGCGGCCGTCGTGGAGTTGGGGTGCAGTTCGGGCCGACACCTCGCCCACCTCCGCGACAACGGCTACGACGACCTCCACGGCGTCGAAATCAACGACGAGGCCTTCGACGTGATGGCCGAGACCTACCCCGACCTCGCGGCAGACGGAACCTTCTACAACGACGCCATCGAGAACGCCGTCGCGGCGTTCGAGGACGACCGCTTCGACGCCGTCTTCTCGGTGGAGACGCTCCAGCACATCCATCCCGAGGACGAGGCGGTGTTCGGCGAACTGGCCCGGATTACCGGCGACCTGCTCGTCACTGTGGAGAACGAGAACCGCGACGGCGAGGCGGAGTCGGACCGAAACATCGAGAGCCAGTCGGACCGCGCCGAGGGCAGCGACACCGGGAACGACGCCGAACCGGGAGACCGCGACTCCGACGGCGAACTGGCGGCGCGGCGCGGCGTCAACTACGTGGACGGTGAGTTCCCGCTCTACTACCGGAACTGGAACCGCATCTTCACCGAGCGCGGTCTCACCGAGGTCGAGTGCCAATCGACCAAGCGCGACATGCTCCGGGCGTTTCGGAGTGACGGCGACTGACTGACGCTGGCCGACCGCGACCTATCGCCCGACAGTCCTCCAGATACCCCGACGTGCCGCTTTCCACGCGTAGTTCGAGACGCCGACCAGACCGACGACCACGAAGAGGGCGGGGAGGACCGATAATCCCTCCGTGACGACCACTACGAGTCCGTAGACGGCGAACGCGCCCGCCTGAAGGAGGTGGTACGCGACCGTGTCGCCGAACGGTTTCAGACCGCTCACGGCCGTGACGCCAGCCAGTAGCACAATCGAGGCGGCGACCGGGAGGGAAGGCTGATAGTAATCGAACGCCACGAGGGCGACGGCGACGAGTACGACGACGACGCCACCTGCGACCTCTTTCGGTGCGACCGACGATAGCTGGGAGGGCACGTTCTCGAAACCACCCGTTACAGTCAAGAATGTAACGTTTCTCGTTCTTCCGGGACTCCGTGCGCGGGGTTATTCGTCGGTTGATTCGACGGTCCGAGTAAACTCCCCGTGAGAATCGGTACGACCTGCTCGTGGTCCCCCGCCCTCGCACCGATGCCGAACGATTTAGGACCGGCCACGCCAACTCCCGGCCATGACGGTTCGACACGACGGACTCCTCGCGACGTGGCTCGGATACGCCGGTCTCCGACTCGAATCCCCCGACGGCACGGTCGTCTACGCGGACCCCGGCCGGTACGGGACCCTCACCGGCGAGTGGCGACCCGACTCGCCCGACGCGGGCCACCCGGACGCTCGCGATTACCGCCCGGAGGACGGCGACCTCGTCCTCGTGACCCACGACCACCACTACGACTCGGACGCGATTCGTCGGGTGGCGGGCGACGACGCCACGCTGGTCGTCTACGAGGCGGTCTACCCCCCGAAAATCGACCGCGACGTCGAGGACCTGCGCGACCTCCCGTACGAGTTCGTCAGGGTGGACGAGGCCGACGACCGACTGTTCGGCGACGTCATCGTGCGGTCGGTCGCGGGCTACAACGACCCCGACGGCCCGCACACCGACGCGAGCGGCGACCCCTACCACCCCGAGGGTTTCGGCGTCGGCTACCACCTCACGCTCCCCGGACGGGGAGGCGAGGACGTGACGGTCTTCTGGCCGGGCGACTCCGACGCGCTCCCGGGCCACGCCGAACTCGACGTGTCGCTGTTCTGTCCGCCCATCGGCGGGTCGTTCACGATGGACCGCCACGAGGCCGCGGCCCTCGCCGAGGAGATGGACCCCGACCTCGTGCTCCCGGTTCACTACGACACCTTCGCGGCGCTGGAGACCGACTCGGGCGCGTTCGCCGCCGACGTGGCCGAGCGCGGGGTCCCCGTCGTGCTGGACGAGCGAACCGACGAGTAACCTCCCCGCCGCGACCGAACGAACGTTTATTGTCGGAGATACCCAACTTTCGGGTATGGACTGGAACGCCCTGCTCGTCCCCGTCCTCCGCTACACCCTCCTCGCCGCGGTCGCGACTGTCGGGGTCGCTTACCTCGTCTTCAGCACCGGTCTCACTCTCCTGCTCCTCGCCGGGGCAGGCGTCCTGTTCGTCGTCCTCGGGGCGGGCGAGGCGGGTGCCGCGCCCGCCGCCGGAGTCGGCGGCGCCGAGAGCGCCGACTCGGGAAACATGGTGGAGGGGATGGAACTCCTACCGGGGTCGAGTTCGAACTACTCGGTCCGGGCCAAACTGCTCTTCTACGGTCTCGGACTGGTCGTCTGGAATCTCGTCGGACTGGCGGTGTTGCTCCCGTAGGGTCCGACGAAGCACCCACCCGAACTTCTTTTCGTCGCGCTGTCGTGACACGCTCCATGGGACGGGAACGCGGCGTTCTGGCCGGGTCGGCGGGGCGGTATCCGTACGTCACGTTCGGCGACGGACCCCGGACGCTGGTCGTCTTCGCGGGACTGACCGACGCCTTCCAACCGGACCGGCCGCCCCGGTACTTCGGTCTCCTGCTCGAACGCTACTACTACCGGTCGTTCGCGGAGGACCACGCGGTCTACGTCGTCGGTCGCCGACGCGACCTGCCGGAGGGTACCACGACGCGGGAGATGGCCGCCGAGTACGCCGACGTGTTGCGGGAGTTCGACCTCGCGCCCGCCGACGTCCTCGGCGTCTCGCTCGGCGGTCTCGTCGCCCAGCACCTCGCGGCCGACGCCCCGGAACTGGTCCGACGACTCGTCCTCGGGGTCTCCGGACGCCGGGTCGGGACGGCGGGGAGACACACCCTCCGGCGGTGGGCCGACTGGGCCGACCGGGGCCGGTGGTTCGACGTCTACCTCGATTCGATTCCGGTCACCTACACCGACTACCGGCGGTGGGTCTATCCCCCGCTGATTCGGACGGTGGGCCGCCCGTTCATGTCGGAACCGGCCGCTGTCTCTGACGTGGCGGTCTCGTGTCGGGCGTGCCTCGACCACGACGCGACCGACCGCCTCTCCGACGTCGAGGCCCCGACGCTCGTCGTCGGCGGAACCGAGGACCACTTCTACCCCAGCGGAGTCCTCCGCGAGACGGCGGACGCGATTCCCGACGCCCGACTGAACCTCTTGGAGGGCACCGGCCACGCCGCGTTCGAGGAGCGAAAACGACGGTTCGACCGGGCGGTGGCGGCGTTTCTGGCGGGGTGACCTCGCTTCGGACGACCGTGGTCGAGTTCGATTCGAAGGAGTACGTATTTGTTGGAACGCCGCCACGTTCGAGACATGGAGACGGTCATCGACGACTGGCCCTACACCGACGAACCGACGGCCTGCGCCGCTTGCGGGAGCGACGACGAGAAGTACGTCGTCGTCGATTCACTCGGTCTGGTCTGGGGGGCGGCGATGCGAGGCGGTCCCTCGCCCACCGAAGTCGGCGACTACGGCGGGACGCTCGAATTCCGGTGCTGTCACGACTGCTGGGAAGGCGGCGTGGACGCCCTGCACGAGGCCCGGTCGCTCGTCGATTGGGACGCCCGAGCGACCGGCGGTGCCCCCTTCGTGCTGGACGACGAGAAAGTCGCGGCGGCCGCGCAACTGGACGCTCGTCGGGTCGCTGTCGGTGACCTCCGACCGATGGAGTTCCGGAGCGACCCCGAACGCGAACACGTCCGTTCGCAGGACGAGGCGGTCGAAGCGATGCTCGACGCGTGGTTCGACGACTGAATCGTCGGTCGTCCCGTTGCGGACACGGTCGTACCGAAGTCGCTAACACGTACCGGGAGGGACTCCGACGGGATGCGGGTGTGTTCGATTCTCCGTCCGAAACTCGGAAACCCGACACAATTTACTTATTTGGTCTCCAACAATTCGGAACGTGAGTTCTCGCACCACGCCGAACTACTGTTCGCAGTGCGGGTCGTCGCTGTCACCCGGCGACGCGTACTGTTCGGACTGCGGTTCCGCCGTCGGCGGAGGGACAGCATCGGACGGCCAGCCGATACATCCGGACGCCGAAACCGCCAATCCGGACCCCGAAACGACCGACTCGGACGCCGAAACCGCCAGTAGACGCGACCGCTCGGCGTTTCGACGCCGCGTCGAGGACCTGACAGTCGAAGGCTGGGACGTGAAACACGACTACGGCGACAGAGTCGTCATGATAGACCGCGGGATAGGGTCGATAGGTGTCCACGCGTTGTTGCTCTTCACGACGTGGGGATTCGGTAACATCGTCTACGCGTTGTACAGTTACGGCCCGGGTGCCGACCGCGTCGAACTCCGTGAGGACGGGACCGAGCGACACGTCTCGGGTGACGACGGTCGCTACGAGACGGCCAACGACGCAGAGGGTCGCTACGACGGGGACGACGAACCCGCCGAGTCGGACGACTCTCTCCTCGCTAACCCCGGACGCCTCGTCGCCAGCGTCTTCCTCGCGCTGGTCGGGTTCTCGATTCTCGGTGACGTGTCCGGCGTCGTGAGCCTCGTCTTGGGTATCAGCCTGCTCGCGGCCGCGCTGGTCGTGTTACCGCCGGTCCAGCGGCGACTGGAGGACCGAGAAGCGGTCACGAAGTTCGGCCGGGCGCGGGTGACAGACGAGGCGGTGGTCGAAGCGCCCGAGGTCCCGTGCGCTGCCTGCGCTCACCCGGTCGGCACCGGCGTCGAGCGGACGTTCTCCGAGAAGTTCTTCGTTGCGGGGGTTCCCCTCAGCGTCGAGGAGAAAGGGAGCAATTGCTACTGCCCGTCCTGCGCGCGAGGCGACCCCTTCACGAACGACGACATCGTGGCCGACGCGACATACGACGAGAGATGGACCGACGAGCCCCAACGGGAGTTGTAGGGGGTCCCCGTAGCGGATTTCGGTCGCGGGGTTCGCAGAGGGTCGTCCATACCGAGAGACGACGGTGAGAAACGGGTCTTCGACCGGAACTACAGCACGCCCATCGCTTCGAGTCGCTCGGGCAGGTACGTCTCGGTGACGAAGTCCAGACCGTGGGACGCGAGTGACTGCTGCTCGGACTTCTTCTCGATGTCCAACTGAATCTCTATCTGCTCCTCCCAGTAGTCGGTCTGGAAGCGCGGGTCCTCCAGTTCCGATTCGAGGGCGTTGATGTCGGAGTCGCTCAGGGGGTCGGTCGGCAGGTCGTACTCCACGATGTCCTCGGGTTGGATGCCGATGAACTGGGCCTCCGGCGTTGCGAGGTACTCGCTGAGGTGGGCGGACTTGATGGACCCGTACGCCACCGACCCGAAGATGCGGTAGGACCACGGGTCGCCGTCAGTGAACACCGTGACCGGCAGGTCGAGTTCGTCCTGCAGGCGCTTGGTGATGCGACGGGTCGCACGCGCCGGTTGGCCCTTGAGGTGGACGATGATGGTGTTGTACTTCTCGTCGAACCCGTTCTCGACCAGTCGGTCGCGCATCCCACCGGTCTCCACGCAGAGGACGAAGTCGGCGTCGTTGTCGAGGAACTCGATGGTGTCGGGGTTGTTCGGAATCTGGTAACCGCCCTCGCCCACGTCCTTCTGGCAGTGAATCTCGCGCTCGCCCCGCCGGGTCTGCTCGCGGAGGTAGAGCGGTCCCATGATGGTCGCGCCCGACTCCTCGGGTCGCATGTGGAAGTCCTCGCGGGTGACCTCCGAGACGATTTCGAGGTCCTCGACCAACTGGTTCGACTCGTCCTGCGAGGAGAACTGGGCCTCGTTCACATCCCAGCTCTCGCTCAGGTAGTAGAGTTCACGCAGGGTCGAGGAGCGGTCCTCCTCCAACTGCTCGGAGAGGAAGTCGATAGTGTATATCGCCTTCAGGAGTTTACGAGCGCCCCGGACGCTGTTGGCGCTCCGGGTGCTCTTGCGGTCGCCGTACACCCAGACGTCCTCGTCCTCGTCGAAGACGATGTTGCTCTTGGTCCGGGTCGGGACCGACATCTCGGGGATTTCGCCCCGGTCGAACTGGTCGTAGAACTGCGCGGCGAGGTCGATGAGTTTCTCTTGGGCTTCTGCTTCGTTGTCTGCGCTCATTGGTTGACGGTAAGTTTGGGGTCCTCGATTCCTTCGACGCTGACGTCGAACTCTGCCTCTCCGTCGATTTCGTACTCTAGGACGGCCTCGTCGCCGCTCTCGACGGTCGGCGACCACTTGACGAACCACTCGCCGTCCATGTCCACCGCGGTCGCGCCGTCCGAGAGGTTGCGCGGTTCGGCGGTCACGATGTCGGTTATCTCAGGCGACTCGTTCTTGCTGGAGTTGTTCTCGACCGAGAGCCGTACCGTGCCGTCCTCCACGCTCCGCTCGACGAGGACGTTGTTCATGATTCGGGCCAGCGCGTCCTCGTACTCGGGTTCGCTCTGTCCGGTCACGTCGGCCAACTTCTCGGCCATCTCCGGCAGGATGGAGGCGATGACGTTCTGCTTCTTCTTTCGCTTCTCCAGTGACTTGCGCTTGTTGAGGTAGGACTTCAGTTCGCGGGCGGCCTCCCGAATCGCGAGTTCTATCTCGTCCTCGATTTCCGGGACGTTGGCCACCGCGTCCTTGCTCTCGCTCGTGAACGGGACGTTCGTGGAGGCGACGTGAACCATGATGACCGCCGGGCCGTTCGGAATGCCCGACCCGCCGGGTTGGCTGAGGTTGTAGTTGCGCCAGCCGATGGACTTGACCACGTCGGTCGTCGCACACGCGCCGCGCTGGTAGACCAGCGGGACCCGGTTCGCGAAGCGCAGGACCTCGGCCTTGCCCTCCTCTTCGAGTTCGCCGCCGTAGGCGATACCGGCTTCCACGATGAACGGGTCGCCGCCGTGAACGTCGGCGTCGCGGGTCGAGGCCGCGTAGAAGTCGGCGTCGTACTCCTTTCGGAGACCCGCCTCCACGAGTTCGTCGGTAATGGGCGACAGGCAGTTCGTCGGCGGGGAGATGATGTCGGTCTCCTTCATCGCCTCCAGCAGGTCGCTGGACATGTCGCGGTCGTCGGCGAACGCCGAGACCTTGGGCACCGCGTCGGGAACGGTCCCCATCCGGTTCCAGACCTCCATCACGACGTTCTCGCGGGCGGTGTCGCCGAACGTCGCGTCGTCGTACTCCTCTGTCTGGTCGGCGGCCCGGTCCACGTACTCGCGCAACTCGTCGTGGGTCGCCCGGTCGTGCTCGGGACCCTTCTCGAACCGCTTGGCGAGGCGCTCGGCGAACCCGTGGACGGTCTCGTCGTCCTTTCGAGTGCTGGTCGCCTTGTCGGCCAACCGGTAGAGGTCGCTGCGCCGGTCGTCGGTGAGTTCGGCCCACGCGGCCTCGACCGCGTTCTCTTGGACCGTGTCGCCGAACGTCTCGTCGTGGTCGCTACCCACTTCGTCGGCGGTTTCGGCAACGATTTCGACCAGTTCGTGGTGAGCGACCCGGTCCCGACCGGAGACTCGCTCGGCCACTTCGTCGCCGAACGCGGCGGTCCCTTCCTTGCTCTTGTTCGAGACCGCGTTCGCGACCGCACGCGCGAGGTCGGCCTGTTCGTGGTCCTCGGGCGGTCGCCACGAGGCCTCCCGGCCGAAGTGGCGGTCGCGGAAGTTGTCGATGATGGAGTCGGCGGTCTTGCGGCCGACGCGGGTGAACTCCTCCTGAACGAACCCGGAGACGCTGTGGGAGTCCGTGCTCGCCAGCATCTTCAACAGCGTGCCGAGTTCCACCCCGTGGGGATGGGGTCGAATCTCCTCGGTCTCGGCCGGGAGGTCAGCGCGCTCGGCGCGCCGGAACTGCTGGGGTTCGTCCATGCCCGGTTCGCGGTATTCGAGTCGAGCGTGAGGGTTGACGACCGCCGTGTGCTTGACGTAGCGCTGGAGTTGCTGGCGGGCGCGCATGTTGGCCTCCATCTCCAGTTCGATGCGGGTGCCGTGGGTGTCGTTGACGTGCTTGCCCGTAGGCGGCGAGTCAGCCTCGTCCTTGATTTCGGGTTCGTTCTCGTCTGTGTCGATGATGAGTTCGAAGTACTGCTCCTTGCCGCCCTCGGTCTTGCTCGTAATCTTGGCGGGCTTGCCGGAGGTCAGTTGGGAGTAGAGCACCGCCGCCGAGATACCGATACCCTGCTGACCCCGCGACTGTTCGCGCGCGTGGAACCGCGACCCGTAGAGGAGTTTCCCGAACACCTTGGGGACCTGTTCCTTGGTGATGCCGGGTCCGTTGTCCTCGACGACGAGGGTGTAGTAATCGCCGGTGTCGTCGATTTCGATGTAGATGTCCGGCTTGATACCGGCCTCCTCGGTCGCGTCCAGCGCGTTGTCTACGGCCTCCTTCACCGCCGTCACCAGCGCTCGGGCACCGCTGTCGAACCCGAGCATGTGCTTGTTCTTCTCGAAGAACTCGGCGATGGAAATCTGGCGCTGGCTTTCGGCCAGTTCCTCGGCGATCCCCTCCTCCTCGCCGAGCGTCGACTGGATAGATGGCATTCTGTAGTACGTCGTAGCCGCGTAGATGTTAAAGGCTTCTCGGTGCCAAAGTGAAAGTAAAAACCGTTAACAAACTACGTTTCGGTATATGAAATGCCGTCCGTCGTGGAACGAGAAAGAACCGTAATCGGAAACCGACGACCGGCTATCCGATTACCACGGTGCTTCGATGGGCGGGGCGGAGACGCTGACGCCCGTGATGCAGTACTGGCAGTTGAAGCCGGGACAGGGGTCGGTCGGCGGAGCACAGAGGCTCACGGAACCGCCGAACCTAATCGTGTCACCGTCGAACGTCACGTCGATGCACGGTTCGACTTCGACGGGGAACTGCGACGGAGTGACCGACATGCAGGTACCCCTGTCGCCCTCCGGACCGAGACTCCAACCCCAGAGTACGATTTGGGTGTTCCCGACTCGGAGATTGATACTGATGTCCACCGACAGGGCCGAGATGTTGAACGTCACACCCGCGTTGATGCCCCACGTAGTGCCGCCGATGCCGGGCACGTAATCGGGGATACTCCCGCTAACGAGGGTCACTCTCGTGTCCGAACCCATCGTCGAGACCTGTCCGTTCGTCATCGCGTCGCCGACGTTCACGACGGCCGGACCGGTCCGCCGGGTCGCGTTCTTGTGAGTCCCGAGATAAATTTCGGGGGTAGCGGACGCGTCGGCTGTCTGAACCCCAGCGGACTGACTCTGCGTGCCCGTTGGCACGATTTTCCACTTCTCGAAGTTCGCGTGGTCGAACACGACCTCGCCGTCCTCGTTCCGCCAGTAATCCTCGTCCAGGATGTACTTGGAGTGTTCGTCCGGGTCGAACGAGTCGGAGCCGTCACCGGCCGACGCCGCACCGGGTACACCGAGAAGGGCGCTGCCGATGCCGGCGGTGGTCAGAATAGCTTTCCTTCGCGGAATCGTATTTCTATCTTTATCGTCCACAAGATTAAATAATAAGAAAAATATTTAATTCTTTCTATATTAAAGTGACAGAATAGATACGGTAACGGCTACCCGGAATGCGGCCGTATCCTCCCGAGAGTGACCGCCGGTATCGGCTTGCGATTTCCAACCGGCTAGAAATACTCGGTATCGAGCCGTCGCCTCGTGCCGGTAGAGCGACAGTATTGCACTTGATTTAAGGCCGTCTTCGAACAACATCACCGGTAGGATGAACGACAGAAAAGAGTCACGGACCACCGAGACGTTTCTTCCGCTCCTCGCCTCCAATCTGGTCCCGCTCGCCGGAATCGCGTTCCTCGGTTGGCGGGTACAGAACGTCCTGTTTCTCTACTGGCTCGAAATCGGCTTGGTGGTCGTCATCTACGGCGGGTTGACGCTGTTCGCGGAGCGAAAGCCGAACCCCGAGAGTCGGACGGTCAGCCCCATGACGGTGTCCGTGCCGTTCCTGTCCTCGCGCTCCGGAACGACGCGACCGGTCGAGTGGTTGCCGCCGATTTACTACCGAAACGTTAGCTACGCCGCCGGACTGCTCGTCTGGGGTCTCGGATTCTGGCTGTGTCTGAGCGTACTGATGGTCGTCCTCCCGTCGCCAGTCGTCGTCGAGAACCCGTACAGTAACTCCGAGGCAATATACGAGTACGCCTCCATATTCGCGTCCGTTCTCTCGCCCGAAATCCTCCTCAGTGCGCTCGCACTGCTCGTCTCTCAACTCGATTCCACCCGTCGGCAGTTCCTCGGTGAGGCGCGGTACGAGCAACTCTCGGCACCGATGACGGTCGAAATACCGGTCCGTCGGATGGTGTTCTGGTTTCTGCTGACGCCGGTTGCGGAGTTCGTGTTACCGCTACTGACGTTGCCGCTGGCGGGACTGTTCGACACGAGAGTCCTCTTCGATATCGGAATCGCCACGCTCGTCGTTCTCGGGAAACTGACCGTCGAGTGGTCGTCGTTCCGCGCCCGACACCGAGAGAACCCGAGCGGCGTCGCTGGCTGGTTCACGCCCGAAGAGTCGAAATAGAGTCGGAGGAGAGGCGAGGAACGGGGCGGCTGTCGAAGGCCGTGCATCACCCTCCGCGGGGGTCAAACCCCCCGATGTTGTTGCTGGCAACCTCTTCGGCAGGACGCTGTCGTACGAACCGACTGCCAATCACTCGACACGCCCACGACTCGAAGACGACCGAGTTCTCCCCGAATCGCTAACCCGGCCCACGCGGACGACGAGCGGCGCTCACGGGCGTAAGCCACCTATGGCTCCGTACCGTTACGTTCCACGAACTCGATGGTGAGAGACGAGACGAGCGCGGAGGAGACGACCCGAACCGACCGAGCGACCGCCATCCGCCTCGACGGCGTGACGGTGGATTTCGAGGGCGTATGCGCCTTGGAGAGCGTGAACCTGCGGGTTGACGAGGGCGAGTTCGTCACGGTCATCGGTCCCTCCGGATGCGGAAAGACCACGCTTCTCCGGACGGTCGGCGGGCTACAGGACCCGACTGCTGGCACCGTCCGGGTCGGGGGCGACTCGCCCGACGCCGCCCGGCAAGGCGGGGAGTTCGGCTTCGTCTTCCAGCGCCACGCCCTCCTGCCGTGGAAGTCGGCACTCGACAACGTCGTCTTCCTCCGGGAGATGGCCGGGAAGCCGCCCGACCGCGAGGCGGCCCGCGACCTGCTGGAGACTGTCGGACTCGCGGGGTTCGAGGAGTCGCGGCCCGCCGAACTCTCGGGCGGGATGCGCCAGCGCGTCGCCATCGCGCGGGCGCTCCACCTCGGGGCCTCGGTCCTGCTGATGGACGAACCGTTCGGCGAACTCGACGAACTCACCCGCGAGGAGATGGGCGTCGAGGTGCGACGCGTCTGGCGCGACCGGAACAAGACGGTGCTGTTCGTCACCCACAGCGTCCCCGAGGCGGTGTTCCTCGCCGACAGGTGCGTCGTGATGAGCGACCAACCGGGCGAAATCGCGGCCGTCTTCGACGTGGAACTGCCCAGACCCCGCGACGAGTCGGTGTACGGAACGACCGCGTTTCAGGAGCAGGTCGCGCGCGTCCGAACCGCGCTCCACGAGGGGTACGAACTGCGATGACCCGACGACAGAGAATCCCGACGGCCGACCCATGAGCTACGCCGACCGGATTCCGGCCGCGGGACTCTCGCTCCCGGTCGGCGCGCTCGCGGTCGGCGTCCTCGCGTGGTGGGCGGCGGTCGTCCTGCTCGGGATTCCGCCATACCTGCTCCCGACGCCCGCCGCGGTCGCCGACCGACTCGCGGCGCGGCCGGGTCTCTACCTCCGAAACGGCGCGGTCACCCTCCGGACCGTCCTCGCGGGCGGGGCGGTCGGAGTCCTCGCCGGGTTCGGCGCGGCCGCGGTGGCGGTCCACTCGACGGTCCTTCGCCGGGCGCTCTACCCCTACCTCGTCACGGCGCGCGTCCTGCCGAAGATAGCGGTCGCGCCGCTGCTGCTGGTCTACCTCGGCACCGGCGCGGGGACCGCGCTCTCGTTCGTCGCGCTAATAGCGTTCTTCCCGACGTTCGTGAGTTCGATGGCGGGACTCCGGGAGACGCCCGAGGAGTACCTCGACCTGCTCCGGTCGGTGGACGCCGGACCGCTCCGGACCTTCCTCTTCGTCCGGATTCCGGCCGCGCTTCCGGCGGTGTTCGCCGGCCTGAAGCAGTCGGCCGCGCTCGCGGCGGTCGGCGCGGTGGTCGCCGAGTGGATTCTGACCGACGAGGGTCTCGGCTATCTCGTCCTCGTGGGCGCGGAGAACGTCCAGACCGACGCGGTGCTGGCGGCGGTGGTCGTTCTCTTCGTCGAGGGGATGGCGGTGTACGGCGCGGTCGCAGCGGTCGAGCGGCGGGTCTCGTGGAAGTGAGGGCGCTCATGGCTCGAACGCCATGGCCGACCATCCGGTCGCGGCGAGCGCGACGACGCCGCCCGCCAGCGTGACGTACACGCCAACTGCGGGCGCGAACGGACTCGCGTCGAGGCGCGGGTACGACGAGAGTTCGACGAGCGCGAGGAGGCAGGCGACACCGCCCGCCGCCGCGGTGGCGACCCTACTCGCCCGCCGACCCGGCCGCCAGAGCAGTGCGACCGCCGCCGCTACGGCGAGGGGGACGATTACGAGGCCCCACAGGTCCAGTCCGGTGTTCATCCCCGGAAGGTAGACTGCCGGTACGGGACCGGCCGCGTTCGTGCGGACCCACGGGAGGTACGACCCGACTGCGAGGAGTCCCAAACCGACGAACGACGCGACTTCCGGGGGTGAGAGCCGGGAGTTCACGCCGAATGCGTTTCGGTGTGAGAACTGTAGTCTTTCTGCCTCTCCGGCGGCGGTCGTCGCTACCCCCAGTCCATCCGACGCTCGACCAGCGCCGGGACCAGATAGAACCCGACGCCCAGCAGCGCCAGCACGCCGAGCGCGGCGACCATCCGGGCGGTCTGGAGTCTGGTCGAGGCCCGGAACACTCGGTAACCGATACCGGCCTTCAGCGTCAGGAACTCGGCGACCACGGCACCGACGACCCCCGCGGCGGCCGCGATTCGCAGTCCGGCGAACGCCTGCGGGGCCGCGGCCGGGAGTCGAACCCGGAGGTACCGGGCGGCGGGCGACGCGCCGACCGAGCGCGCGAGAGCGACGAACTCCTCGGGCGTCGCGGTAACTCCCTGATAGGTCGCTATCGTCACCGGGAAAATCGCCAGCGTGCCCGCCAGCGCGGCCCGCGCGCCCACGCCGTCGCCGAACCACCGGAAGAGCAGCGGCGCGACCGCGATTACCGGGACGACCCGGAGCGCGATTACGTAGGGCCGGACCGCGGCGCGAGTCGTCTCGGAGGCCGCCATCGCCACCGCCAGCGACGCGCCGACGACCGCACCGGCGACGACGCCGAGGCCCGCCGTGAGCGCCGTGACTCCGGCGGCCTCGACGAGCGCGAGCCAATTCTCCGCGAGCGCCGCGGCCACGTCGCTCGGACCCGGGAGAATCACGTCCGGCACCCCGGCGGTCCGGGCGGCCACGGACCACGCCAGCAGACCGAGAACCGTCACGGCGACCGGCGGCCAGACTCTCGGGACGACACCGGACGCGCGGGACGCGACCGCCCGCGGTGCGGTCGAAACCGAGGGACGCTGACTCGCACCTGATAGGGGTGCGGGCGGTCGGGAGTCGGGCGACTCGCTGTCTCGCGCGCCCGCCGCGCTCGACCCCGATTCTTCGGACTCCCTCGGTCTCGGACTACTCATCAGTTCCGTCCGCCTGTGGTCGTCGTCCCGGACGCGGTTTCGCCCGACGCGGTCGCTTCGGGCGGCGAGACGGTCCGAGCGTACTCGCCGACGTACCGGTAGTCGGTGTCGAGATACTCGTTGGTCCAGACCGACGACGGGTCGGTCTCGCCCCCGAGCAGGTCGGCGTCGCGGAGCGCGCGGTACGTCGTCTCCCACGGACGGGCCTCGCTCCACCCCCACGCGTGCTGGCGGACCGCCTCCGAGAGCACGTAGTTACTGGCCATCTCGACCCACTTGGCTCGCTGGGTGTCGGCGGTCTCGGAGATGGCCGGGTTCGCCTCGACCAGCAACCGGGTCGCCCGCTCGGGGTTGTTCGTCGCCCACGCCGCGCCGCGGGCGGTCGCCCTCAGGAATCCCCGGACAGTCTCGGGGTTTCCGGCGGCGAAGTCGGCGTTCGCGCCGACGACGTGGCCGTAGGAGGGGACGGTCTCGGCCACCGGAATCGACGAGACCGACCCCGCCTTCTGGCGCGCGACCACCGCGTCGGCGAACACGCCGCCCGCGGCGTCTATCTTCCCGCCGAGCAACTGCTGGACCGTGTCGAACCCGGTGTCCACGAGTTCCACCTCCGAGAGGACGCCCTTCTCCTCCAACAGGAGTTTCGTGAGAATCTTGACCATGCCGGGTCCCGTGCCGACCGTCTTGCCCGCCAACTCGTCCGCACCGGTCAACTCACCGCCGAAGGCGTCCGGCGTGGTGAACACCACGACCGGACTCCGCTGCATCACGACACCGACCGACCGCGGCGAGAGACCGCGTGTGTTGACGTTCAGCATCTGGTCGGCGCTCGTGATAGCGAACTCGGTGTTGCCCAGCCCTACCTGTTTGGCCGCGAAGTCCGACCCCTGCCCGCTCTCGATGCCGTTCAGTTTGACGCCCTGTTCGTCGTAGTACCCCTTCGCCTTCGCGGCGTAGTAGGGAACGTGAAGCCCGTTCGGCTTCCAGTTCAGCAGCAGGCCGACACCCCCGGACTGCGCCGCGGTAGTGCCGACCGCTGCCGTCAGTCCGACCGCGCTGGCACCCGTCGCTCGAAGGAACTGTCGTCGTGTCTCCCCCATTTTCCGTCAGATGTCACGACGGTCTGGGGTATAATCGTTCGGGCGTCGAGACGAAATGCGGAGCGTCCTCGCGTCGCGCCTGCGTCGTCCGGGAAGAACGTCGCGCTACCGGCGGGTCGGCGCGCGACGCGCTCGGAACGGTCGGGTGATTTAAGGACGCCTGCGTGGCGTTGCCAGTGATGTTCGACACCGAACACGCGGCGGTCACAGTCGCCGTAATCGCACTCGCTGTCGTCGCGCCGCTGGCAGTCGGGACGACGGCCTCGGTCGCACAAGACGACGGGTCGCCGGTCGGCGAAGCGTTCGACCAGTCGGTGGACGTGCGGACCGACGGAGACGAATCGGTACGCGAGCAGGAGGACGGCACGTCGGTCGGGGTCCAGAACCTCTCGGCCGAGTCGGTGACGCTCCGGAACGTCACGGCGACCGACGTGGTGGTGCGGAACCTGACGGTCCGTCGGATGGACCAACGTCGCAACCTGACGTTCCGGAACGTCTCGCTCCGGCGAATCGTCGTCGAGCGCGCGCGACTCTCGAACGTGACCGTCCGGAGCGCGACGATACGCAGCAGGGACCTGCTGTCGGAGTTCGGCGTTCCCTTCGCACGCGGGCCGAACATCACGGGGCAGTCGGCCCAAATCGTCCGCATCAGAAATCAGACGCTCGACGGTGCGGTAATCGGGAACCTCACGGTCCGGAACGCCAGCGGCCTGTCGCTCTCGGTTCCGGCCGCCGTGACGGGCGACGCGCAGGTGAACGCCTCGTCGCCGGACATCACGGTCGGGAATGCGAGCGTGAGCGCGGTCGAGTCGGTCCGCGTCTCCGTCCCGAACGAGACGGCGACGACGGGCGAGAACGCGACGGGCGGTGTGGGGACGACCGTCGAATCGGCGTAGTTCGCGGCGTTCCGTTCCGACTCCGTCGGGTGACGCGTCGTTCTTCAGACGGTGCGCGGCGGCGCTCGGTCGACTCGAAACGAATTGACAGGAGGTTCGACCGGAGGTCGCAAGATTGCACTCCCGGACCGGCCAGAAGCAGCCGTCTCGCGGCCGTGCCGACCGTAATCGGTCGCTCGACCCGAACTCATTTACCGTGTATCGACGAATTGGTAGGAGCATGGTACCGCTACAGCAGTTCGACTGGCCGACCTCTCTCGGGGAGGTTCTCGCGCAGTACGCCGGTCTGCTCTGGGACGTGGTGGCGTTCGTCCTCGCCTTCGCGGTGGTCTACGTCGTCGGCAAGTACGTGATGGTGAAACTCGTCCGCCGGTCGCTGTCGGCGCGCGGGTTCGACCGGACGGTGGTCCAGTTGGCGACGACCACCGCGGGCGCGGTGGTCTTCTTCGTCGCCGTCGCAGTCGCCTTCACCGTCGCGGGGTTCGGAAGCTTTCTGGCGGCGTTCGCCACGCTCGGGGGCGCGCTGGCGCTGGCGCTCGGGTTCGCGGCGCAGGACCTCGTGGCCAACTTCGTCTCCGGGGTGTTCATCCTCAAGGACAAGCCCTTCCAGGTGGACGACTGGATAGAGTGGAACGACATGTCGGGCGTGGTCCGGGAGATAGACCTCCGGGTGACGAAGGTCGAGACGTTCAACAACGAGGTCATCACGGTACCCAACTCGGAGTTAGCCAACAACGCGGTCACGAACGCGATGGCGAACGAGCGACTCCGCCTCCAGTTCGTCTTCGGTATCGGCTACGACGACGACATCGGCGAGGCGACCGACATCATCCTCGACGACGCGCGGGCCAACCCAGACGTGCTCGACGACCCCGAACCGTCGGTCAGGACGACCGAACTCGCCGACTCCTACGTCGGACTCGAATCCCGAATCTGGATTGAGGACCCCGGCCGCGGCAAGTTCAAGGAGGTGCTCTCGGACCACGTCACCGGCGTCAAAGAGCGGTTCGACGCCGAGGGCATCGAGATGCCCTACCCCTACCGCGAACTCACTGGCGGCATCTCCATCGAGGAGGTCTCGGGTCTCGACCGAGTGAACGTCACCGGCGACTGACCGGCGCGGTCCGAGCGTCGTTTCCGAGGCCTATCCCACTCGCAGCCGGATATTCTCGGTATCTGACACGGATTTCGTGCGCGCGCGTGCGAGGGATTTATCAGGACGGAACTGCTACTCTGAATCAGGTTTTATGAGTCAGGAAAGTGAATACGGGGCCGGGCAAATCCAGGTTCTCGAAGGCCTACAAGCGGTTCGGAAACGCCCGGCGATGTATATCGGTTCTACCGACGCACGAGGGTTACACCACCTCGTGTTCGAAGTCGTTGACAATTCTATCGACGAAGCCCTCGCCGGTTACTGTGACTCCATTGATGTGAGTATCCACGACGATGGCTCGGTCAGCATCGCCGACGACGGCCGGGGCATCCCCGTGGACACCCACGAGGAGTACGACAAGCCCGCCGTCGAGGTCATTCTGACCGTCCTCCACGCCGGCGGGAAGTTCGACAACAAGTCCTATCAGGTCTCCGGCGGTCTCCACGGCGTCGGCGTCTCGGTGGTCAACGCCCTCTCGGAACACTTCGAAGTCGAGGTCAAGCGCGACGGTGCGCTCTGGCATCAGGAGTTCGAACAGGGCGAACCGACCACCTCGCTGGAACGCGTCCGGGACCTCGAACCCGACGAGGAGACGGGCACCGAGATTCGGTTCTGGCCCGACAGCGAGATATTCGAGACCACCGAGTTCGCCTACTCGACGCTGGAGAGTCGCCTGCGCGAACTCGCCTTCCTCAACTCCGGGGTGGCCATCTCGCTGTCGGACCGGCGCGAGGAGGACGGCCAATCGGACACCTTCGAGTACGAGGGCGGCATCCGGGAGTTCGTCGAATATCTCAACGAGACCAAGACGCCCCTCCACCGGGAGGTCATCTACTTCGAAGACGAGGACCAGAACATCCAAGTGGAGGTGGCGATGCAGGCCACCGACGAACTGCAGGGGTCGATTCACGCCTTCGCCAACAACATCAACACCCGCGAAGGCGGCACCCACCTCACCGGGTTCAAGACCGCCCTGACGCGGTTCGTCAACGACTACGCCAACGAGAACGACCTGTTGGCCGACTTGGACGAGAACCTGAAGGGCGAGGACGTGCGCGAGGGCCTGACGGCCGTCATCTCGGTCAAGCACCCCGACCCGCAGTTCGAGGGCCAGACCAAGACCAAACTCGGCAACAGCGAGGTCCGGGGCATCGTGGAGTCGGCGATTCACGAGGGACTCTCGACCTACTTCGAGGAGAACCCCGACACCGCCGAGTCCATCGTCTCGAAGGCCGTCGAGGCCGCGAAGGCCCGGAAGGCCGCGAAGAAGGCCGAGGAGTTGACCCGGCGGAAGAACGCGCTGGCGTCGACCGCCCTCCCCGGGAAACTGGCCGACTGCCAGTCGCGAGACCCGTCCAAGTCCGAACTGTTCGTGGTCGAGGGCGACTCCGCAGGAGGGTCGGCCAAGCAGGCCCGGGACCGCGAGTTCCAAGCCATCCTCCCGCTGTTCGGCAAGGTCCTCAACGTCGAGAAGCACCGCCTCGACCGGGTGCTGGAGAACGACAAGATTCGGAACTTCATCACCGCCATCGGCACCGGCGTCGGCGACGAGTTCGACATCGACGACGCGCGCTACCACAAGATAATCATCATGACCGACGCCGACGTGGACGGCGCGCACATCCGGACGCTGTACCTGACGCTGCTGTATCGGTACATGCGGCCGCTGCTCGAAGCGGGGTACGTCTACGCGGCCCAACCGCCGCTCTACCGCATCCGACACCGCGGCGAAACGTACGACGCCATGACCGAGGAGGAGCGCGACCGCATCATCGAGGAGGAGTGCGACGGCAAGCCCTCGCAGGTCCAGCGGTTCAAGGGACTCGGCGAGATGAACCCCGAGCAGTTGTGGGACACGACGATGAACCCCGACAACCGCATCCTCAAGCAAATCAACGTCGAGGACGCCGCCACCGCGGACAAGATGTTCTCGGTGCTGATGGGCGACGCAGTCGAACCGCGCAAGCAGTTCATCAAAGAACACGCTACGGAAGCAGAGTGGGTTGACATCTGATATGAGTTCGGACACGTCCGACCTCCCGAACGAGGTCGCAGAGCGCGTACGCAACGTGCGCGTCGAAGACGAGATGGAGCAGAGTTACATCGACTACGCGATGTCGGTCATCGCGGGACGGGCCCTGCCCGACGTTCGAGACGGGTTGAAGCCCGTCCACCGGCGCATCCTCTACGCGATGCACCGGTCGGGCATCACCAGCGGCGCGAGTCACCGGAAGTCCTCGAACATCGTGGGCGACACGATGGGTGACTTCCACCCGCACGGCGACAAGTCCATCTACGACGCGCTGGCGCGGATGGCACAGGAGTTCTCGATGCGGTACCCGCTGGTGGACGGGCAGGGTAACTTCGGGTCCGTGGACGGCGACCCGCCGGCGGCGATGCGGTACACGGAGGCCCGAATGGCCCCCATCGCCGAGGAGTTGCTGGCGGACATCGACATGGACACCGTCGATTGGCAGTCCAACTACGACGACCGACTTCAGGAACCGGAGGTGCTGCCGTCCGCGTTCCCGAACCTGCTGGTGAACGGGTCGTCGGGTATCGCGGTCGGGATGAGTACGAACATCCCGCCCCACAACCTCGGCGAGGTCATCGACGCGACGGTGGAACTCATCGAGAACCCCGACGCGACCGTCGAGGACCTGATGGAACACGTCAAGGGTCCGGACTTCCCGACCGGCGCGAACATCGTCGGCAGGAACGCGGTCCACGCCGCGTACAAGACCGGCCGGGGCCGCATCCGCGTCCGCGCGGAGTTCGAGGTCGAGGAGCGCGAGAACGGGAGCGACCGCATCGTCATCACGGAACTCCCCTACCAGACCAACAAGGCTCGGATGGTCGAGAAGATAGCCGACGCCGTCAACGAGGGGAGCATCGAGGGCATCCGGGACCTCCGCGACGAGTCCGACCGCGACGGCATCCGCGTCGTGGTCGAACTGAAGCAGAACGCGATGGCCGAGGTCGTCAAGAACCAACTCATCGAGGGGTACCTCGAGAAGACGTTCGGCGTCATCAACCTCGCGCTGGTGAACGGCGAACCCAAGGTGCTGTCGCTCAAGGAGACGCTCCGGCACTACCTCGACCACCGCAAGGACGTCGTCCGGCGTCGGAGCCAGCACGAACTCGCCGAGGCCGAGGACCGCGCCCACATCCTCGAAGGCCGACTCACGGCGCTGGAGAACGCCGACGACGTGGTCGATATCATCCAAGACGCCGAGGACCGCGACGAGGCGAAGGCCGACCTCCAGACCGCCTACGACTTCTCGGACGAGCAGGTGGACCACATCGTCCGGATGCAACTCGGTAGCCTCACGTCGATGGAGGCCGCCGAAATCGAGGACGAGTACGAGGACGTGCAGGCCCGCATCGAGCGCCTTGAGACCATCCTCGGCTCCGAGTCCGAACTCCTCTCGGTCATCAAGGAGGAGCTACTGGAAGTCAAGGAGGAGTACGACGACGACCGACGGACCTCCTTCATCGAGAACACCGACGAGGTGACCCGCGAGGACCTCATCGCCGAGGAGGACGTGGTCGTGGTCGTGACCGAGCAGGACTACGTCAAGCGGATGCCCGTCTCGCAGTTCGACGCCCAGAACCGCGGCGGCAAGGGCATCATCGGCGGCGACATCAAGGAGGGCGACCGGGTGTCGAAGGTGTTCCGCGCAAACACCCACGACTACCTGCTCTGTTTCACCAACCACGGGCAGGTCTACCGGCTGAAAGCGTACGAGATTCCGGAGATGTCCCGCACCGCCCGGGGCAAGTCTGCGATAAACCTCCTCGACCTCGACGACGGCGAGGAGATTACCGCGGTCGTCAACACCGACGACTTCGAGGACGACGAGTGTCTGAGCATGGTCACTCGCGACGGCTACGTCAAGCGGACCGACACCGAAGAGTTCGACAACATCCTCTCGACCGGCATCATCGCCGCGAAACTGGAGGACGGCGACGAACTCGTAGACGTGAAGGTGACCGACGGGACGAAGGACCTGCTCATCGCCACCGCCAACGGCATGTCGATTCGGTTCGACGAGTCCGAGGCCCGCGCGATGGGCCGCAACGCCCGCGGGGTCCACGGCATCGAACTCCGCGGCGACGACGAGGTAGTCGGTATGGTCGCGGCGGCCGACGACACCGACGAGAACTTGCTCACCGTCACCGAGCGCGGATACGGCAAGCGCACGCCGCTCACCGAGTACCGCCGACAGTCGCGCAACGGCTACGGGCTGATGGACATCAAGACCGGCGACCGCAACGGGTCGGTCACGTCGGTGAAGGCGGTTGCGCCCGACGACGACCTCATCATCATGAGCCAGGCCGGTCAGATTATGCGGATTCGGGCCGACGACATCTCGGAAGTCGGCCGGAACACGATGGGCGTGAAAGTGATGGAACTCGAAGGTGCGGACCAAGTCGCCAGCGTGGACGTGGTCCCTGACACGGACGAACAGTAGCCAACCACGACGGTTCGGACGTCCCCCGGCCGCGGCGACGTTCGCCTTTATTCTTCCCCGGAACGAAGCATTATTTTTACCTCATCCACACTAAAGCATCTAGCTTAGTTCTTCTTTTTACTCCTTGGTATAAGGTTATTAACTAAATCCGGTGCCCGAATACGTCCCACCGAACGTCGGCACTGACCCGCCAGACGTTCGAGAGGAACCAATGAACCACGAACACAACGATGCGGACGACAGCACAGCCGAATCTGAACGCTTCCTCGACCGGCGCGATTACCTCAAGGCGACCGGGGCCTCGGCCGTCGCGTTCGCCGGCGGAATCGGGTCCACCGGCACCGTCGCGGCGGCACCCACGAACACCGGTTCCGTGTCCGGGTCGGGATACTCGACGACCGACCACGGCGATTACGTCGAAGTGACCGTCGGCCAAGACGGACAGTGGGTGTGCAGTCTGGGCGACGGCGACACGCTCTCGAACTATCTCATCGACATCACCGCGACCAACGCCAACGCCCAGATAAACCCCTCGGGCGGTGGCTGGACCGTCGAGAACGTCGGATTCAAGGGGATAAGCGACGACGCGGGGAACTACCCGAAGAAGCACGTCGCGCCGCTGGTCACCTCGGGGGCGACCGGCACCATCCGCCACCTCTACATGGGCGACGGAGCAGTCACCGACAGTCGCAAGGGCGCTATCTGGGTGGACCCCGACCACGCGGGCGAACTCCTGATTCAAGAGGCCTACATCGCCGGGTGGGCCGACAACGGACTGTACGGGAGCGCTCCCGGAAACGGACCGAACCACACCAACCCGGGGAACGGCGGCACCGTCAAGGTGAGCGACTCTTACAGTGCGGACAACGAGACGTCGAACTTCCGCCTCGGGACGACCGGTTCGTACCTCGACAACTGCGTCATGGAGGGCGGTTCCCACCGGTCGTACTGGGGCTACTACGAGGACACCGAGCTACGGAACTGCGACGTCACTGGAGCGCCTATCGTGGTCGGCGAGGACGCCCACGAGAAGGGCAAGACGGCCACGGTCACGGCGGACAACTGTCGGTACGACGTGGACGTGGTACTGGCCACGTCGACCAACGAGTTCTCCGGGAGCAGTCAGGGTACTCCCGACGCGACTCCGCCCGACTGCGTCCCGACGACCCCCGAAGAGGCGGCCAAGGGGTCCGGGTGCGGGAGTAGCACCGAGGGCGTCATCGATGACTTCGAGGACGGTGACCTCTCCGAGTACGCGTTCGAAGCCGGGAGTTCGTACGCGAATGTCGTCTCGTCGCCGACACACAGCGGGTCGTACGCGCTTGAGTTCGCGGACGCGAGTCCCGGTGCCATCAGCACGTCGGGATTGAACGCGTATCCGAGCGCAGGCGACACGTTCAGTTACTGGGTCCGGGCGTCCGGCGGTGCGGACAACCTCAACGTCACGTGGGGCGTTCAGGACCACGACAACCGTTACTACGCCAAACTGAAACCGAGTAGCGGCGAGTTCTACCTGTTCACGTACGAGAACGGGAACGGCCAGAGCCATTCCAACGAACACCACCTCTCGCTGTCACAGGACACGTGGTACGAAATCGAGATACAGTGGGCCACCGACGGCACGCAGACCGCGGTCCTGTACGACGCCGGTGGGACGCAGCTTGCCCGAATCTCGATGACCGACTCGACGTGGTCCTCGGGCGGGGTGGGGTACGACGCCTACCTCTCGTCCGGCGAGAGCGTCTACTTCGACGATGTCCGGTTCGAGTCGTCCGCGACCGTCGTGGAGGACTTCGAGGACGGGGACCTCTCGGAGTACAGCGGGAACACGGGCGGGTACCGAGTCCAGAGTTCGACGGTCCTCGAAGGGTCGCGGTCGCTCGAAGCGACCTCGACGTACGCCCAAATCGCGCGCACCGACGTCACGACCGAACGCGGCCACGAGTACCGGTGTCGAATCGAAGCCGGGAGCGGAACCGGCGCGGAACCGAGTCTCCTCGCCTGCGTGCAGGACGCGAGCGACCCGCTTCGGGACTGCTACTGGGCGTTCCCCGACGTGAGCGCGGGCGAGTTCAAACTCATCCGCCGGGACGGCGACTCCTCGACCGTCCTCGACTCGGTCACTTACACGCTGCAGGAGGCCACTCAGTACGAACTCGCGCTCGAACTGGCAACCGACACGGTGAAAGCCGTCCTCTACGACAGTTCGGGGTCCGTCGCGGCCGAAACCACCGCCGTCAGTGACTCGACGTACTCGGGTGGTGGCGTCGGGTTCTACACCGGCGGCGGCACGCCCGGTTACTACGACTACGTGACGAAGACGCCGCTGTAACGGTCCGCCGGCCGGCGGACCACCCGCCGGCTATCTCCGTGACCGACCGTCAGCTATCTCTGTGATTCCCCACAGGTCTCGGACCTCGTAGGTCGGTTCGACCGACAACTCGACGCCCTCGCAGTGGTCGCGCCGGACGAACGCCGAGTCGAGACCTGCGCGGTGGGCCGCCACCACGTCGCTCTCGCTGTCGCCGACGTAGAGCGCGGAGTCGGCGCCGAGGTCGGCCAGCGCGCGGTCGAGGTAGTGGGGGTTCGGCTTCTTCTTGTCGAGACTCTCGACTCCCATCTCGCGACCGTAGTGGGTGCCGAACAGGTCGCGGAACTCGCAGTGGTCGAGGATGAACTCGATGGTCGCGTGCTGGTTGGAACTCACGATTCCGAAGTCGTGGTCGAGGTCCGCGAGCGCCGCCACGTCGTCGTAGCGCGCCCGCGTACCCTCGCGGAACTCGCCGCGCTGAGCCTCCGAAGCGTGGCGGTCCCGGGCCGTCCAGAACTCGTCGGGGTTCAAATCGTAGGCTCCGCAGACCGCCCGGAGGCTCTCGGGGGTGACGCCCCGGAGTACATCGGCGAGGTGTTCCTCGGCGGGAGACTGGACGCCCACCGCGCGGAACGCCGATTCGGCCGCCCGTCGGAGGGTCGCGTCGGCCGGCGGTTCGACCAGCACGCCGTCGTTGTCGAATAGAATCGCGTCGTAATCCGGCATCGTCACGTACGCCGCAGAGTGCGGACTTGGTAGTGATGGTTTCCGGTTGCTCGGCCCATGCTCTCGTCGAAGTTCTGTATTACCGTTGTCCGGACCGAAGAGAGCGTATCCGGCACGGTTATGATAATTGGGGACGTATGTCAAGGTTGGTGGTGAGATGGCAGAGAAAGCCGCGGTCGGGCAACCGGAACGAGCGAACGAGACCGATGCGGGACTCCGGAACGGCGTCCGCCTGATGTCCTTGGCCGGACTGGGATTCGTCGGATACGGAGTCGTGTTCCTGTACAGAACCTTCTTCGGGACGGGCTTCGAGTTAGGAGTCGATACTCTCGGGGGAGTAACGAGAGCGGACCTCGCTTCGAGCAACCCCGAGATGTTACACTACATCAACCACCTCCACGTCGCCGTCTCGGGTCTCCTCGTCGGGGTGGGCATCGGCGTCGCGGCACTGGCTTGGTACGGGGTCCGGAGCGGTCAGTCGTGGGCGTGGGCGACCGCTGTCGTCGTTCCCGTGGTGTCGCTCGGTTTCGCGCTCCCGATGCACTACTTCGAACTGTTCGGCCACGATTGGCTGACGCATCTCGGACCTATCTACGTGGCGACCCTCCTGTTCGTCGTCGGTGCGGTGCTGTCGTACCGCGGCGTGAAGTCGGTGGACCGAGCGACCTGAACGAAAAGCCGCACGCTCCGCGACCGCCCTCCCGACTCGTCGGGATTCGACTTCGGACGAGGTTCAAAGAATTCGCTTGCCGAGCGCGCTCGCCGCGAGTTCGGTCGCCAGTTCCGCGGTCTCGTTGTGCTCGTCCAGAATCGCGTTGACCTCCACGACCTCCAGCGACCGCAGGATGCCCTCGGTCTCGTCGCGTTCGGCGACGGTCTCCAGCGCGGAGTGAGCCTCTCGGTAGTTGACGCCGCCGCGGACCGGCGTCCCGACGCCCGGCGCTTCCTTGGGGTCGAGCCAGTCCATGTCGAGGCTGACGTGGATACCGTCGGTGCCGTCGGTCGCCACGTCGAGTGCGTCCTCCACGACGGGGACGACGCCGCGCTCGTCGATGTCGGACATGGTGAAGGCGGTCACGTCGCTCTCCCGAATCGCCTCGCGCTCGGCGTCGTCCAGACGCCGGAGACCGACCATGGCCACGTTCTCCTCACTGAGGTTCGGGGCGTTGGCCCACTCGGTGTCCGCGAAGTCGCCGATTCCGAGTAGCGCCGCCAACGGCATCCCGTGCACGTTGCCCGACGGCGAGGTCGCGGGCGTGTTGAAGTCGCCGTGGGCGTCGAACCAGATGACCCCGATATCGGCGTCGCGGGCAGCGCCCGTCACCGTCCCGATGGCGATGGAGTGGTCGCCGCCGAGGACGAGCGGGAACTTGCCCCCGTCGAGGGTCTCGGCCACTTCGTCGGCGAGGTCCGTACACACCTCGGCGGTCTCTTGCAGGAACTTGGCCGAACCCGTACTTGGTTGGACGGTCTCCGGGTCGCGCTCTTCGGCCCGCGGGACCGGCAAATCGCCGGCGTCGGTCGTTTCGACGCCCGCCGCTCGGAGTTCGTCCGCGAGTCCTGCGTATCGGATGGTAGACGACCCCATGTCCACGCCCCGTCGGTCTGCACCGAGGTCCATCGGAACCCCGATTATCTGCACCTGTCGGTTCATGGTCGAAGCGTCTTGGGCCGAGGGTAAAGAAGACGTGATTTCGTTTCGACGCAGATATTGCGAGCGCGGCGGGAAACGAGTCTTACTTGTACGGCGCGCAGACCTCTTTCAGACCCTCCTCGAAGCTGATTTCGGGTTCCCAGCCGGTCGCCTCCGTCATCTTCGAGCGGTCGGCCATCGTGTCGTGGACGAACATGTCGTCGGGGATGGGGTTCTCGACGTGCTCCGGTTCGACGTCCGAGTCGAGTTCCTCCTTCAGCATCTCGACGACCTCGTTGGCGCTGTAGGACTCGCCCGTACCGAGGTTGTAGACGCCCGTGAGTTCGTGGTCGGCCGCGAGTTCGAGGCCCCGAACGATGTCCGAGACGTGGGTGAAGTCGCGGGTATGACTGCCGTCGCCGTAGATGACCGGCGACTCGCCGTTGGCGATGTCGTGTGCGAACTGCGAGATGATGTTGGCGTACTCGCCCTTGTGTTCTTCCGACCCGCCGTAGCCCTGATACACCGAGAAGAAGCGCATCCCCGCGACGTTCATGTCGTGGGCGTTGGCGAAGTACTCGCCGTAGCGCTCGCGGGCGAGTTTCGAAGCCTCGTAGCCCGTGCGCGCCTCCACGTCCATGCTCTCGGGCGAGGGTTCGGTCCGACTCCCGTAGATAGACGAAGTGGAGGCGTAGACCACGGTGTCGCACCCGTCCTGTCGGACCTGCTCGACGGTGTTGGCGAAGCCCTCGACGTTGACGCGGACGCCGTCGCGGAGTCCCTCGATGCTGTCCTCGTGCATCGTGAGCGACGACAGCGCCGCGAGGTGGAACAGCACGTCCACGCCTTCGGTCGGAAGGTCGTCGTCCACGACGCTCACGTCGTGGAACTCGACGGACTCGTCCAGATTCTCGGGCGTGCCGAGGTAGAGGTCGTCCACCGCGATTACGTCGTTGTCCGCCGCGAGGTAGTTCGCCAGATTCGAACCGATGAAACCCGCACCGCCGGTCACCATGACGCGTTTGTCCTGCATAGTTGGACGCACCGCCGCCACTGCCAAATCGCTGTCGCTCCGTCGTCCGGATGCGAGACCGTTAACTGTAGTCGGTCCGAAACCCGAAATCCCGCGGTCCTTTCGTGCGGTTCGCCGCATTTAAGGCAATCTATTGCCAAGGTTTGTGTAATGTCGTCAATCGAACTGACCGCGAGTCAGAAGAAAATTCTCCGCGCACTCGTAGACCTCCATCGGGAGACCGAAGACGCAGTCAAAGGTGAGGACATCGCCGACGAGGTGGACCGCAACCCCGGCACCATCCGGAACCAGATGCAGAGCCTGAAGGCCCTCCAACTGGTCGAAGGCGTTCCCGGTCCCAAGGGTGGGTACAAGCCGACCGCCAACGCGTTCGACGCCCTCGGCGTTCAGGACATGGACCAAGAGGCCGAAGTGCCGCTGTTCCACGAGGGGGAGGAAGTCGAGGAGGCGAACGTCGGTGAGATAGACCTCGCCAGCGTCCACCACCCCGAACTCTGCCGCGCCGAAATCCACGTCCGCGGGTCGGTCCGCGAGTTCCACGAGGGCGACTCGGTCCGCGTCGGTCCAACGCCGCTGTCCAAACTCGTCATCGAGGGGACCGTAGACGGGAAGGACGACACCAACAACATCCTCATCCTGAAGATAGCGTCGATGGAAGCGCCCGCCGAAACGCCCGAACACTAACTCTCGTTCTCTTCTCTTCGACGCTCCCCGGTGGTGGCCGACCGAAATCGTTCGCCCGCGCAGAACTCGTCCGACCGGGAGACACCGCTCGCTGACCCTGCTTGTCATTCCCAATCGTCCGTACGTGACTTCCAAAGCCTTTGTATCCGAGGCCTTCGCAGGTTCCGATATGACTGAGAAGGTCGTCGTACTCGGCGCCGGTTACGCCGGTGCAGGCGCGGTTCAGCGATTGGAAGAGGAACTACACCACGCCGACGCCGAGTTGACGTGGATTTCGGAGAACAACTACCACCTCGTGCTCCACGAGGCCCACCGGGTCATCCGCGACCCGAGCGTGGAGAAGGACATCACGATTCCCGTCGGCGACATCGCTAGCCCGAGCACGGAGTTCGTGCAGGCGCGAGTCGAGAGCGTCGATACCGACGACCAGACAGTCGAACTCGACGGCGAGGACTCGGTCGAGTACGACTACCTGCTCGTCGCGCTCGGGAGCCAGACCGCCTACTACGGCATCCCCGGGATGGAGGAGAACGCGCTGACGCTCAAGAACCTCGACGACGCCCACGAGATTCACGACCAAGTCGAGCGGGCGGCCTCGCAGGCCTCGCGCAACGACCCCGCGACGGTCGTCATCGGCGGCGCTGGCCTGTCGGGTATCCAGAGCGCGGGCGAGGTCGCGGAGTACCGCGACGAACACCGCGCGCCCATCGACATCTACCTCGTGGAAGCGCTCGAAGAAATCATGCCCGGACAGGACTCCGAACTTCAGGGGACGGTCCGGCGACACCTCGAAGAGGCCGACGTCGAAATCCTGACCGACGACCCCATCACGGAGGCCACCGAGGACGCCATCGAGTTCGACGAGGGCGACCCCCTCGACTACGACGTGTTCGTCTGGACCGGCGGTATCACCGGACAGGACGCGCTCGACGGCACCGAACTCGACAACGAGCACAACCGCGTCACCACGGAGTCAAACTTCCAGACCAGCGACGAGAGCGTCTTCGCCATCGGCGACTCGGCCATCATCGACCAAGGCGAGGACCCCGCACCGCCGACCGCGCAGGCGGCGTGGCAGGCCGCCGAGGTGGCGGGCCAGAACATCGCCCGCGCCATCAACGACCAACCGCTGAAGACGTGGACCTACGACGACAAGGGGACGCTCATCTCGGTCGGCGAGACCGCGGTCGCCCACGACGTCGATTCGGTCCCGATTCGGACGTTCAACTCCTACCCCGCGAAGTTCCTGAAGAAGGCCGTGGCCGCGCGCTGGATTGCCGACCTCACGTCGTGGCCCCGCGCGCTGAAGGCGTGGGACTCGCTGTAGCGACGACTACGCGTCCAGCGTCGGTCTGACGCGAACCGCGCGAGTCATCGTGTCGGTGCGGCCGTCCGCACCGACCGCCCGCAACGTCGCCCTTTTCTTCCCCGACTCCTCGTAGGTGTGGTTGGCGAACTGCCCGGTCGCGTCCGCAGTCCCGTCACCCGTGAAGTCCCACTCGTAGCGGGCTATCGGCCCGTGGTGAGTCGCCCCCAGAACGTGACTCGCCTGCCGACGCGAATCTCGTGTTCGGGACCGGGTCCCGTGTTCTCGAAGACGAAGTTCGCCTCCACGCTCGCGTCCCCGGTCTCCGAAAAGGCGTAGAGGTGGTCGCAGGCCACGTACACGGTCCCATCGACGACCGCCGGTTGGGAACTCGCGCGCGACGTCTCGCCGAGGGCGTACCGCCAGCGACAGGTCCCCGCGCGGGCGTCGAGCGCGTAGACCGCGGCGTCGTATCCGCCGACGTACACGGTGTCGCCGACAACCGCCGGGGGTGAGAATCGGTCGATGCGGGCCATCGGATTCCGGTCTGCGGAATCGACGGCGAACTGCCAGCGCTCCTCGCCGGTCGTCGCGTCGAGCGCCGTGAACGCGCCCTTCGTGGGGACGTACAGGGTGTCGTGAGCCAATGCCATCGTCTGGTTCATGGGTTCGTCTCCGACCCACGACCACGCCACCTCGCCGGTGTTCGCGTCCAACGCGACGACCCGGCCCAGACCCTTGTCGATGTCGTGGGACCCGCCGCCGACGAAGACCGTCCCCTCGCCCACTGTCGGCGCGGTTCTGACGAACTCGCAGTCGTCCGGATACTCGTACGTCCAGCGTCGCTCGCCGGTCGCGGCGTCGAAGGCGTGGAGTCGGTGTTCCGAGGTGCGCCACGTGCCCTCGCTGGCGAACACGCGTCCCCGACGGACCGCCGGTGAGTACGCGATTCCGTCGGTGGTGCCGTACTCCCACCGGTGCGCGCCCGTCTCGGCGTCGAGTGCGACCAACCGCTCGCGGCCGCCGAGGAAGACCGTTCCGTCGGCGACCACCGGGGTTCCGACGTTCGCCGCGTCGGCGTAGCGCCAGCGCTCCTCGCCGGTCGCCGCGTCGAGCGCGTACAGCACGTCCTCGGACCCGAAGGCGTAGACGGTCCCGCCGAAGACCGTGGGTCGCCCGAACGACGCGTCCTCGAACGTCGCTTCCCACTTCCGTTC
The DNA here is from genome assembly GCF_010747475.1 of Halorussus sp. MSC15.2. Classification (NCBI taxonomy): domain Archaea; kingdom Methanobacteriati; phylum Methanobacteriota; class Halobacteria; order Halobacteriales; family Haladaptataceae; genus Halorussus; species Halorussus sp. MSC15.2. The sequence goes on along the minus strand of NZ_VSLZ01000002.1, from coordinate 247,844 downwards.
GCCGGTCTCGGGGTCCACCGCGTAGACACCGTCGCTGGTCCGGTCGTCGCCCCATCCGCCACGGCCGCCGACGTAGACGGTACCGTCGGCGACCACCGGGCCGGTCGTGAACTCCCAGAAGTGCCACGTCGGGAGACCCCGCTCGGTCGGACCGGTCGTCGCGTGGTTGTAGCTCGTGTTTCCGGCGTCGAACCCGCGGGTCCGCCAGTCGGGGTGGACGCCGGACCGCTCGCCGGTATCGTCGTCCGAGTCGCCGTTCCGTTCACTGCCGCCGCGTCCGTCGCCGTCCCCGCCTCGCTCGCCGAGTGAGACGTCGCCGAACGCCGCGACGCCGACGCCCGCCAGCAACCGTCGCCTGTCGTCGTCCACGTCTGTGGGGGAGACCATAGGTCGGTCTATCGGACGGCCGGAAACGGCTTTGTTATAATCTAACTATCAGGTATAGTCGGCGAGTGACGTCGATAACGGCGGGATAAGGAGGGTCTGGAGACGGGCGTGACCCCTGAACGGGTCTCACGACCGCATCGCGGTGCGCAGACCGAGCACGGAGACGATGGCGTGACCGAGGTTCCCCCAGCCATCGACGGCGAAGACGCCGATGCGGTGGACGCCTCGCTCGAAGCCGAATCGCCGCCAGCCGACGGCGGCCAGCGTCGCGAAGACGACGGCGCTCAGTAGGGCGTGTCTCCGGGCCGACCCCTCGTCGCGACTGGCGCTCAGGCCCAGCAGTCCCCACAGGAGGTGGAACAGCGCGTGGGGACCGTTGACAGCGACGACGCCGAGGAACAGTCCCGGCTCCGTGTTGACGAGTCCGTCGTCGTTCCCCTCGACCGCCGGACCGACGAGACCCGCGAGTCCGGCGAACGCGTGGACGAAGCCGAACCGCCGGACCGAGTCCGTCACGCTCGGCGTCCGTTCGGTCCGCTCCGGGCGCTCTGCGTCGGAGTAGCTACGTGTCCGTGTCATGCTGAGTCCGGTGGACGTTGCGCGCCGAGACGGGAGTGTCTGTGGGCCGGGCCGTCAGCGGTCGCCGCGCTCGGCGAGAATCCGGTCGATGATGCGGCCCGTCGAGAGCAGTTCGCCCTCGTACTCCGGGTCGCGGGGACTCGCCCGACGGACCTCGCAGTCGATACCGCGGCGAGCGAGTTCGTCCGAGATGGCGGTCTCGTCGTGGTGTTGGTCGTGGCCGAGGGCGATGACGTCGGGGTCCAGTTCCTCGATGGGCGCGAAGATGTCCTCGGGGTGACCGACGCGGGCGTCGTCTACCACGTCGATGGCGGCCACCACGTCGCGGCGCTGGCGGTTCGGCAGAATCGGCGGGTCCTTGTGGGTGACGTTCTCCCTGCGCGCGACGATGACGGTGAGCCTATCGCCGAACGCGGCGGCGTCCCGGAGGTAGTGGACGTGTCCGGGGTGGAGGAGGTCGAAGGTTCCCTGTGCGATGACGTGGGTCATGCTGAGTCCTCGTCGGTCATGGTGAGTCTGAATCCTCGCCGAGGTCGTAGTCCAACTCGGCGTCGATGTCGGCCTGCGTGAAGTCGAAGAACGATTCGCCCTCGGGGAGCGAGACGTCGAGGACGTCCAACTCGCGAGGTTCGCCCTCCCGGTCGAACGCCTTCCAGTCCTCGTCGTCGTAGGGGTAGCCGATGATGATGTGGACCTTCCCTTTCCCGAACGTGGCGAGGTCCTCCTTGCTCGGCTTCAGAACGCCGTTCGGGTGGGAGTGGACCGACCCGACGGAGTTGAAGTCGTTGGGTATCTGGCTGGTCTTGACGGTCGCGCTCACAGAGTTGGTCTCCGTGCCCGGGATGACCAGCACGTCGGTGATGACGGTCCCGTCTCGTTCGAGTCCCAGCGACCGGGCGTCCTCGCCGCGGAGAAAGCCCATGTACTCGTGGGGATGGGCGTCCTCGGAGGCCGCGAGGGCGAACTGGAGGGCGTCCTCCGCGATGCCGAGTATCTCGCTCGACCGGAACAACCGCATGGTGAAATCTCCGGGCGGGCGCGTTCTAAAGGTTGCGAACCGCTACCCGCGACCTCGACACGGAGACGACGCGCTGCGGAGGGGAGTTTGAGTGATTCTAGTTCACGCATCTCAAAAACGCATTAGTCGGCGCTCTCTGTCTCGTTCGATATGCCCGGACCAGTCTTTTTGGAGGGTGAGGAAGTAACGCTTCGACCGGTAGAACCGGCCGATATCGAGTTCGTCCAGCGGTGCATGAACGACGCCCGGGTGTGGAGACCCGCCCTCGACGTCAATCCGACGAACTACGACCAGTGCGAGGAGTTCTTCGAGAACGTCGTCTCGGGCGAAGACGGCGTCCACTGCCTCGCCTGCGACGGCGACGAGCCGTTGGGAATCGTGGCGTTGACCGGGTCGCAGTACGGTCCCACCGAGACCGCCCGCTCGCGCGACGCCGAACTCGCCTACTGGTTCGCGCCCGAACACCACGGACAGGGGTACGGTTCCGACGCCGCCGAAACGATGGTAGCGTACGCCTTCGACGACCGGAACCTTCGGCGGGTGAGTGCCCAAGTCGGTAGTTTCAATGACGCTTCCGCTGGCCTCTTGGAATCGCTTGGATTCGACCACGAGGGGACGCTCCGCGAGGCGGCGTGGTTCCGCGGGGAGTATCACGACGTGCTCTGCTACGGTCTCCTGCGGGAAGACTGGCGAGCGGAGCGGTAACCGTCACAAACCGAAAGCGGTCCCCGTGGGACGCTCGCCGACACGAACCCAGTTGCAAACCCTTAAAATCGGGCGAACCGAAACAACGGCCAAGAATGACATCTACCGATACCTCCGGCGGGGTCGTCGTCTACGACCTCGACCCGGACTGCACCCTCGAAGACGTCGAAGAGGGTAACTACTACCACGCGACGGTCAACGGCGTCGTCGATTACGGCGTCTTCGTGGACCTCTCCGAGTCGGTCTCCGGACTCGCCCACGAGTCCAACTACGACGGGAGCTACGAGGTCGGCGAGGACCTCGTGGTCGAACTGACCGAAATCCGAGAGAACGGCGACCTGAGTTTCGACCCCGTCGAACTCGACGAGTACGAGACCGTCGAGGTAGACCACGACTACGACATCGCCGACGCGGGCGAACTCGGCAGCGCGGTCGGCGAGACGGTCCACCTCGAAGGCGAAGTCGTCCAGATAAAGCAGACCGGCGGCCCGACCATCTTCCACGTCAGCGACGAGACGGGCGTCATCCCGTGCGCGGCGTTCGAGGAAGCGGGCGTCCGTGCCTACCCCGAGGTCGAAATCGACGACGTGATTCGAATCACCGGGCAGGTCGAGGAGCGCGACAACGCCCTGCAGGTCGAAGTCGATAGCCTCGACGTGCTGACCAACGGCGAGGCCGAGGACGTGCGCGAGCGCCTCGCGGCGGCGTTCGAGGAGCGCGCGGAACCCCACGAGGTCGAACCGCTCGTGGAGTGGCCCGCGCTGACCCAGATGTTCCCCGACCTCCAGCAGGTCGCCAAGCAACTCCGACGGACCGTCCTCGAGAGTCGGCCGATTCGGGTGCGCCACCACGCCGACGGCGACGGGATGTGCGCCTCGATTCCGGTCCAGTACGCGCTGGAGCAGTTCATCCAAGACACCCACCAAGACCCCGAGGCCAAGCGCCACCTGTTCAAGCGCCTCCCGAGCAAGGCCCCCTTCTACGAGATGGAGGACGTGACTCGCGACCTCAACTTCGCGCTGGAGGACCAGGCCCGTCACGGTCAGAAACTCCCGCTCCTGCTGATGCTCGACAACGGGAGCACCGCCGAGGACGTGCCCGCGTACAAGAACCTCGCGCACTACGACATCCCCATCGTTGTCGTTGACCACCACCACCCCGACCCCGAAGCGGTCGAACCCTACGTGGACAACCACGTCAACCCGTACCTCTACGACGAGGACTACCGCATCACGACCGGGATGATGTGCGTCGAACTCGCGCGGATGATTTGGCCGCCGATAACCGAGGAACTCCGTCACGTCCCCGCGGTCGCGGGCATCTCGGACCGCTCGAAGGCCGACGTGATGACCGACTACGTCGAACTCGCCGAGTCGGAGGGCTACGACGAGTCGTTCCTCCGCGAAATCGGCGAGGCGCTCGACTACGAGGCCCACTGGCTGAAGTACGACGCGGGCCGCAACCTCATCAACGACGTGCTGAACGTGGGCAACACGGTCGAGCCGGCCTCGAAGAGCGGTCGGAGTTCGGCCGACGACGGCGACGGCGAGGAGCGCCACCGCGAACTCGTCGAGTTCCTCGCGGAGACCGCCGAGTCCGAGGTCGAGGACCAACTCGACGCGGCGATGCCCCACGTCGAACACGAACGACTCGACAGCGACGCCCACCTCTACCGCATCGACGTGGAGAACCACGCCCATCGGTTCACCTACCCCGCGCCGGGCAAGACCACGGGCGAAATCCACGACCGGAAGGTCCAGCAGACCGGCGAACCCGTCATCACCATCGGCTACGGACCGGACTTCGCGGTCCTCCGGAGCGACGGCGTGCGCCTCGACATCCCCGAGATGGTCACGGAACTCAACGAGGAGGTCGTCGGCGGCGGCGTCTCCGGCGGCGGCCACCTCGTCGTCGGGTCCATCAAGTTCGTCCCCGGCATGCGCGAGGAGGTCCTCGACGCGCTCGTGGAGAAGATGGCCGACGCCGAAATCGACGAGGAGTTGCAGAGCACGACGGTCGGCCACGAGCAGGACGACTGACCGCCTACATCCGTAGGGCGCTTCTCTCAGTCCTCGACTCCGTTTCTCAGTTCTCGAACACCACCTCGCGTTTCGCGTACAGGAGGGCGACGAGCGCTCCGACGGCAACTGCCCCGAGCAGACCGACCGGGACTCGACCGCCGCTTCCGAACCCGTCGTTCGCGCTCGCCCGCCAGTCGGCGTCGAACGCGCGGGCGTAGAATCCGCCCGCCTCCTCGCCGCGTAATACGACCGCGACTTCGCGGTTCGCCCTCGCGGAGTGGTTGTTCCAGTTGAGGCTTCCGACGACTGCGGCGTCGCCGTCCACGACTACGCCCTTGGCGTGAATCTTCCCATAGCGTCCTCGCGGGTCCGCCATGCGTGCCTCCAGTGGCAGGCCCTCCGCTTCGGCACGGCGGTTCAGCCACTCGACCAGTTTCCGGTTGTCCTCCTCGACGTACCACGCGCTGCTCAGCAGGACTCGGACCTCGACGCCCCGACGGGCGGCCCGCACCGTCGCCCGTAACAGCGAGTGCTTTCGCCCGCCGATGGCGACCTGTTGGACGCGAATCGACTCGTCGGCGGCGTCGAGCGTCGAGACGAGCGACGCCTCCGCGTTGTCGGGCGCTATCAAGACGCCGCTCGAAGAGACGTTTACGCGGTCGGGAGCGACCGCCTCGGAGTAGGTGTCGTTCGCGGGCGCACCGTCCGCGGGGTCGAAACTCCGGCCGCGTCTGAACTCCGACCACGGAGTTGCCCCGCGCCACCCCGCGTCGGCCCTGAACACGTCGGCCAGACGACTCGCGACCGCCTCGCTCCGGACGACCGCTCCCCACCCGCGGTTCGAGTGGCCGCCGGTCCCCGACGGCTTCCAGTTCTCGGTCAGGACCAGCGCCCGGTCGTCTGCGACGGCGTACTTCGCGTGGTGGAAGTCGTAGCGTGCGCGCGGTCCGCCGAGGACTCGGACCTCGACCCCGCGAGCGGCCAACGAGTCGAGCAGTTCGGCCGACCTGCGGGAGAGACCGCCGACCGGGGAATCGTCCACGAGTACGCGAACTTCGACGCCGCGTCGAGTCGCGGACGCGAGCGCGTCGGCGACTCGCTCGGAGGCGAACGTGTACCCGGCGAGGAGGATGCGCCGGTCGGCCCGCCGGAGGGTTTCGATGGGAACCGCGGGCGAGTCCGGGAGGACGAAGGCGCGGGCGTCGGTCGGTCCGGTTCGGGCGACGCCGAAGTCGGTCGCGCCGAGCGGAGTCCACCGCCACCCGGCCGTCCCTGCGGACCCTTTCGTCTCGACAGTCAGGTCGTCCCCGCTCCGGACGCGACGAAAGCGTTCTCCTTCGGGAGCGTCCTCGTAGGTGACGGTCGCAGCGAGGCTATCGTTTACATCTGTTCTTGACGTTCTCGCTGCGGTTCCGTCCCAGACCAGCCGAACGGTCTCACCCCCGTTCGCCAGTGAAAGACTGCCAGCGACCGCGAGGACGCGGGCGTCTGTCAGGTTCCGTGCGGTTTGAGGGACGGCAGAAACCGCGACTCGGCCGGAAACGGTCGCGTTCGGCAACGATACCGTCGTTTCACCGTCAGCGAGCGACCAGTTCGAGAGGTTCGACCGCTCGGAAAACCGCACGACGACGAACTCCCCCGTGTCGCCGTCGGCCACGGGATTCGGGTAGAGTGCCACGATTTCTGGCGAGTCGGCCGGACCGATATCGACGGGAGCGTCGTTGGCGGTCGTCTCGCCGACGAGAGCTGTCTCGGCGGGCGTGTTTACAGCGATTGCTGGTGGAATTACTACGAGAACGACTGCGGACAGCACGGCGGCGACGAGAATCGGTGCGGAGTCGGTCGAGAGCGACACGCGATGGATTGGTCCCGCCTCCGGATTTAAACTCTCGGGGACCGATGGCTTTTTGCTCGACAGGTTCGCCGGTGTGACTATGGTCGATTTCGTGCTGGCACTCGAACTTGCGGGATACGCGCTCGGCGCACTCGGTGCGGCGCTGGTCTTCTTCGAGTTCTTCCAACTGCCGAGTTACGTCGAGTACAGCGAGGAGTACAACGACTACAGCGTCGATATCTCACCGATGGAAGTGACAGAACACACCTGGATTGGTCGAATCGGTGCGTTCCTCCTCATCGTCTCGTTTACGATACAATTCCTCGCGGCGCTACTCGCCTGACGGATGAACCACGTCGCGGCAGTCGGGACATTCTGCGAAGCGTTCGGGCCGACCTTCCGACTCGTACTCGATGAGCAGGTAGTCGCGGGTAATCGCCTCGCCGCAGTTCGGACAGCATCCGAGCGTTTGCGTATCGATGGCCATAGTTCGGCTACGTAATACGACGAAAAGGGGGCGCTTTGTTATGGTGTGGCTACTTGGCGCTGTCGCTCGGTAGTGTCGTACTACTCCGCGATTATCGCGGTCAATGTCGTACTGAAAAACCGGTATGGAGCGATTACGCCGGAGTTTCCGACCGGCTCTCGACCGCTTTCTCGGCTTCGGTCTGCACGAGGTACGCCCGGTCGTCGGCGAAGGGGCGGACCGCTTCGACGGCGCGCTCGGTGCCGATTTGGTTGAGCGCCCACGCCGCACTGGCCCGGACCTCGTCTGCCTCGTCGTCTTCGAGGACGTCCGTCAGCGGGTCGATAGCGCGCGTGTCGCCGATGAGACCGAGCGCGCGGGCGGCCTGACTCCGGACCGAGGCGTCGTCGGCCGCGAGTTGGTTCGCCACGTCTTGGGTCGCCTCCTCGCTCCCGATTTCGCCGACGGCCTTCAGCGCGGGCTTGGCGAGACCGGGGTCGGAATCGACGTAGTCGAGAACCGCATCGAGTCCGTCCTCCTCGCCGATTTTACCGATTATCTTGATGGCGGGTTTGTCACGGCGCTGGGCGCGCTCTTTCATCGCGTCGAGCGAGTCGGGGTGGCCCATCCGTTCGAGCGCCTCCAGACAGTGTTCCTCCATGAAGTTCGACTGGAAGTTGTCGAGTCCGAGCAGCACCATGTCGGCGCGCCCGCGCTTCTCCCAGACCTTCAGCGCGTGCCACTCCGGCGGATAGTCCTTGCGGTGGTCCAGAACGTCGTAGAAACCCTGTACCTGCAACTGCTCGCGGGTTTCGAGGTCGTCCCACTCCTCGGCGTCCTCGACGCCCGTCTGCAGGTCGGCGGCCGCCGCCTCCAGTTCGGCGATGGTCTCGGCGTCGTCGTCGGGGTCGAGTCCCGCCTCACCAATACGGACCGCGGTGTCCTCGACTGCGGTCGTGAGGTCGTCGAGGTCCGGCGAGACCGTAACCGAGATGGTGGTGCCGAGAATCTCCTCGACCTCGGTCACGAACGCATCCACTGCTTCCGCCAGTTCCTCGCGGCCGTGTTCGGTCCACTCGGTCTCCTCGATGGTGGTCCCCGCCGCCGACACGTCCTCCACGACGTCCTCGGCGTAGGGGCCGCGGGCCTCTTCGAGGTCGTTTCTGAGCGTCGAGAGGCGGTCTTCCAACTGCTCGCGCGGACTCTCCTCGTCTTCGTCCTCCGGTTCGGGGAGGTCGGCGCGCTCGACGTGGCCGTCTATCTCGTCGAGATGGGCCTCCACTTCGTCGAGGTCCGCTTCCGTCTCCGCGGCGTCGAGGTCCGCCTCGGCCGCGTCCAGTTCCGCCTCAATCTCTTCCTCGGTGAGCGTCGCCTCGACCGACGACTCCTCGGTTTCGGTCGCCTCGGTCTCGGCGTCCGTCTCGTTGTCCTCGTCGCTCATTCGTCCCACCCCGCAAGGCTTACCGGACTCATATGGTCAAAACTCGGTGCGTACACCTCAAGAGCGTTTCCCTTCCACCTCGCGTGGGGCCACCTCGCGGTCGTCCAGTTCGCACTGGGCGTCGCGCCAGTAGAACCGCGGCCCCAGCAGGAGGTAGGCGAGCGCGGCCGCGAGCAGGAGTCGCGGGAACGCCCGCCCGAACGCGGTCGGAGCGAGGATGGCGAGCGCTTGCACGCCGCCCATCGCCAGCGCGTCCCGAGCGAAGAGGTCCGGATACGTCACCTGTGTAACCATCAGGTACGCGAAGGCCGCTGCGGCCGCCAGCAGCACTGCGGCGTCCTCGACGCCCGCCAACACGGCGGTCGCCAGAATCGTCGCCGCGAGCGTGCTCGGGACGCCCTCCGTGTGGCCGTTTCCGACGTCGTACGCCGTGTACAGCCCCAACCGGACCACGGCCATCGCCACGAACAACGCGGGGACGCAGAACGCGGCGACCGCCATCGCCGAAGGGTCGGCCAGTCCCCACCGCTGGCGTGCAATGGCGAACACCAGCGCGGCGGGCGCGACGCCGAACGAGGCGACGTCCGCCAGCGAGTCCAAGTACTCGCCCGCCGGGGTACTTCCCCACTTGCGAGCGACGACGCCGTCGAGTCCGTCCGCGACTGCCGCCAGCAACACCAATCGAGCGGACAGTCCCGGGTCGATGGTCGCGACGACGGCCGCCAGAAAGCCGAGCGCGGCGTTGGCGACCGTCACCGCGTCGGCGACGCCGAGCCGACCGACGAACCGGGGTTCCATACGTGTCGGGTGTGCGACGGCCGTTGATACGTCTTTATATCCGGCTTACTACCGGCGGCCGGACAGGTCCGTTCGTCGCTGCGTCGGGAGTCCCCGAATCGGTTTCCGCATGACCTAAATCGCTCGCGCGCCGAGGGTCGGACATGGACCGCCGAACGTTCCTCGCGGGTGCCGCTGGCGTCGGGTCGCTGAGTCTCGCCGGGTGTAGCGCCCTCCGCGGCGGAAGCGCGAGCGCGAACGAGAGCGAGGACGCCGACTACGACATCGGCATGGGGTCGGCGTTCTTCCGCCCGGAGACGTTCGAAATCGGCGTCGGCGAGACGGTCGTCTGGCGGAACACGGGCAACCGCCGCCACACCGTGACGGCCTACGAGGACCAGATTCCCGACGACGCCGACTACTTCGCGTCCGGCGGATTCGACTCCGAGCAGGCCGCCCGCGACGGATGGACGGACGGCTTCGGCGGGCGAATCAACGCGGGCGCGACCTACGAAGTGACGTTCGACGTGCCGGGCGAGTACCACTACTTCTGCATCCCCCACGAACCGACGGGGATGGTCGGGAAAATCGTCGTGACGGAGTAGACCCCGTCCGGACGCTACTCGCAGTATTCCGACTTCCCTGACCCACCGAGAACGACGGACGGCCGCCTCGGCGGTTTCGGCGTTGCTCTCGGTAACTCGGTCAGGTCGATAAAACGAAAGTCGAATCGAACTCGGAAGTCCGCGCTCAGACTTCGACTTCTTCTTCGTCCACGTCCACCGAGGTCTCCTCCTCGGCGGCGACCTCTTCGGGACGGGCCTCCATCGTCGCCTTCTGAATCTCGACGCGGCGGAGCGGGTAGATGGTCTTGGCCTCGCCGTAGATGGCCGACGAGAGGCGACCCTCGACCACGCTGTCGATGAGGTCCTCGAAGGTGCGGTCCTCCGCGGCCTCCTCGACGATGTCCACCATCGTGTTGCGGATGGCCTTCTCTTGGCTCGCGTCGGCGTCCTTGGTCGTGAACGCGACGGGCTGAATCTGGACGCGGTAGTCGTCGGTCGTCAGGACCGTGACGTACGCCTCGACCTTCGAGGCACCGCGGCGCACGAGGCTCCGCAGGTAGTCGCGGGTGAGTTCGTGCTTGATGAACTCGGTGTACGCCGCGTCGCTGCCCACGTCGTTGATTTTGAACGTGAGCTTGGTGTTGTTCTCGCTGGCGTCGCCCTTCAGCTCGCCCAGCGTGGTCTCGATGTTGCGACCGAGGACCTTGTCCGGTTCGTCTGCGGGGGTGCCACCAAGCTCCTGTCGGTCGAACTGCTCGGGAGCGTGGATGGTGTACCACCGTTTCTCCTGTTTCTGCTTGGATACGGATCGTTCACTCATGATTGGGTTGTGTCGTCTGCGTTCGCTCGCGATTCGCTCGCGTCCGTCTGCGAGCCGTTCGCGTGTCGTCTGGCTGCCTGTGCGACTTCCTGCGCCACCGCGAGGTTCACGACGTAGTCGTCCACCGTGGTCCGGAGACCGCCGGTGGTCTCGCGCTCGATGGACGTCTCGATGACGCCGTCTGCAGCGCGAGTGTCGATTTCGGGCGTGTTGTCGGGGCGAACCGACGCCGCCAGTATCGCGGCGTCGTCGAGTTCGGTCCGAATCGTCGCCGAGCGACCGGCGGACCCGTCCGCGTCGGACTGGCGTCCCGTCACGCTCTGGCCTCCCGGAACGCGGTGAGAAACTCCTTGGCGTCTCTCTCGTGGTCGAACTGCGCGTAGCCGCGGTCGGACGTGCCGCCGCCCGACCCGCCGACCGCCTGCGCGGCCTCGTCCATCGCCGCGCCGACGCTCGCGTCCTCGACTGCGGTCGCGGCCGCTTCCGTCTCGGTCACGACGAGCGCGACCGGTTCGGGCGACCGGAAGTCCCGCAGGAGGCGCGCGACCGTCTCGACGGGGGCCTCGTCCGTCCGGATGACGAACAGTCCGTCGTACCGGCCGGTCGTTGCCTCGCGGAGGACGCGGTGGGCCGCTGCGCCGTGGTCGCGCCACGCGTCGAGCGCGTCGGTGCGTGCGTCGTGACCGAGCGCCAGCGCGACGCCCGTGCCCGGCCGCTCGCGCGCGACGGCGTTCAGCACGTCGGCGTAGCCCTCGACCGTTGCGAAGGGCGCGTCCGCGCCCGCCGAAGCATCGGATTCGCCGTCGGGCGAGTCGTCCGCAATTGCGTGCGGTCGGAGCGCGCGCTCGACTGCCTCGGCGGCCCGGTCGGTCGCGGCGTCCGCGCCGGCGACCGCCAGCGCGAACTCCGAGGCTATCGTGCGGTGGGCTGATACGTCGAGTTCGGCGGGAAGGCCGAGTTCGGCGAGCGTGGCCTGCACCGCGTCTGCCTCGCCCGAGTACTCGGCGTGTGCGAGCGTCGAGTGGGCCAGTCCGTCGGCGAGGTCCGCCGTCGGAACGCCGACACCGGGTCGCCGGTCGAGACCGGCGTCGCGGGCCTGTTCGAGGACGTGAGCGCTCTCGCCCCCGCCCACGGGGTGGCCCGCGGCCGCGACGCCAGCAAGTGCTAGCACCGGGTCGGACGACCCGCTGAGTTCGCTGGCCGCGTCGAAGGCGGTCACGCTCGCCGGGGTCGCTTCCCCCGGCAAGTGGGCGCCCGCGGCGGCGTCGAGACCGATACCGACGGTCGTGTCGTCGGAGTCGGCGTCGGCCACCGACTCGCCGAAGCGCCCGACCCGAATCTGGTAGGGGACGCCGCGTTCGGCGAGCGCGCGAGCCAGCAGTCCGGCCGCGGCGAGACAGTCACCGTCGGCGCGCGCGAGGACTTGAACGAAGTCGGCCTCCCGCAGACCGGCGGCCACGTCGCTGGCGGGCGTGGCTGGCCCGTCGTCAGTTCGACCCGAAGTAGACATTTAGTCCTCGAGGAGTTCCTTGGCGTTGTCGTAGGAGTACTTGAAGTCCTCGTCGAGTTCGTCGCCGCGGTAGTAGTCCACGAGGCGTCGAACCTTCGACTGGGTGTTCTGGAGCGCCCGCTTGTTCTGGGCGTCCTGCGGGTTCTCGTCCATGTGCTCGCGCAGGCGGACGGCCCGCTTCAGCAGGTTGCGGAGGTCCTCCGGAACGTCGCCGTCGGCGTCGTTCTCTTCGAGAATTTCGGTGACCTTCTTACCGGTCGCAAGCTTCACGTCGGGGACCGGCGTGCCCTTGACGCCCTCGTCGCGCAGCTTCAGGCCGATTTGGCTCGGGCTGTGACCCTGCTCGGCCAGTTCGACCACGCGCTCTTCGATGGCGTCTTCGTCTACGTCGCTCCACTTCGGCGGTTCGTCTGCCACGGGCTTGTCCGAGTCGGACGAGCCGCGGCGGCGGGTGTGCATTCGTGCCATAGTTTTCTGGATTGGAACTGCACAGGCCGCTATCGCCGATTGTGAGGTAGGCGTGCTGATGCGTCGGTCTGACGCGGCGCACGTCCGTAATCCCGAGTCGGGCAAGTAGGGAGGCGAAGAACGCCTCGGACCCGACGAGTCAGATTTACGGCTGTGCTGTTCCCGTACACAGGGGAATGGTTTTGTGAGGGTAAAGCTTTTCTATCTGATTCCGTCTACACACGTCTCATCAGGCGTAGAGTACAAAATTTCCCCGGCGCGCGCTGGCGCGGTGCTGTGCGGTTGCTGTAGACTCCTGTGTTCAAGCCTATATCTGGCTTTTCTCTTCTTCCCTTCCGGCCCGAGTGAGTTCTTGCACCACTAAATCCAAAGCCTGTCAGCGTCAAGCCACGGACTCTCCGACACTGACGAGTCGTCGAGCAATGCGTCACCCTTTCCCGGTGGTAGTCGGAATCCGAGAGGTTTATCAGTACCCCCGGACAACGAAGAGATGCGTTCGAGGGCTCGTAGATCAGCGGTAGATCATCCCCCTGGCACGGGGAAGGCCTCGGGTTCAAATCCCGACGAGTCCACTCCCGTTTTACCGCCGTTCCGAGGGAAACTAAACCGACAGAGGAGCGTCTTTTCCTCCCGGAAAACGGAGAATCGCCGTTCTCGAACACCCCCAATAGAAAGCGAGTAGCTTCGCATCCGGAACGCGGGTCGCCGCCTTCTGGCGGTCATATTAGGGGACAGAGGTGGTCGGCGTGAGCGTCGAGTACTACGCCGCCGTTTGTACCTTCTGCGGGTGCGCCATCGAGGACCCCGAAAAACAGTGTCCTGCCCTTAATAACGGGAGGTGTCGTCCCTGATGGCGATTCAGGACCGCGCCACGCAACGGCGCGAGCGCCAACTCCTCACTGCATGCCCGGCCTGCGGTGAAGACCTCTCCGGGAAGACGAAAACCTCGGACCACTTCCTCAGAGACCATCTCCCCGAGGACTTCGGCCTTTCGCCACTCGGCGAGATACGCGAAGGCACCGCGAAACCGCTGTTCGAGGACACCAGCGAGATTAGTCCAGACAGCGCCCCGGAGAAACGAGTTCTCGCCGACGGAGGTGCGTCGCCGTGAGCGACTCTCTGGCGGTCCTCCACCCGAAGGCCGCGGGCGAGTCCGTCGAGGCCAACGTCGTCCAGCGCGTCGAGCAACTCGCGTACGTCAGCGACCGGGAGGCCGAGTGGTGCGACGCCTTGGCCGATTCGCTGCTCGCCCCGACTACGACCGACTCGGTCGTCTTCTGCGGAATCAACCTGCTCGCGAAGGGAACACACGTCGAAATCAAGAGCGCTCAGGACCGTCTCGCCAGCGGCCAACGCGGCCGAATCTACGTCCGGAAGCGACAACACGAACGCCTTCTGGAGGAGAACGCCGCGTATCTCGTCGCAGTGTACGACCCCCGACCCGGACACAACCAGCGCGTCCTCGCGATGGCCGTCATCTCGGCATCTGTCCTCGACGAAATTCTTCCCGACGGCTGGACCAGCGTCGAGGGAGACCGCTCGGAGCGAGGGTACCGGCAACTGACGTGGTCGCGCATCATTGACCCCGACGACGTCAAGGGAGGTGACCAGCGGTGACGCTCTACACCACCTACTTCGGTGGCCTCAACTCCCTCGTCCACCCCGACGATGCCGACCTCATCCTCGGCGTCGTCCGGTATCCGCAGGACTTCGTCCAGCGCGTCACCGACCGGAACGTTCCTGCGGTCGCACCGCCCGACGACCTACTTAATGCGTTCAAGACTGTCGAAGAGGCGGGCGACCGCGACGGCGTCGCCAACCCGAGCGCCGCCGCATGGCGCACGGTAGACTTCGAGGACCGCTACCGCGACCATCTCGACGGTGCGGGCCAACAGCAAGTCCTCGACGAACTCCGCGACCGCGCCGAACATCGGAACGTCTGGCTCGTCTGCTGGGAGAAGGACCCGCGGTACTGTCATCGACGCGTGCTTGCCGATGTGCTGGCCGACGACCTCGACGCCGAGGTCGTGCATCATCCCGACCCGGCCGACCTCGAGGAACCTACCGACGAGCAGGACGGTCCAAAACTCACGAGCCTCACCGAGTTCTCGGGTGGTGAGACCGCGTGACTGGCGAGCAGTCTACAGACGGAAGTGAGTGGTCCAACGGGGACTCGACGGTCGGCCACGACGTGCCGAAGTCCGTCCGAGAAGGTGGCGCGACCGGCCCCTCACTGAAGTACTCTCTCGGAGAGAACGGAACTGCCTACAAAAACCACTCGGTCAACTTCGAGTGTACGGAGTGCGGCTCTATCCGGCGATTCGCGAGCCGGTCGTTCATGACGATGTACCGCTGCGACGAGTGCGAAACCGTCCGGTGGTTCGAGTTCAAATGGGACCTGAACCGCGCTCGGTCCAGCACGGCTACTGAGCAGCGAGGTGACTCGTCGTGACGGTGCGGGAGTCTGCGAGCGACCTCGTCGAACCGCGGACTATCGTCCTCATCGCCGACTACGACGCCCACCTCGACGCCGCGTTCTGTCCGCTGTGCGGGGCCGACGTGACCAGCACCATCGGAACGCCGACCGTTCCGGCCGACCTGTTGGAGACGCGTATCACCGAGGACCTTCCGGTCTATGGGTGGTCCTGCGAGTGCCGCCGCGTCGATGTAGTCCTCCCAGCACCCGAGGAAGCCGCACCCGACCACTTCACGACGGCCGAGGCCCGCCTCGGTGGCGAGACCGTGCCGGTCGCGACGCCTGAGCCAGCGCTCGCGGAGGCAACATGAGCGCCGACGTGCCCACCCAGACGGCGAGCGTCTCGCTCGATGACGCTGACCCACAGCAGAGCGCCCACATGGCGCACGACTACACCAAGAGCGGCCGCCTCGCGCCCGTTCCGGACGAGGACGCCGAACACGAGGTCCTCCTCAAGGATTACGACGAACTCGATTATCCCGACCCTATCGAACACGGTCACGGGATTCAGGCCGTCCTCGAAGACCTCCTCGACGAGGACGAAGACGACAGTGAGAGCTTCTACACTCGGCTGTTCGAGGGCTGGCAGAACCTCGATATCGAACCCGAGGAGGAGCCTGTCGTCCTCGCCGAGGACGTCCACGACCAATTCGACTGGCTTCACGATGACTACCCGGCCCACCTCGTCCTCTCCTCGAAGGGCTGGATGGTCGGTCGCGACGTGGACGACGACCTCGCTGGACCGAACGCGGGTGCGGAGGCGCTCATCTCGCAGTACTACGAGTACAACCTCTCGGTCATGCGCTACGACGAGGATTCGGGCAAGCTCGCGGCCGACCTCGACGGCAACCTCCGCGCACCCGTCTCCTACCAGTGCTGGGTCCAGCCGCAGGACGAGAATCTCGTCCGACCGTCCGGCGACCCGATGGTCTGCCAACACGGTGAAGGCTCGCGATTCAAAACCCAGACCACCTACGCCGGGAGCAAGGAATCGCTCGTCCGCACCGTCCAGATTACGAACCTCGCCGCGACCGCGCTCGGCGTCGAGCGCCCTGACTGGAGTACGTTCAACCGTGATTCGTGGAAGGTTTGGAAGGGCGAGGTCCACCATCGGTTCGCCAGCGAGATGATGGACGCCGTCGTCCAGCGCCTCCGCGAGGCGAAGTCGATGCTGGAGTACGGTGGCCGCGGCGACGTGGACGGCGACAGCACTATGCGCGAAGGGATGTTCGTTGAGGAGATGGTCCGCTCGGACCGCTGGAATGTCCTCGGTTTCAACGCCTTCGCCCAGCGCGAGGGCATCGAACTCGGTCTGAAGGTCTATCGCATCAACGGGAGTCCCCGTGACGACCGCCTCTCCGAACCGAAGCTGGAAGCGTTCTTCGCGGGTACCGACCACGATACCGAACTCCCGCACGCCGATGAGTGGGCCGCGCTCCGCGCGACGCTCCGCCAGATGGCCTCGACGGTCGCCGTTCGGTCCGGCCTGAATCTCGGCCTCCTGCGTGAGGACGACTACTACGAGCCGCGCGACCGCGAGCGCATCGACACGCTCGTCCCGACCGGCTGGCGGGCCGCCGTCCAAGAAGCGAACGAGACCCGCCTCCGGCGAATCCTCAACACTGTGTACGGCCAGTCGGGGACCCAGAGCAAGTGGGACCTTCTCTACGCCGTCGCCACGATGAACGGCACTCGCTACGAGGAACTCGCCGAGATTACCGGCTTCACCGAGGACTACGTTCAGGAGATGGTTGGGGAGTTCGTCGAAGATGACGTGCTGCTCCGGCTTAGTATGCCCACGCTCGTCGTCTTCAACAACGAAGAACTCCGGCTCAACGCGCTCGACGAACTCGAAGCTATCCATCCTGACGAGGACCTCAAGGACATCCGCGAACGCGGTGAACAACGCCGCGAAGACCGCCAGCAGGCCCGCGAGAATCGCACGTCCGACGCGGACGCCACGGATAATACCGACGCCTCGACGGGCGACAGCAGCAGCGCAGAGGATGACGACGACGGTCGCGACGACGCTGCCAATTGGGAGACGTTCGCCGACGTTCATCTGACTGGCGAGCAGTTGGGCGCTGCGCTCGACCGCGACCACATCGACGGCGACCACGTCGAGATTCGGACTGACCCGTACCCGGCGATATTCACCGGAGGGTAGCGCCCTTTCGGACCGGGTTCACGTCGGCACGTAGTGGCAACACTCTCTTTTTCAACTTTATTTCGAGCGAGGACGGAGAGATTCGTTTATCGTTCGACAAATTTCTATTTTGCATATGGTTTTAGCACGTTTTCATCGCTGCCTCGACGCCGCGGTCGCCAGTTCCGGCCAGTTCTCGCGCACCGTACACCCCACCGTCTCCGCCGTCATCACCATCTACAGTTCCTCTATCCGGCATCTGTGGGTCCGGGCTGGGGGTCCGCCAACCCCCAACACCCCTACGGTAGTTGCCCGTAGGCGGCTAACTCAATGCGGGCCGGGCCAGAACGGCCCGGCCCTCACCGCACGTGTCGAACCGCCCGAAACCAGACGGGAGAACGTATGAAACGAGGGTGGACACAGTCTGGGCCTCGCGGAAAATCCGACCCCTATCGCCTCTACGGTAGTGCGCGCTCGTGGCGCGCGCGAGTCTCTCGCAGTCGTCGAGGCAAATAGAGAAAAGGGGTGTGTAATCGAAGGAAGAGAATTAGATTACCTCCTTTTCGGTTGGGTCTTATGACAGGAATTATTGGTGGATTGCTTCTGTTATTCAGAGTATACTTCTACATCCTCTTAACAGTAGTTGGTAATACGAGTCCTTTATGTAGTCTATCACTCGTGAACGACTCGACGTTTTGCGCAATGGGTGGTGCGCATCTATCGTAACATCTAACTGACAAGAGCAGAACATAGTTTATAAGATGGTAGCAGACGTGGGTGACGCGCTTGCCACATACACTGATGATTACGAAATCCGCCGGGAACTCCCCTCACGGGGTCCGAACGGGGTTTACGAAGTGATTGTTGACGGTCAGACCGCCGTCTGCAAGGTAGCTCGGGAAAACAACGCACATATCGGCCAGCGTGTATTCGTGGCCCAGTATGTCGGAGAACAAACAACAGTGCCGACACCGGCTCTACTTGCCGCGGAGGATGACTATGCACTCTTCGAATGGATTAACGGCACTCCGTATAGAAGCAACGAAGTGCGAGACCTTCGAGAACGGCGACTCCGCAATGCAGGTGCAATGCTAGCGCGGCTTCACACAGAGGCAGACTTCGCGTCCCACGGCTACCTCTGCGCTCAAGATGGCCAACTCGACCTTGATGCGAAAGGAACGTGGAGTGAAATGCTCGAAACACTTGTGTCGAGATGGTGTGACGACCTCGCAGGGACGCAGTTCGAGGAGGCCGGGCAATCCGTCCGTAAATTCGTCCGGACTCACCAAGACGCTCTCAATAATGCAGATGGCCCGGACCTCATTCACGGTGACTACCAGCCAGCGAACGTCCTGTTCGACGGGGAACGAGTCGTTGGAGTCCTTGACTGGGAGTTCTCACTAGTCGGGAGCGGGGAGTTCGACCTCTGTCGGGCCGAGCGGGAATTCTTCGACTGGTACGACGCCCCTGAGGAAGACGATGAACTCCGAGACGCGCTTCAGGAGGGCTACGAGTCGGTCCGTCCACTTCCCAGTGGCTTCACTGCTCGGCGTGAGGTCTATAGAGGCATTCTCAAACTTGACCCAATGCGGTTTTTCAATACATGGAAAGACGAGGTCAAAGAGCCCGCCGCGACCGCAGATTCGATGGTTGCGTTCGTCCGTAGCTCATTAGCAAACGCCCGTGATGCCTTGAACGAATAAGGGAGATGGGGGGACCGAGAACGGGTTTTAACGTACTTGCATCGCGTTAGTAGTTGTTTCAGTTTTAAACGTCAGATACAGTTGAAGTGACACCACGAACGGTACACGCAACAGTCGTACTTGAGGGAGAAACCTATACGAGAGCGGTTCCAGTAATCGTACAGCGGACTGAATCACACCTCTTGCAAGAACAGTGATTCGATAAATACACGCTCTAGATTGAGCGTAGGCGGTCCTCGAACCTCGTAGCCACCGTCGAACACGCCCAGATGACCAGTAGGACGCTACTAACTGCGAATTCCGGCGTCATATTATCGGGAGCAGGTCGCCCAATCGGTCGAGTCCACTGCCGAGCGTTCCGAAATTCACGCTCGCCTCGACGCCCGGAATCAGTCCGAGGACCGCCGCACTACCCAGCGCGAGAACAACGACCGCGACCCACGTCCCGAGTCGCGCCATCGTCAGTCCGAACGAGACCGCGTGAACCACGTCCTGTCCGTGACTGAACGCCGCGACTGCCATCACCGCGACCACCACGACGTGGGGGAGTCCCAGCATCGAGAGGACGTCTCCGATGACCAACGGTGTCGGCATCGTCCTACGGCCCTCCTTTGTCGTCCTCGTCGTTCGAGGACCCGCGGCGGAATCCTCGAACGCTGAGTTTCACGGTCTTCCCTCGTCGGTAGGCCTTGACTGCCTTGTAGACGACGTAGAGACCACCGATGGCGATGATAGGCATCGACGGGCCGAGGTTCGACAGCACCGAACTGACGACGTTCCCGCCGAGCAGTTGGAGTCCGAGGATGAGCGCGACGGCCGTCACTGCGCCGAATGCTACGTGCGAGTACTGGCCGGTCCGACGGAGGCCGAGGTACGTCGCCAGCGGGACGCCCGTCACCAGCAGCAGGAGACCAGCGCCCGGCGGGAGCGAAACGCCACCGACCGCGCCCCCGACGCCGACCACTGCGACGACGAGACTTCCGAGGACCACGTTCGAGGAGAGCGCCCGGCCGAACAGGCCCGTGACGCCGCTCGCTCCTCGATATCGACTCCGAGCGTACCACAGCACTGCAATGCCGAGACCTGAGACGAGCAGGACCACCGGGAGATTCCCACCGCTGGCCGATTGCTTGGCGAACTGGCCCGGTGGAGGGAAGCCATCGGTCCATCCGTCACTGTTCGACGGCCCGGAGCTTCCGCTGTCGTCAACCCGGAACACGAGTCGCTCGGCGCTGTCGTCGTCGGTCAACGTGACTGGCGAGTTCGCTGTGCCCGAGTCCCGAACTACTCCGTTCGATTTCGAGTAGAGCAGGTACTTCGTATCCGGTTTCGCGTTCAGATAGGTGAACTCCACCGTGTCGCTGGGCGCATCGCCCGGCCGAACGTAGAACTGCGGTTCCTCTTGGCGTGGTTCCGAGACCGAGACCTCGACGTCGCCTTGATTTGGGGTCGCCTTCACCGGAATCGTTTGGACTCGGAAGGTACCTCCTTCTGGCGCGTTCGGCAGGGAGAGGTCCTGCTGACCGTTGGATTGGATGGTAGCGTATCCGTCGGCCGAATCCCACGATTCGTTCATGGGGTACACGATTTTCTTCGACTCGCCCGACGATGCGAACCTCAAGTGACCGTTTTCGCTGATGGAGTCGATGGAGAGTTTCGAGTCGAGTTTGTTCCCTTTCGCGGTCGCTCGTTCGACAGTGATGCTCATGTTGTAAGTCTCGACGCGCGAACCGTTCGCGCGTACCTCGACGGTGTCACCTTTCGAGACCGAGCCGATGTCGGCGACGAGTTCGTTCGCGTCGGTGATACGATAGTTCGACGAGGCGACTGCGGTCCAGCTTCCGCCGTTCACTCGTTTCTCGACGTCTCTCATCCCGTACACCGTGTTGTCGAACGGGATAGTCATCGAGATATCGGATTGTGAGGACGAGAAGTTTCGACCGACCTCGTAGCGCACACTCAACTTCTCAGCCGAGTAATCAACCGAGAACGTTGATTTCGCATCATGCTGGTATGCTACGTCAACCTCTGGTGTTGGCGCATCCGCCCCGACCGAGGAACCGACCGTGACGTTCACCGTGTTCGTTCCCGATTGAATAACCGACTCGTTCGGCATGAACGACACCGTCTCACTGTCAGCCAATGTCCCGGAGTAATCCGCGATAACATCACCGTTCACGTTGAGCGTCGGACTCTCCGTTCGCTGGCGTTCTCGCATCCGGAGCGTCGCGTCGACCATCCCGGAGCCATCGAATGAGAGCGAACTTGCCGATGTCGAGATATCTAACTCTTGAGTCTTTGTCTGGCCGCCCGAGAGATTCCCGAACGACGCAGTGGTCCCGTCGTCGACGGTTGCCGAGACCTCTCGTGGATTCCCTAGCACAGTCACGTTAAACGCCGATTTCCGGGTGTTAAACAGCTCGTAATTCACAGAATTGTCCAGTTCGGACACGACGTAATTTGTCCCGTCTGTCTGGAACTCTAACGTCAGATTCTGGCCATTCGTCTCGACAGGTTGGTCAAACGTGACGTTCATCAGGTCGGTCGAGGACGACTCAGAATGCACGACCGTCCCCTCGTTTTTGGTCCCGTCGGGTAGCTCACCAACTTTGGCCAGCACATGATACGGCCCGCCGTCGTTTCGCGACGTGTTAATGCTGATTCCGGTCACGGTCTCTGGCGGGTTGATAAACCCGACCTCGATACCAGTCTTTGAATCCGCGATAATCGCGGCCTCATCGGATTTTGTCGAAAACTCGTTATCCCACTCCGTACGACCAGTGACCGAGAGCGTCGGGTTGTCGGTCTCTGACGGGCCGCCCGGCGAGAGGTCGCCACCGACCGCCACGCTCATTGAGCCGCCGTTTGCCGAGATGCCCGTAGCAGACTCGTTATCCCATTCCGTCGCCGTACTCCCTGTGAGTTCGACAGAGAAGTTCGAGACTGCGTCGAGGTCAGACAACTGGTAGTTGAACTGGTCGCCGTCCTGCGCCGGTGTCGCCTGTATCGAGACCGTCCCCTCGAAGCTGACCGTGTTCGACGAGAAGTGCTTGACGTCGGCGACAATCCATCCGTCGCGCACCGTCACGGGCGACTGCCACGTCTCGCCCGTCTCGTTGTTCGCAATAGCGAGATACTCCGGAACGTACCCGAACGCATCCTTGATGACGCCAGCGCGGACTGCCACGCGACGGCCATCGTGATGAACGTCGTCAGAGATGACCAACGACATCGACTCGTCTCGTGAACAATCGAACTGCGGATTCTTCCCGGCCGCGGGCGACGAGCAGACTGCCTCTTGCGCGACGTCCGAGGGTGATGCGCCCTTAGCAATCTCGTCCGCTTGGGCGTCCGTAACGAGGTCCACCTCCGTCGTCGAGGCGTGTCCACTCACGTACACTGCACCGTCGAGGTCCGCTTCCGAGACGTTCGTCGCCACGCCGCTCGGCCGAATGTCGTTGATGTTGGTTTCACTGACTGCGACCATCCCGCTGGGCGGACCGCCAGCAGTTGCCGTCGGTACGACGCCAGCCAACGTCGAGACGAGCAGCAGCGCGACGAGAGCGAGTGACCGAGGACGCTCACGCATCGGTCGTCACCTCCTCGGTTGAGGCGCGACCACGCCCGCGCAGTGCTGCGGCCGAGCGCTGTGGAGCAACGGCGCGCACCCACCCACGGGGGGTTGTACTACTCGATTCGTAACACGCGCGTGCGTCTGGTGTCGGCGAATCGAAATCTTCGCCGCGACGAGCCAGTTCGGCCCCAGTTCTCACGCCGAACCACCTCGGTTCGAGAGTTCGACAGCGACCTTCGCGACGGTCGGCTTCGGCACGTCACTCCAGTAGAACTCCGACCAGTGGAGGGCCGTCCACCACAGCCCCTTGCCCACGTTGAAGTACTTGGTGTGCTGCTCGGTCATCGGCGCGTCCTGAAAGCCGACGACTTTGTCGCCTTCCGTCGGGTTCGGCCAGCCCGGCATCGTGATTCGCCACCGGAGCTTCCGTCGAACGAGGCTATGGACGTCGGCCTCGTTGTGGCCGAACTTGAAAATCGACTTGTTGTTCTTGCGAGCGTCCACGAGCGCGTCGCGGAACGCCTCTATCTTCTCGTACCAGTTGTGGTTCTTCGGCCCGGACCGCGCGGCCTGCGGGAGTAGGTCGCCGATTTCGTCGAGGAACAGCGTCAGGAACTCCGGTCCCATGAAATCGACGATGGCGACAACGAACGCGAACCACCAGTGCGACAGCGGTGTCGGCGTGTCGTACTCCGAAGAGTCGTCCATCGACGCCGTGTTCACCCACTCGAAGCTATCCGTCCGTGCCGACTGAGCGAACACGTCCTCAACGCCCTTGCCTTCGGGGTCGGGGTAGACGACGTGGAACTTCCCCGGCTCGAATCGCTCCAGCAGGTCGAAGACGTCTTCGTAGCGCTCGACCTCGCGGGCGACCTCCGTCACGTCGAGTTCGAAGCCCCCAGCGCCGTGCTGTGGCGGCTGGACCGCCACCGTAGACTCGACGCCCGCCGGGAGCAGGAGCTTCGTCCACTTCGCCAGCGGCGTCCATTCCGCCCGTGACGGCGTTCCGCGCCACACGACCGCCTCCTCGGGGTTGATGCCGAGGACCTGTCGCGCGAGGTCGCACGCCAGCGTCGATTTGCCCGAACCGGGTTGGCCGGTGCCGAGGAAGTCGGTCCCGCCGATGCTCATCTTCGAGAGCGCACGGTCGTCTGCTGCGAGCCACCGCAGGACGTGCCGTCGTGTCTCGGGATAGCCCGCGAGGTCCGGTTGGTCCTGCTTGAGTAGCTCGCGTTCGTCGCGCCGGAGGTGGATGAGACAGTCCGGCACGACGCCGGGATACTGCACGGCGTCCGCGCTCGTGTCGATTCTGGCGGCCTCGTCGGTCTCGTAGAGTTGTTTCCAGAACGGCCGGAGGCCGTGGTCTCGTCTGATGCTCCCTGCGTCGTAGACGCCGTAGGATACGTCGCGGAACGTCCGAGTCCGCGTCTCGGCCTCGAAGGCGTCCACGATTTCCCGTGGCGTCGTCTGTAGTGACTGGTCAGTCTTACTCATACGTCAACACCTCCCGAATGGTCGGAGGTTTCGTCGTCCGATTCACCGGCCCGCTCCGCAAGTTCGCGTACGGCGACGTTGGTCGCCGGGAGCAGGAACCGGGCCATGATACGCTCGCGCGCCTCGACGTACCGCTCGGCGTCCGAGAGGTAGAGGTCGGGCGCGCTCTCGTCGGTGAGGAGAACGTAGTCGAACTCCGATTCGACGGCCTTGATAGCACCGAACGTCGCGAGGTCGAGGTGGTGAAGCCACTCGTCGAGGTCGTCCTCGTTCTCGAACCCGCGATGGAACTGTGCGAGTGCGCGCTCGGTCCGCTGGTAGTGTTCGTCCAGTGCTGGGCGCATCGCCAGCGCTGCCATCTTGTCGGGGTTCTTGTCGTCGTCGAGGTACTCCGTCGCCTTCGGTCGGAGCGTCCGGAACGCGTCGCGACACGCTGGCCGCAGGTACTTCGCCACGAGACGCCGACGTGCGGCCCACGCCTCCTGCGGAGTCACGTCCGTCCCATCCTTCTCACCGTACGCGCCGCGGTTCTCGCCTGTCAGCACGCATGCTAAGGCGGTCGGGTCCGTCGCGACGTGATGGTACCAGTAGTCCGGTAGACGCCCGAGCGTCCGGAACTGAAGCCGTAACAGCCACCGTAGGAGTTCTGGACGATGTTCGACGCCCTCGTCGCGGAACTCCCGGAGCGCCTCCAGTTGCTGTTCGTTCAGGTTCGCCAACGCCGGACGCGTCGGCTGGAGTTCATCATCAGCGTCGGAATCGACCGGCTCGAACTCCGGCAGGACGGTCTCCGCGACCTCGTCGCTCGCGGTCTCGACCTGCTCGACATCGACGTCGCCCTCGACGAACGCCTGAATCTGGCGGACCGTCTCGGTCACGCCCTCGGCCGCGTCCGCAGCGAGCGTCTCCGAACCCCCGTCGTGGCTCGCAAGCGCTTGGTCTACGAGGTCGGCCGCATCGCTGTCCTCAGCGAGGTCGTCGCGGCCCATCTGCGGGATACCCGACATCAGTCGTCACCTCCCGCCGACGTCGTGGTCGGCGAGTCCGACCCGCCGACGAACTCGCCGGGCGACGTGTCTCGGCTCGACGCCTCTTTGACGACGCTCTCGGCGTCCATCTCTTCGAGCGTGTCCAGCAGTTCGTCGCTGCTGTTGCGCTCCTCGACCAAGGCATTCAACGCCGCCTCCAGCGTCTCGTAGCCGTCGATTTCGGCCTCTCGGTACATCGCTGTCGCAGTTGCGTCTTGAGCGCACCCCACGGCGGGGACGAATACTGCTCGTCCAGCTTCGGCAGTCGTGAACAGTGCATAGAGTGCGACCCCAGCGAAGGCGAGCGCACCAGTTCGAGCGCCGCCGATACCCGATTTCTGGAGTGCGAAGAATGCGAGGCCGCCACTGACGACCGCGTAGAACGCTACCGTCACAGCGCCGGTCCAACTCCAGCGTTCCTCGCCGGTCTCGGGGTCAAACTCGGTCAACGGTAGCTCGAACGAGAGCGTCTCGGGTTCGTAGTCGATGAGTTGCTCGGGGTCCTCGTCCACGAAGATGAGCTTGTCCGCGGGCGACGAGGTCAGCGAGACGTCGGGCGTTCCGAGGTCGAACTCCAGTTCGAGGCGGTCGAGACCGTAGAGCGGCGACCCACCGCTGAACAAGCGGGCAATCCACGGCCGGATACCGTCCCGAATCGCCTTCGGTCCCTCCTCGGTCTGGGCCAGCGTGACGACCTCGAACTCGCCACCTTCCGCGGAGTTTGCGAGGTCGCCGCGCGGGTTCTTCGTCTCCTCGGTGAACAGCCGGATGAGCGCGACGCGGTAGACGCCGTACTCCATCGTCTCCAGCATCACGATGCCGATTACCCCCGCGATGAGGAACGCTGCTACTGGGGGCGCGGCGGTCAGCAGACTCGCCGTCCAGACGTACGCACCACCGCCGATGAGCGCGCTTCCGAGACCGAGGACGATGGCCCAGAACAGCAGGCCCATGTTCGGCCCGCGACCCGTCTGTCGGATGGACGCCGGAACGGCAATCGCTACGATACCGGTCGCGGCCAGAATCCAGATTAGCAGATTCGTCGTCGTGAACTGCCAGTAGCCGCCCCATGTCGCCGGAAACGGCAGTCCCTTCTTGGACTCAACGCTCTGGTGGGTGAACCGCCAGCGCGCGTCCGGGTTCTCCTCGACCCACATCGTAATCTGGTACGACTCGTCGTAGTGGGCGGGTAACGAGATGTTCGCGAGGTCGTAGCCACGTCCGAGCGAGACTTGGTGGTGGTAGACCGAGACGTTCGTTGCCGTCGGGCGCGTGACCGTACCGTTCCCCGTCGAGACCTCCTTTTCGCCCTTCTGCCACGCGACGACCGTGACGTTCAGTGACTCGTCGATTTCGTCCGATGGCGCGAGCCGAACCGCTCGAAGTGCCACTTCGTTCGAGTGAATCGTCGTCCCCGGTTCGAGGTACTTCCACCCGTTTTTGCCGGGGGAGACCGGCGTGTATCGGACGGTTGCACTGCCGTAATCGCCGAGGAACCGCATCGACGGCGGGGCGCTCTCGTAGCGCTTCCCATTCTCTTGGAGTTCGTCGAGCGTGTACTCGTCACTCGACGTCTGGTTCTGGGCGTCACTCGCTGCGAAAACACCGACACCCGTGACCGTCGGCAGGACGAACAGCACGACGAGCAGGAGCGCTGTGGCGCGGCGCACGCTACGTCACCCTCGTTACTGCGGTCCCGGCGACAACCAGCCCGACGAACGGTGAGAGCGTCAACCACGCGCTCGCTGGCGTCACGATACCCACCGCGTCCAACACTCCCGCGAAGATTCCTGAGACGCGCTCCACCCGAACAATCCGGCGAAGAAGCCGCCGACCGTCGCGGCCAGCGCTTTCCCGCCGGTCACGAGTGATTTGAACACCATCAGGCGGCCACCTCCTCGCCAGTCCCCTCGAACCCGAGACGGGCCGTCACCCACTCGTAGCGGACGTAGAACAGTCCGGCCAGCACGACACCGGCCCACCACAGGACCTCGCTCGCGGGCGATGGTAGGAGCGCGATTCCGACGCCGACCGCACCGTAGACGAGGAACTCGCCCCCTGTCACAAGTGCCGCCGCTTCCTGTTCGTCGTCTCCGCGAATTCGACCAGCGACGTAGAACACCGTCATTATGCCGACGAAGCCGACGGAAATCCACGTTGCTGCTGACAGCGACAGTTCGCCCGTCGCGTAGCCGAACGTCGTCGCAGCACCGAGTAAGTACAGCGCGACGTTGAGGACCACTCCGACTACGACCTCAGCAACGTCGAGGGCGCGGTCGGCCCGTTCGGGAAGCCGGTCGCGCACGTCGAGGTCGAGCATGGTCACGCCCGGTCACCTCCCGGCTGGCCGAACTTCGCCATCGCCGCCACGAGCAGAATCAGGATGAACGCGAACCCGAGAACCTGCGGTGAAATGTCCCACTCGATGCCGACGAACGACAGTCCGCCGTAAATCAGGTAGCCCACGATGAACGGGACGCCACCGAGGAGTTCGTTCAAGTCTCCTGCGAGTTGCAGGAACTCGACCGCGATGGTCATGCCGATGGACGCGAGACCGACGAGCAGCGCCCGGAAGCCCGACAGTGCCCCACCGGTCGCGGATTCGGCCCGTGAAGTGACGCGGTCCACAGTCTCGCCGGGACTTTGATGCTCGTGTTCGTTGCGCTCGTCCCACCACCAGTACGTGAACAGCGCCGCGAGCAGTGCGCCGACGAGCCACGTCCAGTTGTCCGCGAGGAACGCCAGCTTAGGCATGGCGTACCTCCCTACTCTTCGTTTTGCGTGCGATACAGCCGTCTGTGCGTGTGTTTCGTCTCATAGTTCGTTGTCGAAGTTCTGGTACGTCCGCTTCCCGAGACGGGCGAGGTACAGCACGCCCGAGACGGCCAGCGCCGCCATGAACACCGGCTTCAGCAACTCCAGTTTCGGGAGAATCTTCGGAAGCGTGAACGCTCCGATGGAACTGATGGTGAACAGCGTCGGTGCCGATTGCCACAACGCCAGCACGAACGCCTTCAGCACGCCCGGATGGAGCGCGATACCGAATACTCCCGCAACTGTCGATGCCGCCGCCAGCGGGTGCGCAAGCGCCTCACGAACGCGGTTGAGTCCTTTCATATCTCTATCCGCCTCCAAACAGGAACGTCTCGATGCCCGACGTGACTGGAACCGAGTCCAGCACCGCCCGAAGCCCTCGTATCGCCAACTCCGCCAGAATCAGCGTCTCGGCCACCAGCAGCGCGTACACGACCAGCGCCGCGAACGGCGTCCCCGACGGGACGACCGCTTGGTTGATGTTGATGAGTCCGCCCACGCCAATCCGCATCAGTGTGAGAATCGGACTGACGGTGATGTCCACGACGAGGGGCAACAGGTCGGTCGCCCCGTACGTGGCACCCGTCGCAGGCGGGTACCCCGGATACCCGACTTCCGACCCGACGAACAGGAACAGGATACCCTCAATTATCGGCGTGAACATGTCGAGGATGCCACCTACCACCATCGGCGCAATCTTCGCCCGAAGAAAGCCGAGGGGATTAGCGTAGAACGAGATACCACCCGCGGAGAGGGTGGCTAACGCTTTCAGTGCGTTCGCATTTTCACTAACCCAGTCGGGGACGGTGACTTTCGTCACCTTCTCGACTATCTTAACCATCGGTGAATTGACTCACCCCGATTGCGAGCATGGTGAACGCCACCAGCACCATCACGAGGTTGAACGGAAGCTGGAACAGACCGAGGTCAATCTCGAACGTCCACGCCGCCGCGAGTTGTCGCGTGAACGAGTCGAAGTACCGGGTCGTCTGTCTCTCGATGGTTCCGACGAGACCGCCGACGAACAGGTCGATTGCCGCGCCGACCGAGATGACACCCCGAACGACGCCAATGAAAATCGCGTAGACGGTACTCCCGGTTAGCGCCACACCGAGCGCGCCCCACTTGATGTGATTGTCCCGAGTGAGTAGCGACGTAATCAACGCGTCCCGCGAGCCGCCGCCTCCGCTGCCCTGCTCGAAATCTGGTCCCGGTGGACTCACGCCGACCACCTCCGGGCCAGTGGGGGACGCGCACCGAGCATGGCTACGCTCCGTCCTCCGCGTCTTCGTCAACACCGGTTCCGAAGTAGTCGGTAAACGTACCCGGAATCGTGTCCGACGTCACGTCCTGCCGGAGGTACAGCGCGATAATCGAGAACGTTCCGAGTAGGACGATAGTCCCTATTGGGAGACCGAACAGCCCCATCTGGTCAACGCCGCGCGCCGACGCCTCGCTCCCCGTGATGACCACGAGCAGCGGCTTCAGGATGAGGCCCTCGACGACGTTGGTGCCGATTTTGTTGACGAGTCGGACCGGCATCAACAAGAGTTGGGTCAGCGCCTGAACGCCGAGGATGGCGCTGGTGCTGAGCGCGAATAGCCACCCGCCGATGCCCTGTTTGGTGACGCTGGTCAGGGACTTCCCTTCCGCCCTGTTGATGAGGTCCATCGGATTCGGTTGTGAGGATGCCATCTGTGACACCTCGTTACCGGTCCATCAGCCATTTACCGCCGAAGATTGCGCCGACGATGGATACGAGCGACCCGAGAATCGGGATGTCGCTCGCCCAATTACCGCCACCACCCTTCCGGAACTGGCCCGCGACGCCGCCTTGGGACGTCATGTCGCCCTGCTCGGCACTGGTGATGGGGTACTGGTAGTGGATGGCAATCTGCTGGCCGGGCTGAATCGTCGAGTCGAGCGTGACGTTCGCGCCCTGCGTGCCGTACTTGCTCTTGACCGAGGTCCACGAACTGATGTTCTGGAACCCGGTGTCGCCGACGCCTTCGGCGACCTCAACCGACTGGTAGCGGCCGCTCGGCAGGTCCACCGTGTCAGCCAGTTCGGCGTTCTGATAGCTCAGGTCGTACGCCGACGGGAGCTGAAGCCGGTAGTAGACGTCCGCGATAAGCTCGAAGTCCGGGAAGTCCCCGGCCGAGGAGAACTCGACCTGCGCATCCATCTCCTGCGTGAGGTTCGACGCGTGGAACTGGAGCGACTGCTCGGTGTTGTGGACTTCAGCGCCGGAGAAACTGCTCTGGAGCGACTCGTAGCTGGTAATCCGGTACTGACCGCTCGGCTCGTAGAGCGTCCGGGTCTCGTCCTTCTCGCCGTCGCCGTCCTCGTCGTAGGCCTGTTCACCGAACGTGTACTGTCCCATCTTCTCGGCGTTGATGAGCGAGAAACTGGCGTCAAGGTCGCCGTCGGTAACGCGAACCTCGACTGATTGGATGTTGTTGAAACTGCCGTCGCCGGTGCCCTCGGTCGTGATGCCGCCCATCTGCTGCTGGGTGACGTAGCCGTCGCCAGTGCTGTTCGCGAGGACGTCGGCGTCGGCGGTCGCGTTGTTCGGGTCGATGACGAACGCCTTGTAGTCGCCGTCCTCGTCAACGACGCGGACCTCGGCGTGCGTGCCGGAGTCAAGCGTGTCGATGTCCACGCCGAACTGTGCGAAGCGCTTGGCCTCGTCGCTGGTAATGGAGAAGTTGCTGTACGTCGCAACTCCTGTGTCACCGCTGCTGAGACTCGACGTGTTAACTCGGACGGCATCTACGCCGGGTGCAGTCGTTGCATCTTGGACGCTGAAGGTCGCTCCGGTGGTGGAGATGCCGGACGAATCGGCCGACCACTCGGAGGCATCGAGCGCCGATGCCGAATTGGCGGCCTCGTTCTTTCGGGGGAACTCCCCGAAGTCGGAGGCGTTGATGTCCGTCGCGACGAGCGCGATGGGGTTCGCCTTCGATTGGTTGAGCGAGGCGTTGAGCGTCCGGGCTTCGCCCGAGTCGCTCTCGTACTGGGTCGGTGTCCAGTCGCCGACGTGGTGGACGTCCTTCGTGACCGTCACGGGAATCTCGGGGTTGTGGACGGTCGAGGCGTCGTAGTAGAGTTCGGTCGGGTCGTCGATGGGCGACGGAACGTCGGCCTCTTGTGCGAGGGCGACGCCCGCGACGCCGGTAATCGACGACGCGACGAGCAGTACTGCGATGAAGGCCGATGCGAATCGTGAATCTCCGAAGTTCATGTGTTGGGTTCTTCTGCGGTCGTTTCGGCACCGTGGCTGGTGCGAGTCGATTCAGCTTCGAGAGTCTCAGTCGTCCGAATCATCTGCGAAGACCAGATATGGCAGGCCGAGAGCGCCCAGAACTGCCGGGACGATACCGAACGACTTCAGGCCGGTCACGCTCGGGGCGACGCTTCCGAGAACGTTGACGAGTCCCGTCCACAACGCACCGCCGACCACGAATCCGACAGTCATCAGCGCCGGTCCTGCGATGATTGCCAGCAGGACCTTCTTCCAACGCTTCACGGTGAAACCTCCTCTACGGCGGGATGCAGTTCGGGGCGCGGTGGCCACGTCTCGCGCAGGTTGTGGACGTACTGATGCCAGCGCTCGCCGCCGAAATCGAGGACGCCAAACGAGGTCACGCGAGGGACTCCTCCTGTTGGCGGGCGAGGATGGCCGTGAGGATTAGGCCGACACAGACCATCACAATTCCCGAGAAGGAGTTGGCCGTCGAAAGGAGGTAGCCGCCCCCGACGAGCGAGAAGATGGTCCCGACGAGTGCGAACACTGCGAGGTCCTCTTCGAGGCCGATGCCTCGGGACGTGACCGCGACGTGGTCGGCGACACCGCCGTCCGCGAGCACTTCGTCGTCTGCGGTTGGGTCCTCGAACCGTACGTCAGCGTGCGGCGGGACACCGATTTCGGGGTCCTCGTTGTCGAGACAGATGGAAATCTGCCCGTCGAGATTCGAGGCGGCGAACGCCGTCACCTGCCCGTTCTCCCGGATGGCAACCTCGCCGCCCGTGTCGTCGGCTGAGTCCGCCAGACGGACTGGGGCGTCGGTCACGCCTGCCTCCCGACGAGGTCGTTGAGGCCGTCGTCAACGCGTGCGAGGTCGCCGACGGTGGTGTCGAGGACGGACTCGTAGCTTCGGTGGATACGATGCTCCTGAAAACGGTCGTGAGAGCCGTCGGTTCGACGCGGCTCGCGTGGGTCCTTGCCCATAGTTGTCACGACGGCCAGCCGCGGAGGCCAGCCGCTACAACATCGTCATGGTTTCCAGCTTCAAAACATAAGATGTTCTACAAGATTATCGTACGATGTTCGTGTAGCCGTCGTGGATACATCCCGAGTTTAAGGTAGAGAATCTCCCAGACTGTGGTATGCGGAAACTGTCACCAGCCGACGATAAGACGAGTGGAATCGTCACCGTGCCGAAAGAGTACCTCGAACGCGACGGACTCGTTGACGACGACGGAAACGTCGAGAGCGCTAACATCCACTTCAACTACGACGGTGAGGGCCGCTACGAACTCGTTATCCTCGACGAGGACTGCCAACCACTGGACCAGCCCAACCACGCCGACCCCGAGTTAGAGGCTGCTGACTGACCATGTCCGGGTCGTGCTCTCCAAGCGGAGTTCTTGATGCGGTCGAAGATGGGTCGGTCACCGTGTTCACCGGGACGTCGTCGGGTCTCGACGGCCATGTCGAAGCGGGCGAGTCGCGGGGTGTCATTAACTTCTAACGACTTGGAGATATCATTCTTCGTCTGGAATCGATTCCTCAAAGAGTTCATCGATTTGGCGGGATGTGATGGAAGCCGCAGATACTCCTAAACCAATCAGTACGAGAAGGACCATACCTGCGGACAGGAACAACAAAATAGAGGTCTTATCTATTGTCCGGATTAAAAACACAATATCTGCAACACCTGCAACAGCTAAAAATCCCCCTGCGAGCCAAATACCGTATTCAGGGTGAAAGGGAAGAACAACGCTACGGTCTTCTTTGTAGATGCCAATTTTGCGATAAGCTTGGAGTAAAATTGCGATGACTGGAAATAAGAGCGCGATTACTTGTAAGAGTACCAATGCGAACTCAACGTCAGTACTAGCCATGTCCTAACTACTGATTTATTATGATTTACAGCTTCCGGAGAACATTCTGGAGCGCATCGGTGGTTAGCCGGTCTCTTGACTGTGTTCAAACAGTCCTCCAAAATTCACCATCCATAACGGACTCTAACTCTCTAAGGAAACGGCGTCTTACCGTGTGGCGAGGGAACCGTCTCCGTTCGCAGAAGTCCTTATATGCTCGAAATATTTCCGCTCGACTCCCATCCGTAGTACCCTTGGGGACACTTACATTATCCTCACCAAGATACTCTTCGGCGAAGCACTCGACGCCTTCAGTCACATCGCCACCGAACTCCCTGTTCTTAATATTTTCAATTAGCCGGTCGAAGAAGTCGTCTCCGTATATTTTCTCGATGGCTGTGTGGCAATTGGAGCAGAGAGTGACTAAGTTTTCAGGCTCATCACTGCCATCGTATCTTCGGGGTAAAATGTGATGCTCTTCCATCACATTCTGATTTGTCTCGCCACAAATGAAGCAAGTGCGGTCCACTACTTCCACCCCTCTCTCAAGGATACATATTCATTCCGAAATATGAACGAGTACCAGCGTTCCCGTACAGCCTGTACGTTTCTTCCCGAGTTTAAGTGAAGTTGGTGGGTGTACGAGACCATGAGCGAAATCGCCTGCTACTGTCGCGTCTCCACCGACGACCAAAGCCTCGACCGGCAGCTGTCCTCAACCCGAGACTACGCCGAGCGCGAGTTCGGCGCAGACCTCGCCGACCTCGAAGTGTACCGCGACAAGAGTACCGGAACCAACACCGACCGCTCGGGCTACCAAGAGATGGTCGCCAACGCCAACGCGGGTGACCTCGACGCCGTGGTCGTCCACAGCGTCTCACGAGTCTGTCGGTCAATCTCCGACCTCGAACGCACGGCCTCTCGCCTCGAAGGCGCTGGGGTCGAACTTCACATCGTCACCGAGGGCCTGACGCTCCGGCCCGGCGACGACGACCCGTTCCAGCGGGCGCTGTTCCAACTT
Organism: Halorussus sp. MSC15.2; assembly: GCF_010747475.1. Lineage (NCBI taxonomy): Archaea > Methanobacteriati > Methanobacteriota > Halobacteria > Halobacteriales > Haladaptataceae > Halorussus > Halorussus sp. MSC15.2. The sequence goes on along the minus strand of NZ_VSLZ01000002.1, from coordinate 213,890 downwards.
CTCGGAGTGTTTGCCGAACTAGAGGCGAACATGGCTCAACAGCGGACGAAGGAAGGAATCGCCGCTCGACAGGCCAAGGACGACTACCACCACGGCCCTGCTCCCCTCGGATTCGAGAAGGACGACGGACGACTCGTCGAGGCCGAGAACTACCACGACGTGGTCGCCGTTCTGGACATGGTCCGAAAAGATGAACTCTCCAAGCGGAAGGCCGCTAAACGGTTGGAAACCTCGCGGGCGACCATCAATCGGTCGCTGGACCGTGCGGAACTCTACGGCCTTTGAGAAGGAGACGAGTCCCAGTTTCCCACCGCTGGTCTTATTATCGCGCTGTCAGACACGGAGACTATGAACCGACGAAGCTTCCTCGCCGCGACTGGGGTGACTCTCACAACTGCTACCGCTGGCTGTACCTCTTCCTCGTCGGATGAACCGACGACCACGCCCGACGGCCCAGTCCACTCCACCGCGGTCAGCGAGGACAACATCGAGGTCTCGGTCGGTCAGTGGGGCCGGAAGAACGAGGTCCGCTACTACGACTCCGACGCCGATCAAACCAAGCTGTTGGACGCCGAGAATGGCGCGTTCTACGATGTGAATCTCACTGTCAACAATCTCGGAGAACGGTCAAAATCGGTTCCCAGCCTTACCAACTTCAACTTGTGGGTCGCTGGAGAGGCTTTCCCTCTCCTAACCGAACTACCGGACAACGTATCGTGGGAAAAGCTACGGAACCGAGATGATAAGCGCGTCCTCAACGAGCCATTCGTCGCTACTGACCGGGTGAAAGGCGGAGAAAGCGCGTTTCCGAACGTCAGCTACGACGCATCTGCGAAGAACCCAGCGTATATCAAGTGGACTCCGAGCGGAAAGGTCGAAGGCGAGGACGCGGTGTTCCTCGAACTCGGTCAGCGAATCACGGGGTAGCGCCGGAGAGACCAACCATTCCGATTACTCGTCCTCTAACTCCTCGGCGTCGAGGTCGCCCGCGAGGTAGGCACGGCCGCGGTCCGTAATCCGATAATAGCCACGCTTTCCTTCTACTTTCTCCAGTAACCCATGGTCGGCCAATTCAGGCATTCGACGCTTTACAGTCGGATGCGATACTCCTTCGATGTTGAAGGAGACAACCGCTGGCGGCATAGAAATGTCCTGCTCCTCGAAAAATTCGAGGATAGCAGGGTCTGACTTAGTCATCCACGTCACCAGCGGGCGCATTACCCCGCTCTTGATGCTCAATTCTCATAATTGCATGTCACCCGTCCACTGTTAATACCTGTTGGTGTGTCTGTGATACTAACCAGTATCAAGATTTATTACGCATTACTCTAAAGGGAGAAATCACGGAGACAATCGCGGACCCGTCGCTCGCCGATGAGTCCATCGCTCGAAAACGAAGCGGACCCCGCTGTTAGTGGCAGCGGGTCCGCGTGAGCCTCCGTAAGCACGGTACGGAAGCCATGTACGCAAACACGACGCGGGGATTTGAAACCACCGCACGGCGGCTCGAATTGGTACCGAAATTAACAAATTCAAACAATATTGCCGGAGTGACTGATACAGTTTCACTTTCACTCCGGATAAGGATTCGCCTTTTTACAAGACCGTTCGTCACTCCGGCATACATGTCGGAGGAAATTCGTCTCGAAGACGAGACAGACCGTTGGAAGTGGGTGTGCCCGAACGGTCACCGCAGTTGGGAGCCGACGAACAATCACTTCTGGTGCGTGTCGTGCGCTCGCCACAGGGACATTGAGGGCGAGTTCGACCAGCTTCGGAACAGGGCGACGGGCGAGGTCTTCGAGCGCGACCAACTCGAACTCGTGACCCCTGCCGGACCGTATCAGGACCTCCGCAGCGACCACCGGGAGGGTTCGGCGTGAGTTCCACGAGCGCCGGGGTCCAATTCGCGGACCTCCACGCCTTCGAGCGCGACCTGCTGTACGCGGTCCGCGCGCTCGAACGTGACGGCGACGCCCCCAAGGGTCTCGCCGTCAAGGACCACCTCGAAGCCGAGTACGACGAGGAAATCAACCACTCACGGCTCTACCAGAACCTCGACGGTCTCGTCGCGCACAACCTCCTGACGAAGGGCAAGAAGGACGACCGGACCAACGAGTACGCCACCACCGACGAAGCGCGCGCCCTCTTAGAGGCACGGACGGAGCGCCGCGCCGAGCAGGTTGGCCTCTCGACCAACGGAGGTGAGACTGCGTGAGCGAGATGACCGAGTGGGAGTGCGGCGACTGCGGCGATAGCTTCGAGACACCCGGTGAGCCGGAACTGGTCTGTCTGAAGTGCGGAGCCGACGACTGGCGGGAGGTCGATGCTGAATGAGCGTCGAGGATGTAACAAGCAACGCCCGTAGCGATACCTGCAACCATGAGAACGTCCGGCGCTTCGGTCGCCCGGACGCCGTGGGTAACCCCGTTATCGAACGTCAGTGTACCGACTGCGGCGCGTACCTCGACATGGAGGCCGAAGAATGAGCAGCCTCGACTGGCCGACTGGCTTCGACCGAACCAACCCCACCAACCGAGAACGAAACAACCGATTTGAGGCATCACTTCACGACTCCATCGACGACCTCGAATCGGAACTCGAACGACTCGACGTGGACGACTGGCGACTCTCGACCGACGCACGCCACCAGAAGCAGAACCCGAAGTACCCCTACGCGAATGCCAGCCCCGACGACCCGAGCGCGGTCGTCCGCTGGACGATGGACGGCGACCAGTTCGCGGTCGCCTGCGACGCCTATTCCCGACTCCGCGACAACATCCGGAGTCTCTACCTCTACCTTCGGGAGAAACGGAAGATGGAGCAGCGCCCGGTCGTCACGGGCGAGTCCGAGTTCGCCAACGCGAGACTTCCCTCGGGCGACGACTCCGGCGCAGTCGTCGCAGAGGAACCCCCCCCACCGGATTCTCGGCGTCGAGCGCGGTGCTGACGCCGACGAGGTCCGGGAGGCGTTCCGGCAGCGAGTCCAGAGGGTCCACCCGGACCACGGCGGGAGCGAGGCCGCGTTCCGCCGGGTGAACGACGCCAAGGAGGCGATGCTCGATGAGTGAGAACCTCGAACCGCTTCCACCGGCGGAAGCGGTGAACCTCTACCTCGACCACCGCGAACCCGAACTGTCCGAGAAATCGATAGAGAACCAGCGATACCGACTGAACTCGTTCATCGATTTCTGTCAGGAGGAGGAGATCGAGAACCTGAACTCGTTGACCGGCCGTGACCTGCATCGGTACCGCGTCTGGCGACGGAACGGCGAGGGCGACGGATACGGTGACGACGGCGTCTCGAAGACGACGCTCCGGAGCAACCTCGCCACGCTCCGCGTCTTCTTGGAGTTCGCCGCGGGTATCGACGCGGTCGAGCAGGGAATGCGCGAGCGCGTTCTCCTCCCGGAACTCGACCCCGAGGAGGAAGCGAAGGAGGAACAGTTACCAGAGGACCGGGCAGAGAGAATCCTCGATCACTTAAATCGGTTCCACTACGCGAGCCGCGATCACGTCATCATCGCGTTGCTGTGGCACACTGGTATCCGACTCGGTAGCCTCCGCGCGTTCGACGTGGGGGACTTCGATTCGAAGGCACCGTGTCTCGAACTCCGCCACCGTCCCGAAGAGGGCACACCCCTCAAGAACGGGAAAGCCGCGAAGCGGACGATAGCGGTCGGCGAACACTACGCGGAGGTCCTTCAGGACTATCTCGCTCACAATCGCCACGACGTGACCGACGAGTACGGGCGCGAGCCGCTTCTCACGAGCGCACAGGGTCGACTCACGGCGACTCCGATTCGTCGGACGGTTTACGAGTGGACGCTACCCTGCGTGGTAGCGGACTGCCCACACGGTGAGGACCCGGCTACGTGTCGGTACAAGACTGACCGCGACCACGCGAGTGGGTGCCCTTCGTCGCGGTCGCCGCACGGGATTCGTCGCGGAGCGATTACGAAGCATCTCCGCGACGGGACTCCGGAGGAGATCGTCACCGACCGGATGAACGTCTCTGGTGACGTCCTCGACCAGCATTACGACCAGCGAACCGAGCGTGAGAAGATGGAACTCCGGCGTGAATTCATCCAAGACGCATGATTTCGAGCAGTTCACCCTTACCGACCAGTGATAGACAGAATCGAACCCGGCTGTGCGCAATCCCTCGAAAGGTCATTACCCGACGAGTCCACTTCTGAGTGAGGTCACGAACGGAGAAATGGCGAGCAGTAGCCATGACATAACGCCTAACCGACCTTTTCGCCAACCCTACCTTAAACGATGGCAAGCTCACTAAATCCCATACTATGTAATGTCGCGCACCCTAAATTTTTATACCATAGTTAAGAATTTGACATACGAAGGATATTTTGGCAATCGGTAGTAAGATTAATTAAATTATGGATAGAGCAAGACGGTGCGTTTTGAGGGGGCTTTTAACCGTAACAACGACTGTAGTTGCTGGTTGTTCATCCTATTTAAACAACCCAGTCAGTGAAATATCTATTACCAACGTCACCGAGCAAGAAACCAAGGTTTCTATCCAGATATATTCCCTTCCAGAGCGAACCACAGTAATTGATGAAGGATTTGTACTCGAACCTCATACCAGTAAAGAATACGCCAGTCCGTTTGCAAAGGATGGTAAAAAAAGAATAGAAATCTGGATAGATGAGAACCGGAACGCTTCCTATGAATGGGAAGCATCTGATTCAGATAGTACTGGTTTAGCCGTCACAGTTTACGAGAACAGAATTAGCATCAATGAAATAAGTCCGTAGCATTTAATGGATATATTAATTATATTATACTGGGATAAAAAGGAATAAATACATGGAGTATATTTTAGATATTGCATGGTTAATTACAACCTGCAAACGTCAAGAGGAGACCCAATAGCGGCAAACAATCGGCTACCATTTATCAGTACCCAAACACCAGCAGTGACGACAATGAATGTGAAAACGCGATGCAAAGCGCATTAGAAAGCGCGTGCGATGAACTGTACAACAACACTGCCATTGACTACTACGAAATCGCTATCACGTACGACCATCCCAGTCTGGGAAATGATAGTGATAGCACGACCGGTTGTAACGGATACGGAATGCTCGACAGATTTAACGACTACCTCAACCCGAAAAATCCTCCGGTTGGTTCCCACCTCCTCGTAACGGATTATATTCAAAACGGATGCGCAAATAAGGGCAACAACGGTTCGACTGTACTAAATGGAAACTGGCAACCGGCCGTCGTAGGTACTGAGTTCCCAAAAGAGGTATGGAAAAACGGGGGAATTCATGAAGTTCTTCACAACTGCTTGGATAAGTCAGTGATAGAAGACTACGATAGCACCTATATCGACGAGTCACATCACGATCTCGGAAAAGTCTACTGTGGAGGTCTTGCTAATAATACATCACCAATGTCAACAGGATATGAAAACGATGCTGCCGACAGAGGACATTGCAGTGACGGGTGTGTGTTCGAACAGGCATACACTACCAACTTGACTAGTTGCACAGTCGAATCAATCGACCAAATAGCAAACCAGTACTAAAACCATGAGCGAGAAAAACTCTCAGGGAATAAATCGTCGAAGCATACTCAAGTCGGCTAGCGCAGTTGCAGGGCTAGGTGTGACTGGAAACGTCACTGCTATCTCATCCCACGGTTCAACCCTCTTTAGCGAACTCGGGATACAGCACGACGTCTCACTGCCGACAGGAGAGGAGTACCAATATCCATTCTTTCACGCAGATGAGTTCGGCCGCACATATTTCATTAACGACCAGCAATCTAAAGTCTTCATAAACGAGACGTATTCACCCAAGAAAGTCCAAGCGGCTAAGCAAAATAACGCTGTAGTAGCAGGTTCACGGCTTGTTCCTTTACCAACGAAGCGTAACCCGTGTCAGGGAGAGACACCAATCACTGAACTCCGAGAGGATTACCGGCCGAAAGAGTTTCTTAGTGTTAAGGAGGGATATAGAGAACCTCAGCCAACAGTTGCAGAACAGGGACAGGCCGTCACCATTGAAGTCGATAGCGAACGAACGCTGGTTCACCCCGGGGACCAAGAAATACTGACACTACCCAAACAAGAAGTCCGCATCGAAGTATACAAAACCGTCGAGAAGAACCCCGGGGAAATTACAATCACTGGCGGTGAAGAATGGCAAGAATCATGGCGGAAACCGAAGCAAAGAGAATACACTACAAAAACGGTTTCTATTACGCCGAAGGTACACGTTCGTAACCACGGACAACTTGAGGTTGTCGGAGTTAAGTCGAAAGCTCCTCATCATAAGCCAAGAGGGTGATTTCCGGAGGTTCCAGAAGTGCGTCACGTCGCGCACTCGACAAAAGCACGGGGTTCATGAGGACGATGCAGTTCTCGTTCACGCCCTCTTGGTGAGGCCTCCGTTTACGCCTTCTCGGTGGACCCGAACCGTCCCGAAAGTAGCAGCGCCGCGGCGCTGGGGACTGAACATCGAGCGATAGCACTCAACACCACTGCGCTCAGAAGAACAGAACCGAAACCAGCGTTTTAGACGTTGATGTGACCTTCGCGTCGGAGTTGGTCCTGCGCGGACCCGTCGTACCGCCACTCGATGTCGGCCTTCTCGTCCTGCCAGTCCCACGGTTCGCACAGCACGATGTCGTCGCGTCGAATCCAGATTCGCTTTCGCATCCGGCCCGGAATCCGACCCATGCGCTCGACACCGTCGTTACAGCGGAGGCGTACGCGGTTCTTGCCGAGCATCTCGGTCACGATAGCGAACTGCTCCGTGTCGTCGGGCATGCGGAGGTTCCGTCGCCCAGAATCTTCACTCACAACTGTTATACGTCGTGAGTCCTTTTAAAGTGTTTCATCGTGCGGCGAATTGGCTAGTTGCCTCCGAATCGTGTCGCCGTACCGTCGAGCGTCGCCGGTCTGGCGACGTTCGGTTCGGCACTCGGCCATCGACTTCGAGGTTCAGAAGTCCGCTTTCGATAGCCACTCGCGAGCGACCGCCACGAACCACGCCATCCACACCGCGAACGCGACCAGCCACGCGCCGTACTGGACCAACGGATGGCGCACGAGTAGATAGGCGACACCGAGAACCGCCGCGACGACCGCCAGCGCGGCGAGGTTCCGATACGACGGACCGAGGAGTTCCCGCATCTCGCGGAGGTACGCGGGCCGAACACATGACTGTTGGTCGTCGCTCGGCGATGGAAATCGACGATACGAATCAGCGTCGTGAGTCGGCGGCGGGCGTCGGTCGGCTACCCCTGTACCACGACTCGGCCGCTCGAATGCACCGTGACCTCGTACACGTCGTAGGGGAACGATACCGAGACGTCGTCGCGCAGGTCGCCGTACCGTCGCGTGTGGAAGAGCATCTGGAGCGCGTCGCAGTCCACCACGGAACTTAGCGGTGTCATCCGGGCGGGGTCGCGGTCGAGTACCTCCGCGAGCGCGAGTGCGAGACCGGTACACACCTCCCCACCGAGCATCTGGTCGCTGATGTCGAAGACGTACGTAGAGGTGAAATCGCCGTCCTCGGACGCGGATTGAATCTCCACCGGGTCGATGTTGTTTCTCGACATGCTCATTCGGTTGCTACACCCTATCAGAGTGGGTCGTACAAAGGCTTTCCGATGATATCGGGATTCCGGCGCGAGCGGTCGAACGTGCCGGTGTGCGGGGACTTCTCGGGGGAGACACGCCGTGACGCGGAGACGCCCCGAAGTCTGCCAGCGCCAGCCGTCCCGTCAGTTCGCTAGTGAATTTTTCCCGAGGGGTGGCGGGTTAGTTTATAAGGCCGTGGTTCGATGAGGTCGGTATGACCGGCCGGTGGAGTTCGAGCGACGGCGCAGTTGGGGGACGCCAATCGCCGACGGATTCGGCGTCAGGAACGGCGAGGAGGGCACGCGGCCAGTCGGAAGTGTTGGGCGTCGTTCTCCTGCTCGCCATCACCATCACGGGCACGGGCCTCATCGTCGCGTTCGGGTCGTCGGCGCTGTCGGACTCCAAGCAGTCTTCGGAGATAGACAGCGCCGAACACGCCATGACGCAACTCGACTCGAAGGCGAGTTTGGTCGGTATCGGCCCGTCGCCCGCCCAGAGCGTCTCGCTGGGGGTCGATAGCGCCACGGTGGAGAATCGGACCGGATGGATGCGAGTTCGGGTCGTCAATCGAACCGACGGGACGACCGAACACGTCGTGATGAACCAGACCCTCGGCGCGATATCCTACCGAAACGGTGACACGAGCATCGCGTATCAGGGTGGCGGCGTCTGGAAGCGAACCGCCAACGGGAGTACGATGGTGTCGCCGCCGGAGTTCCACTACCGCGGCACCACGCTCACGCTACCGCTCGTCGCCATCAACGGGAGCAAGACGCTCGACGGCCGCGTTCGGATGACCAGCGGCGGCGACCCCGAGTCGAAGTTTCCGAAACGCAGCGACCCCGATTTCCGGAACCCGCTCACGAACGGCGAGGTGAACGTCACGGTACGGAGCGACTACTACCAAGCATGGGGCCGGTTCTTCGAGCAGCGAACCGGCGGGTCGGTCACGTACTACCACCCAGAGAACCGCGTCACCATCTCGCTGGTCGTCCCCACGCGGACGCGGAACGTCACGAACGCGCTGGCCGGGACGACGCCCGACCAGATGACCATCCAAGGCGCTGGCGGGTCGTCGTTCACCGACAGCTACAACTCCTCGGACGGCACGGGATACTCGGGTAGAGGTGCCTCCGACAACGGGACCATCGTCACCAAGGGGAGCGTGGAACTGACCGGCGGTGCCGAAATCTACGGCGACCTGCGTACCGGCGGGGGGACCGTCGACTTCGGCGGTGGCGTCACCGTCCACGGCAACCTCTCGTACGGCGGGACGGTCAACTGCAACGGCGGTTCGCCGGGCAGCGACTGTAGTTCAGTCGAGGGGTGGCAGGCCAACAACGGTACCGCCCCCGACATCAGTCCCATCGGCGACATGGTGCAGGGAAAGGTGGCGACCTACAGCGACCCCTCGAACAACCAGAACGGCGGCGTGACGGCAATCAACGAGAGCACGGACACGTGGAACGACTCCGAATCGACGCTGACGCTCCCCTCGGGGGCGTACTATATCTCCAACGACGACCTCGATTCGAGTCAGACGCTCAGGTTCGACAACACCGGCGGGGACATCACGCTCGTCGTGGACGACGACATCGTCTGGAACGACGTGAACGTCGAGGTGGCCGACCCCGACGGCGGGATGGTGAAACTCTACACCAGCGGGTCGAAGTTCCACCTCAAGGACTCGACCGTCGGGGACACCGCCACTCACTACTCGCCGTCGCTGCGAGTCTACGCCGGGCCGGGTCTCGACGTGAGACTCGAAACGCACACCCAGTTCGTCGGTCTCATCTACGCGCCGGGTACCGACACCAACTCGGGGTCGATTACGGTCAAAAGTCAGGCCGAACTCTACGGCGGCATCGTCGGCGGCGGCAACACGCTCCTGAAGTCGGGCGGGTCGATTCACTTCGACCAAGCGCTCAAGTCGGTGGACCCCGTCATCGGCGCGTCCGAGAACGTTCCGCGACTGACCTACCTCCACATCAGCGTCGCCCGCGTGAACGTCACCAGCGTCTGAGAACGACCGGCCGAGAAGACTTCCGGCAACGAACTTCGGGAATCCGTCGCTATTTTACTCCCGACCGAAACACGGACCCCCTCAGCCCGAAATCGAGAACTCGACCACCGAGTCGGACACGAGCAGGCCGTCGGTGTAGAACTGGTAAGTCACCTCGCCGTCGGCGGCGTCTGCCGCGGCCGGGTTCGAGTCGGGGGGCGTCATCCCCATCGACTCGAAGTACCGCCCCCACGCCGCCGCCCGCGGCGACTCGACCGTGACGTTGACCCGGACCTCGTCCGCGGCGTCGGACCCCGTGTCCAACTGGCCGCCGACGCCGACCGACTGGCGGTAGGCGACGAGTAAGACCGTAGAACTCCCGCCCACGCCGCCCGAGTCGGACCTGGGGTAGGTGACGACTAGCGGGACGACCGACCGCCGCTCGTCCACGACCAGACCGGGTTCGGTCCGCATCGCGGCGTTCCCGTCGTCCACTCGGAAGGTCGCACCCATCGAGTACACCACCTCTCCGGACGGAGCGTCGTAGACCAGCGGTCGGGCGGTCCGCCCGACGGTCAGGTTGGCGTCGCTGTCGGTGTCGTTGGCCTGCACTTCGACGCGCACCGGGTCGCCGAACCCGAGCGTCGCGCCCGACAGTTTGAGTTCGGTCGCCCTGCTGGGCGCGCCCTCGTGGGTCACGTCGGCGACGTTGTCGGCCAGCACGTCGAACGCCCGGACCGTGTTGGTGAGTTGCTCGTCCTCGCGGGCGTCCTCCAGTCCGCCGATGCCGGTGGTGTAGACCACGCCGATGGAGGCGGTCACGAGCGCGAAGACGAACACGAAGCCGATGGTCTCGCTGACCCCGCGGCGGTCCATCACGCGCTGGACACCTCCAGTCGGTCCGGCGAGCCACCGGTGTTCAACTCGATTCGGAGGTCGCCGCCACGAACCGTGGTCGATTCGACCGCGGTGGCGTTACGGAACCCGACCCTGACCGTCACCTCCGGATGGTCAGACCGGAGGAGTATCGTAGAACCGGACGCAGTCGCGTCGATTTCCACCTCGTAGCGCGCCCCGGCGACCCGTTCGGGGAGGGTCACGGAGACGGCGACCGTCTCGTCGCCCCGCCCGACTTCGGCGAGTCTGTCGGCCGCCATCAGGTCCGTGGCGACGCGCTCGCCGAGGACCGACAGTTCCGTCCGCGCGGCCGACTCCCGCCGGTCGTCCACCATCCCGCCGGTGGCGGTCAGGACGCCCCCGATGAGCAGCGTCGCCACCACGAGGTTGAGCGCGTAGTTGACGGTGACCGAGACCCCGCGGTCGTCCGCGCGGAGTCTCCGACGTATGCCGCCGCGGTCCTCGTCCTGTCCCCCGCGTCGCGGACGCGGTCGGGTCACGCTGGCTCACCCCGCGCGACCCGGACGGTCGTGTGGAACGAGAGGTCCGACGTCTCGAAGTGGACGTCGAACTCGGCGTCGTAGACCGCGGGGACCGCCCGCGGCGACTCCTCGGCGTCCGGCCCGGCGAAGTTCCCCGAGCGCACGTCGCCGTCGGAGGGTGGTTTGGCGACCGTCACGCCGTAGGTCCCGGTGGCCTCGGTTCCGTTCTCGAACGCGAGGTCGTAGGGCGCGGAGACGCCCGTCGCCCAGTCGAGGGCGGGACACCGCGTCCCGTTGACGGTTCCCGCCGTGAGGTCCACCGTCGCTTCCGGACCGGACGTCGAGCAGACCCGGTGAGGCGAGGACTCGCTGGCGTTCTGGACCGCGACCGCCACCGCCGACCCGTCGTCGTAGAGGTGGACCCGCCACTCGTCCGAGGCGGTGCGCGTCCGCACCGCGAACGCCGTCGAGACGCTCGTACTCAGGTTCTCGCGGGAGACCGTCACCGTGACGTGGCGCACGCCCGGCCCGCCTCCCTCGCCGACGTTCTCGGCCAGCGTCCAGTCGTCCGACCCGCCGTCGCTCGTGAGGGTCCGCGAGGCGTTGGTCTGGTAGAGCAGAGTCCCGTCGGTGAACGAGACCGAGTCGGTCTCGACCCGCGCGACGGTGGCTCGCTCGGCCCGATATCCGGCGGTCAAGTCGTCGAACCGGCCGATAGCCGCGGTGACGTTCCGCTCTACCTTCGCTCGGGAGTCGTAGCCCTCCCGGTTCTCGGCGTCCACGACGCCGCCGACGCCGCTCACGACCTCCTGTCGGTAGGAGACGGCCCCGCTGTCGTCTATTCCGGCCCCGCGCGTGGCGAGGTTCTGCGTGTAGATGACGGTGTTCAACAACAGGACCAGCGCGACCAGCATCACCGCGATGGCGAGGCCGGTCACGAGTATCAACTGGCCGCGCTCGCGGCGGCCGTCGTCGTCGCTCTCTCGGTTCGGTTTCGGTCTTACATCTGCCATACGACGATTCGCACCTCCATGACGTTGTACAGCGACGCGTTCGGCGCGGCGTCCGGCGCGTAGAAGTTCGCCGACGAGACGTTCCCGTCGCCCGGCCCGGCCAGCGGGGACCCGTCGTACACCGCGACCGTCCGGGTCGCGGTCGCGGCGTTGTCGCTGGGCGACCCCATGTACACCATCGTCTGTCGCCGGGTCGCGTTCCCGGCGGTCCGATACCTGACGTAGACGTTGTACGCGATGCGCCGCCCGGACGTCGAGAAGTTGCCGAACGTCTGGTTCAACGCCGCTCCGAGGGCGTTGGGCGGGCCGCCGTTCGCGTAGAACCCCCGACTGGTCGCGCCGACGAACTTGCCGTTCCCGGGGTCCCAGAACGTCACGGCCGGTCGGAGCGTCCCGTTCTCGGCCGCGGTCGCCAGCAGGTCTCCGGCCGCGCTCTGGTGTTGGTTCTCGATGTGCTGGTTCGACGTGCTGGCGGTGAGCGGCGTCACCGCGGTCGTCTGGAGCGCGAACAGCACGCCCGAGACGACCAGCAGGGCGGCGGTGAACGCCTCCAGCGTGTGGACCTGTCCGCGGGGCGCGTCGTCGCTCACGCTACCACACCCTCACGTAGAGGTCGCTCTGTTCGCCGCCGAGCAGTACCACCCGGCGAGAGACGACCACGCTCTCGGACTCGGGCGGGGTCGGTCCGGCGTCGAGCGAGACCGACGTCCCGCCCGGACTGACCGACCGCACGGTGCCGTTCTCCTCGACGGTGACGTTGACCGCCACCGCCGGGCCGACTCCGAGCGCGGCGCTAAGGTCCGCGGCGTCGGTGGTGAACTGGCACCCGGCCACGCCACCCGCGCCGTCGCCCGCGGCGTCGAAGAACTCGGCGGTACACGCCGAGTCGAAGACCGACGGCGAGGACGGGTCGGCGAGCAACTGCTCGGCCAGCAGCGTCGCGGTCCGGTCGGCCGCCAGCACGTCGCCCTCGCCGCTGGCGGTGAACGGGTCGAAGACGCCGGGGAGGAACGCGACGACGAACACGACCGTCAGCAGGAAGACGCTCATCCCGACGACGAAATCGACGCTGGTCTGGCCTCGCGTACCGCCGCGGGCGGCGTTCTCGTTCGGGGTGTCGGTTCGTGCGTGCATGGTTAGATGAACGAGAAGGTGACGAGCGCGACGGTCGGCAGTATCACCGCGAACTTCACGCCCGACAGCAGCGATGCGTCCCGGATGTAGCCCGCGATGAACCCCGAGAGGATGGCCTGCAGGGTCACGGCGTGGAAGAACAACATCGAGAGGAGCGTGGTGTCCACGCCGCCGCCGAACTGGCTCGCACCCGCCCCGCCCGACGAGGAGGCCTGTCCGGCGAGTCCGGCCATCACGTCGAGGAACTTGACCTTCAGAATGGCCATCACCGCGAGCAGCGTCAGGTAGGTCATGATGATGATGACGACCTGCATCCGCGAGCGGGACTTGCGCTCGCGGTCGATGTCGTCCTGATTCTCGCTGGCCTGCGCCGCGGTCGAGAGGACGTCCGTAATCTGGCTGGAGGCCTCCTGTGCCTTCGAGACCAGTTTGACCGTCCGGGCGAGGCGCGGGATGTGATACCGGTTGTTGAACTCGATGAGCGCGGCCTTCAGGCTCATCCCGTACTCGACCTTGGCGTGAATCACGTCGAACTCGTCGGCGAGCTTCCCGGTCGAGGTGTCGGCGACGGTCCGGATGGATTCGAGCAGGGTCAGGCCGGTGTCGTTGGCCGACGACAGCTTTCGCAGGTTGTCCGAGAGTTTGCTGATGACCGCCTGTCGCGACCGGACGTTCCACGTGTGGAATATCGCCAGCGGCAGGAAGTTGACGTACACCGGGACGTAGACGTAGATGAACGTTCCCCAGATGGGGTTGGCGACCATCTCCTTGAAACTGCGCGGAGCCGCGCCGGTCCAGACCGCGTTCCCGACGAGCACCAGCGAGGCGGGGAACGTCAGTCCGAGGATGAACAGGGGGTGGTCCCGGAAGAAGACGTGCGGTCGCTTCAGCAGGGCCACGGTCTCGAAGGTCCCCTCGCGGCTCTTGATGCGGTCGAAGACCGAGAAATCGCCCACGTACTTCTCGACGAGGCCGAGGTGCAGCAGGCCCGCGCCGGTCGTGGCTTCGAGTCGGTCGCCGCCGTCGGCGGGGTTGAGGTAGCCGTCGCCGGGGTCGTCCTGCTTGACGGTCGAGACCAGCACGAGGAACCCGACGCCGGTCAGCGGAATCAGCCCGTAGACCGTCGCGTACAGCATCGACTCCTTGGCCTGCCCGAGCATCGACATGATGACGAGGATGATGATGAGCAGCAGGGGGAACAGCGAGAGGGTCATGTACATCTCGCCGAACAGTTCGAGGGTCTCCAGCGTCATCTCCTGTTGCTGCTTGGCGGTCCGCATGTGCTTGTCCTTCTTGTCGTCGAGGAAGTCGCTCATGTCCCCGCCGGAGTTGACGATGGAGAGCATGTCGGTCAGAAACTGGCCGAGTTCGTCGCTGGGCGTCTCCAGCGACCGCTTGCGAATCGCGGTCCGGTAGTCGGTGTCGAAGTACTCGGTCTCCTGCACGATGGATTGGAACTCGCGGGCCACCTCGCCGTAGGTGTCGTCGGCCATCGCCATCGCCTCCAGAATTTCGAGTTGGTTGAGACCCCCGATGGAGAGGGCGTACATGAACGAGATGGCGTCGGGCAGCAGCATGTTTATCTCGCGTTCGCGCTCGCTGGCCCGCATGTAGGGAATCCCGACGACGAACCCGAACCCGATGCCGAAGCCGATAGCGCCGAAGACCAGTCCGCTGACCGCGACCAGCGACGGAATCTTGAACGTCTTGATTATCCACGCCACCGTCTGGTTGGGGACCGGCACGCCGATGAGGATGCCCACCTCCACGACGCCGGTCACGAACAGCACGTAACCGACGAACGTTCCGAGCAACCAGAGGACGACGCCCGCGAGGACGCCGATTGCCAGCCCTCGCGAGAGGTAGAGTTCCACGGTGTCGGGCATCCGGGCCTCGGCGAGTTTCGTCTCCACGTCGTCCACGAAGTCGCCGTCCTCGTCGAACAGGTAGTCGAAGAGGGGGTAGAACGCGTCGGCCAGCGCGTCGGCCGACCGGCCTGAACTGCCCGGGTTCCCGTGACTCATCGCTCGTCCTCCTCGTCGTCGGCGTCGAAGGCCGCCTCGAAGTCGCCGAACGAACCGTCCTCGCCCGACTCGTCTTCGTCGTCCCGGTCTGCTGGGAGTCCGTTCGGCCACTCGTCGTCCCCCTCGCTGCTCTCGGCCGCGTCCTCGTCGTAGACCTCGGGGAAGCTTCCCAGTTCCCCGGCGTCGTTGACGTTCCGGACGCTGTCCTCCGGGCCGACCGACTCCGTGTCCTGAAACGGGCCGCCCCGGCCCGAGTCACCGCCGAGAATGTCCCCGAACGGGTTGTCCGACTCGGGGTCGGATTCGGCGTCGGGGTCCACCTCGACTTCGGCGGGCGCGTCGGTGGGTTCGGCGGACTCCGCGAGCGCGACCGCGAGACCCTCCACGTCGGCGTCCGCGCCGCGGTAGTCGTCGAGGAGTCGGTCCTCGGCCTCCGCGAGGATGCCCTTGGCGAGTTCGTAGGTCTCCTCGCCGGGGTCGGGTCGGGGCACCATCTCCTCCTTCTTGGGGTCCACGTCGATTTGGACGCTCTCCATCTCCCGGAGGTCTTCGAGGCTCTCCTCGAGCTGCTCGTTGGCCACGAGCGTCAGGATGGTGTCGGGGTCGTTGATGAACGCCTGCACCGTGGCGGCGACCTGCGTGTACTCGTTGAGACCGTTCTTGATGAGGTACGCGAGGATGACCCGGCGCTTGAGGATTTCGCGCTCCAGTCTGTCGTGGTCCCACCCGCGGTCGAACATGATGTCCTCCATGGTGTTCGACCCCGACAGGCGCATGAACTCGTCGTCCTCGGCGCGCCACTGGAAGATGTCCTGAACGTTTATCTCGTCGTTCTCGGCGTTGTACTCGTTGATTTCGGTGAGCGACTTGTTCCGGCGCACCTTGCTCCCCTGCACGCGGGTCTGGGTCTGGATGGAGACCAAGTCCAGCGCGGTGAACAGCGTCTTCGAGACGTTGATGGGTTCGGTCGTGAACCGCTTCAGCACCTCGCCCACGGTGTCGGCGTGGAAGGTGGTGTAGGTCGTGTGCCCCGTGGACATGACCTGAAAGAGCGTCCGACCCTCCTCGCCCCGAATCTCGCCCATCACGATGTAGTCGGGGCGCTGGCGGAGCGCGGCCTCCAGCAGGTCGAACTCGTCCACGTCGCCCTTGTCGTCGTCGGAGAACGACGGCCGGGTGACGCTGGCAATCCAGTTGCGCTGGGGCAGTTCGACCTCGCGGGTGTCCTCGATGGAGACGATTTTGGAGTTGCTCGGGATGAACAGCGACACCGCGTTGAGGCTGGTGGTCTTCCCGGACGCGGTGCCCCCGGCGAAGATGAGCGACTTGTGGTTCTCGATGGCGAGCCACATGAACGCCATCTCCTCCAGCGAGAACGTGTTCCAGTTCACGAGGTCCACCGGCGTGAACGGCACGTCCTTGAACTGCCGGATGGTGTAATTTGTCCCGTGGTCCGAAACCTCCCTTCCCAGGGTCAACTGGGCGCGCGACCCGTCGGGCAGGGTGGCGTCCACCTGCGGTTGGCGCTTGGAGATGCCCTTGCCCGAGCGCTGGGCCATCTTGACCACGAAGTCGTCGAGTTCGTCCTCGCCGTGGTAGACGTTGGAGATGACCTGCTCGTGGTCGGTGTGGTAGACGAACACCGGCGAGTTGTAGCCGTCCACCGAGATGTCCTCGACGTTGATGTCGTGCTTGATGCCGTCGATGCGCTCGTAGCCCACGAAGTCCCGCCGGAGGTAGTAGAGCAACTTCTCGGCCTGATACTCCGAAAGGGTCTCGTCGTCCTCCTCGATGAGGACCGGTTCCGGCCGGACCGAGATACCGTCGAGACCGCCGGAGTCGTCGGGTTCGAGGTCCTCGATTTTGGTCTCCACCGCGGTCCGAACCTGCTCGCGCAGGGTCCCCTCGGCCTCGAAGTCGAGGTCGAGGTACTCGTCGAGGCGGATTCGGGGTTCGTCGTCGGAGTCTGCCGTCTCGGGCAGGTCGCTCTCGCCCGCGTCGTTGGGAGTCGCGGGTAAGTCGGTCTCATCGTCGCCGTCTCCGGACGTCCCTGTCGAGTCGGGAGACGCCGGTTCCTCGGTCGTCTCGACCGGGGTTCCGGTCTCAGCGTCCGGGTCGTCGCTGACCGCGCCGCCGTCAGACGCAACGCCCGACGAGGGTCGCGAACTGTCGGTTCGCTCACCGCCGTCGGCCGCGACCTCGTCGGTTGCGGCGTCGGCGTCCGGCGACGGTTCGGCGTCGTCCGTGGAATCGTCGTCCGCCCCGGGAGCGTCGGCATCTGCATCGCCGACGTCTTCGTCCGAGTCTCCCTCGGCGGTTCCGGGCGTCGCGTCGGTATCGCCGTCCCGTCGTTCGAGCGCCTCTCGAATCGGGTCGAAGGCGGCGTCGGTCTCGGTCCGAATCCGGTCCACGTACGCCGAGACGGCGTCTCTGGTCTCGTCGTAGCGGTCGAGCAGTTCACGGAACTGTCGGGCGCGCTCGCCGTCGTTCTCGGCGTAGAGGTCGTAGCGGGCGAGCAGTTGGAGCGCCTCGCGCTCGATGACCTCCCCGCGTTCTTCTTCCTCCGCGTCGACGACGACGTCGTCGCTGGAGTACTTGATGGACGACCGGAGCTTCTGGGTCAGGAACTCCTGCAGGTCGTCCTCGATGGGCGTGCAGTACGGCTCCACCATGTAGTACTTGGTCTCGTTCTCCTTCTCGGAGTGGAAGATGACGACGAACGAGTAGGGTTTGTTGACCCAGTAGCGGTCCACCTCCCTGAAGTGCTGTTTCTTCGGGAGCGCGACCTCCTTTTCCAAATCGTAGCGGTTCACCAGCGTGGTGTGGCCCTCAACCGTCGAGAAGAAGGCGTCCTCGTCGAGTTCCTCGGGCACGTCGAGGGTGCGCTCGTCCTCGATTTTCCGGAGTTTCCGGGCGTCGTGTGCGCCCTCGGCGAGGAGTTCTTCGAGGTCCTCTTCGGGGAAGCCCAGCCACTCCTCCTTCTCGAAGCGGTCGATGTCGCCCTCCTCGTCTCGCGGGCGCTCGGGGGCGGTGACGCTGGTGTCCTCGTAGTAGTACTCGTACTTGAAGTGCTCCCAGTAGTACTCGCCCTTCGTGACGGGCGTGGTCGCCGGGTCGAGCCACTCCTCGAAACTCGCGCTCAGGTCGGTGACGGCGAGACCGCCCTCGAAGACGCTGGCCGGGAAGTCGTCGTGACCGAGCCACTCGCCCCGGTCGAAGGGGACGACCTCGCCCGACTCGTCCCGGGGGAGCGCCATCCCGTTCTCGGCGTCGTCGTAGTAGTACTCGTACCGGAAGTGTTCCCAGAGGTACTCGCCGAGCGCGACCGGCGTCTCGTCCGGGTCGAGGAAGTCCTCGAAGTAGGCGCTGAGACCCGCGGCGGTCCCGGCGGCGTCTTCGACGCGCGAGTCGGTCTCGTCGGCCTCGTAGCCGAGATACTCCGCGGCGTCGAAGGGGCGCGGCTTCCCGCGCCAGTTGGTCGGGGGACTCCCGTCCTCGTAGAAGTACTCCTCCTTGAACGCCTCCCAGTCATACTCGCCGACCGTGACGTCCGCGCTGGCTAACTCCTCGTCGCTGATGTCGAGTGCGTCCGGCCCGTCTTCCGACGAGTCCGCGTCGGCGTCGGATTCGCCCTCTGTATCGTCCACCAGTTCGCTCTCGGCGCTGTCTAGCGTTTCGTTCTCGGTGTCGTCCACCGATTCGTCCTCGGTGTCGTCTTCGGATTCACCTTCGATACTGTCCGTCGATTCGTCCCCGAAGTCCACCGGTTCGGTGTCCTCGTCGGATTCGGCGTCGGCTTCGTTTCCTGACTCGACGTCACTTCCGGACTCCGCGTCGTCTCCGTCACCGGTTACCGTCTGGTCGGCGGCGGCGCCCGACCCCACGTCATCCGCCGCGCCCTCCGAATCGGTCGCTTCCGTATCGGAGTTCCGGGTGTCGGATTCTCCCGCCTCGGCCGCCTCCGAGACGTCGTCCGTCGGCCGCGCGTTCGACCCGTCTCGTGTCGGCGCGTCGGCGTCGTGACCGCCGGACGAACTCTCCTCGGCCTGCCGTCGTTTTTCGTCTGGGGCGTCGTCCCCAGCGTCTCGTTCGTCGCTCATTGGCTATTCCCCTCGCCTAATGACGCAAAAAACCTCGTAACAGAGAAGAGATACGTCCTCATACTTTACTTTACATGGTCAATGGAGGCATAATGAAAATTGTGGCCGACAGGACGGCGAATTGACACCCTGCCCCGGGGTTCGTGCCGGATTTCCTGACACGACCGCGGCACGCCCAGAGTACAAATAATTTTGACAGGTGGCGTTATAGTCGGGGGATATGATTTGTTATCGTGACAATACGTCGAAAAGTGGCGACCAACCGAATTCGGCCGTCAGTCGCGTCCCCGACTCGGCGTATCATCGCTTCGACGTGAAATCGGAAGGCGTAAATCGTGCCACTAGCAACCACCGTGCGTGCTTTCAGTACGGTTCTTGGCGATGCTGAGTACGTTCCTGCTCGTGGTCGGGGCGCTCCTCGTGGGAGAGGCCCTCCACGGCGGGGTGGTGACCGGAGAGTACGCAGTCACTTCGCCGTGGGTCGTCCTTCGGGTCGTCCTCGGCGGACTCTTCATCGTCCTCGGCTACCGCTTCCGGACCCCGACCGAGGAGTACGTCGCCATGCCGTCCGACGAACCCGACCGGTCCGGCGGGACGCCCGACGAATCGACCGACCCGGACCGGACCGGGGAGTTCGACCCCGAGATGTCGCCGCTGGGCGGTGACGGTCTCGAACACGTCGAGTCGGACGCGCGGAAGAGCGACGAACCCTCGGACGACGTCCGCAACTGAGTCGGGCGGGTCGCGGGGAACCGGCAGACGTCGGCGAACCGCGTCACGTTGAAAGTGCGGAACTTTTAACCTTGGCGAATAATACCACAAACCATGGCGATACGCGAACAAGTACCCAAACCCCTCCGCGGTCCGGCGGGTTTTGCGTCGTTAGCAGTCATGCTGCTCGGCATCGTCGTCGGATACATCCTCACCATGGTGGGCATCACGCTGTACCTCGGTCTCGACCCCATTCAGCAGGGGGCCGTCAGCAGCGTCGAGGCTATCGGCGTGACCGCCGTCGGCATCGGCGCGTTCGTGGCGGGCTATCTCGGATGGCGCGGCTTCAACTATTTCGCTTACTAACATGCCGATAGACGTTCGCACTCACCCCGACGCGCCCGACCTCGAACAGTTACAGAATCTGGTGCTCGAACCGATTCCGCAGGACGAGATTCGTCGCCGCCGCGAGGACGGCCAAGTCCTCGTCGAAGACGTGATAAACGACCGCGACGACCTCGACGTTCGGGCACCGCTGACCGACGAACCCGGCGAGGTCGCCGAAGGTGACGTCGGCACGGCGCTCTATCGACTCGTCCAGTTGTTCGGCACGCCGCCGTTTCCCGAGTACATGGCTGGCGAGGACATCAGCGACCGTTACGAGACGACGTACAAGTACCTCTTCCGCGTGGAGGTCCGAGACGACGCGGAGGAACTCCCGGACGAGTGGCTCCTGACGATTCGAGACTGGGAACTCGAAGTCGGCGTCGGCGTCTGCGAGTGGCGCGACGAGGAGGAGGCGTTCACCGCCGACTCGACCGTCGCGCTCACGTCGATGGCGCTCGCACAGAACGTCACGAACGAACCCGTCAACTGCGACTACAAAGACGTCTGGTACTGAGCAGTCGATATGGACGACCCGAAGGAGACGATATTCGTCTGGTTGACCGACGAGGGTAACAGGACTATCCTCCTCTTCGCGCTGGCGGTCGGACTCGGGCTCGCCAGTTTGGCCTTCTTCTTCGACGGAACGTCGGGGTCGCCGACGCGGACCGAGTTCTCCCTCCTCGTCGCCGCGATGGTCGTGGTGTTCTACATGACCCTACGGACCAACACCTACTGAGACCGGCCACCAGCGTCCACAGTCGTCGATTATCGACCCGTCAGCCAGTGCATCAGGGAGAAGGCGACGGCGAGCGAGGCGATGAGCAGTCCGGCGAACGCGGGGACGATGGAACCGTACCCGTAGAGTCCGGCCCAGTGTCCGGCGTAGGCCGCCACGATGAACCCCGGGACCGACAGGACCAGAAACAGCGACGAGAGGTAACTGGCGAGGGTGGGGTCGTCGTTGTGGCTCGCGAACGTCCCCCGTTCGCGCACCGACTTCTCGGGATTCGGGGTGTCCTTCGACACGAGTTCACGTTGCGCGCGCCGGCCCAAAAACGCCTCGGTTAGCCTTCGAGATAGCCGCCGACGAGCGCCGTCGCAAAGTACGCCCCGTAGAACGTCACCAGATACGTGAAGAGTGCACCGGCTATCGCCTGACCCAGCATCTTCGGGAGGAGGACGTCCCGCGCGAGCGGGGGATACGGCAGCAGCCAGAGTGGCGCAATCCACATCGCAACGTGGAAGGCGAGTCCGACGAGGAACGATCCCAACGCCAGCGTGATGCTCTCGGTGAGGTCTCTCGCGAGGAGATGGTTGTACGCGCCGCCGAGCACGATGACGACGTACGCCCACGTCTGGGAGACTCCCAGCGGCATGAGCGTGTGCTTGACCGACATGAACGCTCCCATCCCGGCAACCGACCCGATGAACAGGGTGAACGCGAGGAGACGGAGGTTCGTACGGACGCCGTCGAGGTCGAACCCGGACGTCGTACGCGTGCGCTCAGCCATCGACTTCGTCCTCCGTCACGTCGATTCTGACGTCCACGTCCTGAATGGTCCCTTCGAGTTGGCCGACGATGCGGAGCCGTCCGGATTCGATGGCGGCCGCGGCTTCCTCGCCGGAGCCGTCCTCTATGTCGATACGGGCGGTAACGGTCCCGGTTTCGCCCGCACCGATGGTTCCCCCGTCGAGTTCGACCCCGGGGGTCGTCAGCGTCCGGTTACCGACCTTCCCGTACAATCGACCGTACGACGCGGTGAACGCGCTTCCGGTCGGGTTGTGGACTCGAATCTCGACGACGAGTTGGCTCCCGTCGTCCGAGGTGGCGACGTCGGTCGCCGTCGCGTCGATGCTGACCTTGTTCATCACTGCGACGTGGGCGGAGAACGTCGGTACGAACAGCATCGTCGCCACGAGCGCCACCAGCAGAAACGACCCCACTGCGACGGGTTTCTGCGGACTGAAGGGAATGCGGCCTGTCATATACTGTCAAAGACGGGTTGCCGTAACAACATAAACGTTGTCCGATAGCTTCGACCGATTCGTCAGGACGAGAGAAAGGTGAGCGTGCGTCAGTCGTCGGCGTTCGACCGCGCTCTCCTCGTCTCTTGGTGCTCACCCTCGTAGAGGTGGCACGCGGTTATCTGGTCGCCCGCCGTCCGCAGGTCGGGGTGCTCCCGTGCACAGATAGTCTCGAACTCGCCGTCGAGTATCTCCCGGGCCGCGTCGTAGTCGCCGTCCACGACTCGTCTGGCGGTCTCCCGCAAGGTCTGCTCGGCGTCCTGCGGGATGTCGAGTCGCTGCCACTCGATAGTGGTTCCCCTCTCGCCCTCGGATTTGTGTTCCTCGGGGAGTTCGAGCGCGAGTCCGTGTTCGAGCAACTCGTCTGCGGCCCGGTCCGGCGGTGTCCCCGGACCGATTCCGACATCTTCCGGGTCGAGTTGCTCGGTGACCACTTGTCGTTTGAACTTGAACACGCGGCGGAAGGCGGGTTGGTCGCCGGTCCAGTTCTCCGGCGGGATTATCTCCGAACAACGGGGATGGAACCGGCACCCCGACGGCGGGTTCCGCGGATTCGGAACCTCGCCCGTGACGTTGGCGCGGTGGCGCTTGGACTCGGGGTCCACTTCTGGCACCGCGTCGAACAGCGCCTCTGTGTAGGGGTGTTTCGGGTCCATCACCACGTCGTCGGTCGGCCCCTGCTCGATGAGGTCGCCCAGGTACATGATGGCAGTCCGGTCGCACATGTACCGGATGAGCGAGAGGTCGTGGCTGATGAAGACGTAGGTCAGGCCGTACTCGTCCTGCAACTCCTTCATCAGGTTCAGGACGCCCGCCCGGATGGACACGTCGAGCATCGAGACGGGTTCGTCACAGACGACGAAGTCCGGATTGACCACCAGCGCCCGCGCGATGGCGACTCGCTGGAGTTCGCCGCCGGAGAGTTCCTTCGGGAACTCGTTGAGGTACGCCTCGGCGGGCGACAGGCCCACCTCGTTCAGCACCTCGATGACGCGGTCGCGGCGCTCGTTGTACCCGTCGTGCATGTCGTTGATTCGGAGCGGTTCCACGACCGACTGGAACACCGTCATCCGGGGGTTGAGGCTCTCGAAGGGGTCCTGAAATATCATCTGGACCCGCTTGCGGAACTCCTTCTCCTCCTCGTTGGACATGTCGGTGATGTCGTTGCCGTCGAACCGGATGCTTCCCGAGGTGGGTTCGTGGAGTTGCACGAGCAGTTTGCCGAGCGTGGTCTTCCCGCACCCGGACTCGCCCGCGATGCCCATAATGTCGCCTTCGTTGATAGTGAACGACACGTCGTCCACTGCCTTCACGGGGTTCGGCTCTTTGCCCATCAGGCGGTCCATGACCCCCTGAGACATGTCGAACCACTTCGAGACGTTCTCGACTTCTATCAGTGGGTCTTCGTTTCGGTCCATGTTTCCTCCTTGGCTGCGTCTTCGCGCATCTGTTCGAGGTCGTCGACCCGGTAACACGCCGAACGGTGGGCGTGGCGGTCGCTCGCTTCGGTCCGCGTCCCCATCTCGGCGGCCTCCACGTCGTACATCGGCGGATGCGACGTGTGGCACTCGTCTACGACGAACGGACATCGGTCCGCGAACCGACAGCCGTCACTGGGGTCGAGCAGGGTCGGCGGCGACCCCGGAATCGAGACCAACTGCTGTTGTTCCTGTTTGACCGTCGGGAACGAGTTCTTCAGTCCGAGCGTGTACGGGTTCGCGGACGACTCCAGCACGTCCTCTTTCGGCCCGCTCTCCATCATCTTACCGCCGTACATCACCCCGAGTTTGTCACAAATTTCGGCCATCACGCTGATGTCGTGGCTGATGACGAGGATGGACACGTCGAACTCGTCCTGTAGCTCCTCTATCTCCTCGAGGATGCGGTCCTGAATGATGACGTCGAGCGCGGTGGTCGGTTCGTCGGCGATGAGCATGTCGGGGTTGCATGCCATCGCCATGGCGATAACCGCACGCTGCTTCATCCCGCCGGAGTACTCGTGGGCGTAGTCGTCCGCCCGATTGGGTTCGATACCGACCCGTTCCAGCAGGTCGCGTGCGCGCTCGTCGGCCTCCGCCTTCGTCGTGTCCGGTTCGTGGCGGAGGATGGCCTCGATTATCTGGTCACCCACCTTGTAGACCGGATTCAGCGCGTTCATCGCGCTCTGGGGGATGAGCGCGATGTCGCGCCACCGCACGTCGCGGATGTCTTGGTCGTCGAGTTCGGTGAGGTCGGTCTTCCCGTCTTCGCGGACGGGATACTGGTCGTCATCGATTATCTCCCGACGCGGTTCGCCGTTCTGGTCCTCCCACCTCGGGAGCGTCCCGTCGAACCACACTTCGCCTCGCTCCACGTACCCGTTGGCGTCGAGGAGGTGGACGAGCGATTTGCCGAGCGTCGTCTTTCCGCATCCCGACTCGCCGACGAGACCGAACGTTTCGCCGTGTTCGACGCTGAAGCTCACGCCGTCCACGGCGTGAACCTGCGATTCTCCGGCGTCGTACCGCACCGAAAGGTCGTTGACTTCGAGTAGTGACATCTTAGCTGTCCTCCTGCGGGTTGGTCACGTCCTCCATCGAGAAGCCGACGAAGTAGAACGCGGCCGCGACGAGCATGATGCAGGCCCCCGGCGGAACGAGCCACCACCACGCGTCGAAGACGTATCCGTTCGACTTGATGTTCTGGAGCATCAGGCCCCACGAGTTGGCGGTGAAGTCCGCCAGTCCGAGGTACGCCAGCGACGCCTGCGACAGGATGGCGATGGCGGCGTCCTGCGCGAGGAAGACGAACGCCAACGGCAGGACGTTGGGCATGATGTGTCGGAACACGATTCGCGTGTCGCTCGCGCCCGCGACCTTCGCAGACTCGACGTACGAGCGTTCCTTCAGCGAGAGCGTCTCCCCGCGGATGATGATGCAGTTGTTGAGCCACGAGGTGACCGCGATGCCGAGGATGATGTTCGTCGTCGTGATACCTCGAATCGCCACGAGGACGATGAGGAACGGAAGGAACGGCAGGCCGTACATCACGTCGACGATGCGCTGAATCATCTCGTCTATCCACGTGTTCCCGTAGAAGCCGCTGACGAGTCCGAGCGGAACGCCGACGAGACTCGACAGGAGTCCCGCGGCGAAGCCGATGTACAGCGCGTCGTCGGCGGCGTGGATTATCAGCGTCAGGATACCCTCCCCGAGGTAGTTCGTCCCGAGCGGGGCGAAGAACGGGTCGCCGAACGCCGGCGGGTGGGGAAGCGACTCGGCCTGTTCGGCCGTCAGTCGTCCGGGTTCGGTTCCTAGATACGCTCGCCACTCCAGTGAATGGGGAGCGAACACGTCGGGGAACAGCGCCCAAGTGACGAACACGACCATGATGACGATACCGAGGACACCCATCTTCTCCTCGGTGAACCGGTCCCATCCTCGGCGGAACCGCTCGATTCGGGGTCGCCAGCGCTCCTTCAGCGAGTCGAACTGCGAACTGCTCTCGGTTTCGGCGGCCATCAGGAATCACCCCCGAACTTGATGCGCGGGTCGAGATACGTGTACGCGATGTCCGTCGCGAGTCGCATGACGACGATGAGGACGGCGAGCATGAAGAACGCCGCCTGCGAGACGGGGTAGTCTCTGCTCAGCACCGACGTGACGATGACCTGCCCGAGACCCGGCCAACTGAACACGTTCTCGATGATGACACTGCCGTCGAGCAGGAACGCGAGTCCGACAATAGCCTGTGTCGCGACCGGAATTAACGCGTTTCGCGCGGCGTGCTTTATCATGACCGTCCGTTCGCTGAGTCCCTTCGCCTGCGCGAGGAACACGTAATCCTCGCTGGTCACGTTGTTCATCGCGGGTCGCATGACCAACATGGCACCGACCCACGAGACGAACGCGATGCTGACGAGCGGGAGGGTGATGTGTTTGAGCACGTCCACGATTATCGACATCGTCGTCCACTCGAAGTTGGCGAACTTGGTGAACATGTACGTGCTCGGTAACCAGCCGAGTTCGTAGTTGAACAACCAGATGAACAACCACGAAATCCAGAACGCCGGCATCGAGTAGACGGCGAGGCTCGTCGTGAAGATGCTCTTGTCCTTCCGCGTGCCACGCCACCAGCCGAGGTACATCCCGACGAGCGGACCGACGATGAACTGGACGATGAACGCGCTGCCGAACAGTATCATCGTGCGCGGAAGCCGTCGGATGATGATGTCCCAAACTGGCTCTTTGTACGTCGGCGACCGTCCGAACTGGCCGGTCTGGTAGTTAATCATGAAATCGACGTACTGTCTCCAAAGCGGTTCGTTTAGGCCCCAAGTCTCTCGCAGCCTCATGATGTCGTCCTGGTCGAGTTCCGGGGTAATCATCGAACCGATGAACGAACCCGGCATACTCCTGATGAGGACGAAGAGGAGCGACATGATGACAAGCAAGGTCAGATAGGACACGACCAATCGCTTGCCCAAGTATCTTGCACTAATTCGTGTCATTGTTTACTTCGATTACGTTGTGGTTTCTTCTTTCGATTGTGACTCCGGCAAATACGTGCTGTTCATGGAGCAGGTTCGTTATGAATGTGATGATTTAGCACGTCACGGACCCCTCTCAGGCCGACGAGTTACTAGGAGTGCATCCCGTACGAAAACGCCGCGAGAGGGAGAGCCGAGGTCGCTACTCCTTCAGGTGGATGTTGTTCAGCGCGGTGCCGAAACTCGCGTACGGCGGGTCCACGAGTCCGTCGATGAATCCGCCGAACTTCTCGGTGTTGACCGGCCACTTCATCTTCTCGTAGTCCATGAGGAAGTACGGCATGTCGAGGTAGATGCGCTCTAGGGCCTTCGCGCTGAGTTTGTCACGCTTGTCGGGGTTCAGTTCGGTCCGCGCGTCCGAGAGCAGTTTGTCGGCACTGCCGCCGGAGAGACCGTATCCGACCGCGTTGTACAGCGTCGATTCGACGTTGAGTTTGTCCGATTTGTGGTCCTTCTTCGAGAGGTCGTCGGCGTTGTCCGAGTGGAAGAAGGCGTAGGCGGAACTGCCGAACGGACCGGTGCCGCCCCAGCCCATCGGGTAGATGTCGAAGTCCTCCTGCTGGTACACCTTCGACAGCATGGTGTTGAACGACAGCGTCTGGGTCTTCACCGGGATACCGACGGTCTTCAGGTTGTCCGTCCAGCGCTGGATGGCCTTCGCCTCCTTCGGCGTCTTCTTCGGCGGGTCGATGAAGATGGTAATCGGTTCGCCGTCCATGACCTCGGGGATGGTCTTGCCGTCCACGCGAATCTCCTTGTCGGCGCTCTGGTGGTCCTTGAGGACCGACGATTTGACCTTCCCGAAGGTGTAGTCGTACTTCGCTTCCGACTGGCTGGCTTTGATGCCCGAGAGGCTGCCGGGGTAGTCCTTGCCGGCGTACGTTCCCGAGGAGCCGTCGATGACTTTTCCGTCGGTGATGAACTTGCGGATAGCCTCCACGTCGGGCACCGCCGCCTCTGCCGACCGGAAGTCGAAGGCGTTGGTAGCCGGATGGGTCAGCATCTCGTCCTCGCTGGCGAACTGGTAGTCCGGACGCGGTGCGGGATACCCCGGCGTCTGGGCGAAGTCGCCTTTGATGGCGTTGTTCTGGAGCAGCCGTTGAATCCAGAAGTACTCGTCGAACAGGAACGACATCGTCTGCTTGAACGCGACGTCGTCGAGCGGCTTGCGGCGACCGTTGAACCCGAAGTAGGAGAAGCCACTCCCGATACCCTTGACGAGACCCATCCCGTCGTTGTTCTTGACCTTCGAGAGCTTCGAGGTCTTCATGCTCCCGTAGTGGGTGTCGATTTCGCCCTGCAGGAACGCTTGGGTCATCGCGGTCTTGCTGCCGTAAATCTTGAAGTTGACCTTGTCGAGGAACGGCCCGCCAGCGATTATCTGTTCGTGTTCCTTCCGCCAGTCGAGTTGACTGAGCGTGTCGTAGTAGTGCTCGTTGTCGAGAACGAGCTGCATCGAGGTGTCGGGCTGGAACTTCGTGAGCCGACCCGGGCCGAGACCGACCGGACCGTGGTCCGGGTTGGCCTTCATCGGGTCGTACTTCTTGAAGTCCTTCCCTTCCCACTTGTGCTTGGGGAGCAGGGGAAGCGTCCCGAGGGTGTCGTACTCCCAGTAGCCGATTGGCTTGTTGAGTTTGAGGGCGAAGTCCCAGTCGCTCTTCGAGGACTCCTTGATGCTCTCCATCGGTTCGATGGTACTCGCGTACTGGCCCGGCACGTTCTCCATGCAGTAACGGAACGTGAACAGGACGTCTTCCTTGGTGAAGTCCTCGCCGTCGTTCCACTTCAGCCCCTTCTGCATGTTGAAGTAGATGGTCGGCTTGTCGGACTTCTCGATGGTCCAGTCGCTGAAGACCCACGGTTTGACCTCGTTGGCGATGGGGTCGAGGGCGACGCCGGACTCGTAGACGCGGAACAGGGCGACGCCGGAGTAGACCGAACTCGCCACGAGGACGTTCGACGAGTCAGGTTTCGCGGACATCCCGTAGGTGAGCGTCCCACCTTGCGGGATATCCTCGGAGGACCCCGTGACCGTTTTCGGTTCGGAATTCGTCGTCTCTTCGGTCGTGGAGTCGGCCGTAGTCGTCTGGTCACCGCCACCGCTACAGCCTGCAAGAGAGAGGGCGACGGCACCAGCACCACTCGCTTTCAGGAACTTTCGTCGGCTATCGTTCGCACCATCCGATCGGTTGCGCCGGTGTGGCATACCACATTGGTATGCAATCATGCATTTAAATCTACTGATTACCGTATGAACAATCGATAACGAAGCGGGAAACGGAGTAACGGAGGCTGAAGTGGGCGATTCAGTCGGGCGATTCCATCGGTACGCGGAGCTTGAACCGTCGTACTACTCCCCTAACCCCTCACCGTGGAGACCCATGTAGCCGAAGTAGACGGTAGAGGCCGCCGCCATCGACGCCATCGTTATCCAGAGTTTCGGCGTGAGTGCGCTCGGGTTCGACTGCGCCCAGAAGATGCTCATCACCGACCACAGCAAGGCGACGGCGAACCCGAGCGTCATTATCCACGTACCGAGTAGCCGTCTCTCGGTTCGTGCGGCGAGGAGCGCCGCCGTCATCAGGAGACCAGCGATGATTGCGAACACGCCGCGAGTGTCTAACGCCATCTCTCTTAGCGTATCAGTGGGGAGACGAAACTGATAAAAGTGTGCTTTCGGTGCTACGCGGTTCTGGTGACTCCGAGCGCTTCGACGAGCGCCGTCGCGCCTGCGTGTGACGATTCTGGCCCTCTTGCGGTGAGCAGGTCTCCGTCCACGGTGACGCTCTCGTCGGCGTCGAGTTCGGCGTCCCAGTTCCCGCCCGCGGCTTTCACCTCGTCTTCGACCCAATACGGGAGCTTTCGGCCGTCTGGCATCCGGTCGTGGTCGTCCACGATTCCCTCCTCCCACTCGTTGGGGAAGCCGGTCACGTCTCTCCCGTCTACCAGAAAGTCACCGTCACTGTCACGGGTGAACGCGAGCAGCCCCACCGCGTGACACAGGACCAACGCCTTCCCGCCGTCGCCCTCGACGGTCTCGCGGAGCAGTTGACGAGCGTGTTTGTCCTGATTCACGTCCCACTCGGTGCCGTGTCCGCCCGGGAACACCACGGCGTCGTACTGGTCCGCGTCGGCGTTGGCTATCGGCATCGGGTTCTGTAGTCGCTGGTCGTTGGCGTGGACATCTTTGACCCACTCGGCAGTCTCCTCGCCCACGTTCTCTGGGTCGATGGACCGGTCGTCCACGACGGGTTTACCCCCGCTCGGGGTCGCCACGTCCACGCTAGCTTCCGTTTCCGAGAGCGTCTCTAGCGGGTCCACGCACTCTTCGCCCCAGTACCCTTCCTCGCTCACTACGAACAGTACGGACGTCATCGTACCCTAGTAGCTCGCGACGTTCTATAAATGCGTGGCCGCACCGGACGCGGCGCGCGAGTGCGCAACGGCTGCTCGGACGAGATTGAACAAAAGTAATTGTAAGAGTCCCTGCTGCGAATCGGAGTCCACGGGCGACGATTCCCCGTTTTCCGCACCGTCAGGTCCGGTTCGACGCACCATCGAAATTTCATAACCATACCACCGGTGAATTAAATATACTGTTGGCTATGCAACCGGAGGTAGAATATATAATCTGCAGTACTCTCGGGCACAAACCGGAATCGGAAACGGAGCCTTTCGTCGGTTACGCTTTCACGAAGTGGATTCGAACTACGCAGAAGATACTCGCTGTGCTGCGCGTGTATCGTTCGAATCTACTCGGTGCCGGTTTGGCGGATTTACGACTCGACCGAGTGAGAAATGGACCGTAGAATTACGTTCGGCGAAACATAGCGGGAGGTAGATTTGAACTACCGATCTGCGGGTTATGAGCCCGCCGGAATCTCCTGGCTATCCCATCCCGCTACTATCTCGTAGAGCCGTCCCACGGATAAGAATTGTGATTCCTGCGCCGTATGTGAATTTATGCCGATGCCGAGGTTCGTTGTGGACGGTGTTTTCGGGGGCGTAACTTCGGGGGAAGGATGCGGCGTCGCGTCGGCATCTCTTCGTCGTGCCGGAGCGGTGGCACCGCGTGGAACGCTCGGGGTGGCTCTTCCACAGTCGGCAGTGTACGCCCTCCTTACCCCGCTGACTTACCGAATCGGGGTTGGTACGAACCCCAAGAGGTTTATCGCTCGGTCGCACGCCTACAAACCGAATGGAGTACGCGCTCGTCCTGCTGTGGTTCGCCGTCTTTCAGGCGCTCGCGTTCGTCACGCTGCCGCTCGCCGCCCGACTGTTCCCGAGGTTCCCCGACCGGGGCGCGGCCTTCGCCCTCCCGGTCGCGCTGGTCGTCACGACCACCGTCGCCTACTGGGTGGGGCACGTCGCGTTCGGCCGGTGGACCGCGTTCCTCGCGGTCGCAGTCGTCGCCGGGATTTCGGGGTTGCTTCTCTGGAGCGACCGGTCGCTACGGCCCGACCGCGACGCTCACCGCGGAACCGGAATCCGTCCGCGCGCGTACGCGGAAACGATGATAGTATTCGGTATTGCGTTCGCACTCCTCGTCGCCGTCCGGGCCGTGGACCCGTCGATACATCCCGGCGGCGGCGAGAAGTTCCTCGACTTCGGCATCCTCAAGTCGCTGTTACGGGCCGACGCGCTGCCGCCCGAGGACATGTGGTGGGCTGGCGAACACGTCCTCTATTACTACGGCGGCCACCTCGCGACGGCCGTCCTCGCGCAACTCACGGGTACCGAGGGCGAGTTCGCCTACAACCTCGCGCTGTCGGGGTTCTACGCCACGCTCGTCACCGCGGCCTACGGACTCGCCGGAGCGATGGCCGACGCTCGCGGCGTCCCGCGCCGGACCGCGGGCGCGTTCGGGGCGTTCTTCGTCGGGTTCGCGGCCAACCTCGTCACGGCGGTGACGGGTCTCGTCTGGCTCCTCCCTGACTCGATAGCACAGGGGGTCGCCGACTGGGTTGCCCGACCCATCGCGGAATCGACCTCGGGCGAACTCGTGACCGAAGGGCTGGACTCGTTCGGCTACTGGGGACCGAGCCGGGTGATACCGGGAACAATCAACGAGTTTCCGCTGTTCTCGTTCGTCAACGGCGACCTCCACGCTCACATGGTCAGCACGCCGTTCCTGCTGTTGGTCGCCGCGCTCGGATTCGCCTACTACCAGTCCGGTCCCGGCGCGCTCCGGCGACGACGCGCCCTCGCGTTCGGCGTCCTCCCGGTCACGGTCGGCCTGCTCGGACTCGTCAACGTCTGGAGCTTTCCGACCGGACTCGGCGTGGTGTGGCTCGCGCTCGTGTTCTCGCCCGCCGACCCCGTGACGCTGTTCCCCGGCGTCGCGACCGACGACGCGGCCGAGCCGGTCGCCGACGGCGGCGGTACCGCGTCCGGGGCGACGGTTCGAGTGCTCACCGAGACCCGCCGAATCGCCGGTTCGTTCGCCGCCACCGCCGTCGTCGCCGTCGTGGCGGTCGCGTGGGTCGCACCGTTCGTCTTCGGCATCCTCCTGCGCTCGACCGGTAACCGGAGTATCGCCTTCCTCCCGGACCCCGCCAGTGCGGTCGGTCTCCTGCTCGTCCACGGGGCGTTCCTCGTCGTGTTCGCGGCCTACCTCTGGCCCAGAGCGCGCGCGGCGTTCGACGTGGACGGCGTTCGGTTCGGACTGTTGGCCGCGGCGCTGGCCGCGGCCGCGTGGGCGATGAACTACGCGGTGCTGGTACTGGTCGTCCCCCTGCTGGTTGTCGGATGGGTACTGCTCCGGACAATCGGCGACGTCGCCGAGGCCGAGGGCGGTGTCGGCTACGAGACGGTCCTGCTGGTGGCGGGGGCCGGACTCGTCACGCTGGTCGAGTTCGTCTACGTGAAAGACAGCGCCGCTGGCGGTCGGTTCAACACGGTCTTCAAGGTGTACATGCAGGTGTGGGTCCTCTGGGCGACCGCCGCGGGGACCGCGCTGGCGGCGCTCGTCGCGTCGACGGGACCGACCGACTGGACGCTCCCCGGCGTCGGCATCGAGCGCTCGCAGGTCATGGGCGCGCTGGCGGCGGTCCTCGTGGCTTCGACCGCGCTCTACGGCGGATTCGCGCTGGGCGGTCACTTCACCGCCGACCAGCACCGGACCGACGACCCTACGCTGGCCGGGAAGGCGTACGTCGAGGACCACCACCCCGGTGAGGCCGCCGCTATCGCGTGGCTCGACGACAAGGAGGGTCAACCGCACATCGTCTCGCCGCCCGGTCGCGAGGTGTACGCGTGGAGCAGTCCCGCCTCGTCGCTGACCGGCCTGCCGACGGTCATCGGGTGGGTCTACCACGAGGGTATCTACCGCGGCCACGACACTGCGAAGTTCCGCGCCGAGACGGTGGACCTCATCTACACCGGAACGTGGGCCGACCGGGCCGAACTGCTCCGGAAACACGACGTGAAGTACATCTACGTCGGTCCCCGCGCCCGCGAGCAGTACGCCGACGAGAACCTCCAGTTCGGGCAGTATCCGGGTATCGAACCCGCGTTCGACGAAGGCGACGTGAAGATATATCGCGTCAACCAGTCGGACCTCTGAGGCGACCGCTGCATCGAATCACTGCGGGCGACCGACTCTCGACGGACTGGCGGCCCGGGTCAACGAGGAGTACCGTCACGCACTGCGAAAAGCAGCCGACAGCGTTCTGGAGACCCTGATTCACGAAGAACGGTCACCAATACGACGAATAGTTAGCATCACGAGAATCGGTCTCGGTCACGGAGAACGATTCGTCGTCCGTCCCGTCAGTCGTCGGCGTTCCGCTCGGCGAGCCACGCCGAACGACACGCCTCGCAACAGAAGTCGTGAATCACGACCCGCCCCTCGTCGTCGCGGACGGTCTTGACCGGATGCCACTCCCCGGAGGGGACGACGGCACCGCATCGGGCACACTCGTCGCTCATAGCGTCGGCGTCACTCGGTCGCTCGTCGGTCGTGGTTCGAGACGA
Source organism: Halorussus sp. MSC15.2 (assembly GCF_010747475.1). Classification (NCBI taxonomy): domain Archaea; kingdom Methanobacteriati; phylum Methanobacteriota; class Halobacteria; order Halobacteriales; family Haladaptataceae; genus Halorussus; species Halorussus sp. MSC15.2. The sequence continues at coordinate 179,991 of NZ_VSLZ01000002.1, read as the reverse complement.
ATCACAACTACGTTGCATCGGCCCTCTGTCTTCGGTGTCGCTCGTCCGTCATCGTCGGGAGTGACTCAGGAGCTATCTTCGAAATCGGTTCCGAGACGGTGAACGTCCTCGCTCCCGTCGTCGAGTTCGGTCGTCGCGTCGCGCTCGGAAACCTCGACCTCGCCGTTCCCGTGTACGACCACGTCGCACCCCGCGAAGGTGAACTCCACGTGACCCCGATTTCGTCCGCCGGCACCGGTCGCGGTGAACAGGCGGTCGAGTGCGTCCGGGTCGATGACGTGGTACAGCGGTCCCACCTCGGTCGGGTCGTTGCCGGTCTCTTCGGCGACGGCGGTGATGACGCGGTGGCTGGTCGAACACTTCTCGAGGGTATCCCCACTTACACTCTGACTCATTCTATACTCGTTCAGTGGGGTGCGTCGGGGATACCAGTTAGCGATAGATGTATAATCGGTCTCTCGTTCCGGGGGGTATACATCTAAATCGGGCGGAGGAATCGCCGACTGGCTACTCCTCGAACAGGAGACCGAACAGCGTGCGCTCGGCACCCCGAATGTGCCTGCTCACGGTCGGTTGGGACACCCCGAGCGCCTCGGCTATCTCCTCGGCCGTGCTCTCGCGGGGCCACTCGAAGAACCCGCTGAAGAACGCGGTCCGGAGCACTTCTGCCTGTCGTTCGGTGAGTCGTTCGTCGAGTTCGGACTCGAAGTCCTGCCGGGTCATCACCGGTTCGTCGTGTTCCCGTCGAGCGACCAAGTCCACGTCGTCGTAGTAGTCCTCGAACAGGTCCACGAACGTCCGCACGTCCGCGCTCTGCGGGAGGCGAATCACGAACCGGCCTTCGCCCTCTGTCGCGGTTATCGTCTTCGGCATCGCCCCCCGGTCCATCAGCGACCGGAGGAACGACCGGTCGGACAGCGCGCACTCGTAGAGGTACTCGTCGTCGCGCTCGGTCACGAGTCGGACGGACTCTATCCACGGGATGTTCCGCAGGAACTCCAGCGTCTCCTCCGGCGACCGGTCGCGGATGGTGAAGAAGACGTGGAGTCGGCCGTCGCTGCGCTGGACCGCGTTCTCGAACTCGAACTCGGCGTCGGTCTGGTCCACGAACTCCAGAATCGGGTTCCCGGTCCCCCGAATCCGGAAGTCGAGTTCCACCGACCGCTCGCTGACGAGCGCCTGCTTCTGTTCGAGCGCGTTCAGCGCGTAGCCGATGGTCTCGCCGAGTTCGGACAGCACCGCCCGCTCCAACTCGTCGAAGATACCGGGTTCGCCCGCGTAGAGGTTGAGGACGCCCCGAAGTGTCCCGCCGTAGACGACCGGAACCGACGCGCTGGACCGATACCCCCGCTTCAGCGCCTGCTCGCGCCACGGGTCGAACGGCGGGTCGCCGAGCAGGTCGTTCTGGACCTGTATCTCCCTCGTGCGAATCGCCCGACCGGACGGGCCGCGACCCTCCGGTTCGTCGCTGTCGGCGTTCACGTCGATGGTGTCCAGATACCCCTCCTCCACCCCGGCCCACGCCTCGGGCCGGACCTCGTCGGTCGCCGTGTCGTGCGTGCCGAACCACGCGAACCGGTACGGTCCCGACTCCGTCAACCGACTGCACACCGCCTGCATCACGTCCTCCTTCGACGACGCCTGCGTCAGCGCCTTGGTTATCTCCCGAATCACGCTGTTGAGGCGGTTGACCCGTTCGAGTTCCCGATTCTTCGCCTGCAGGTCGTTGCGTTGCTCCCGAAGCGTCTCCTCGCGCTCGGACCGGTCGAACGCCGACCGCAGGTTCGAACTCAGCATGTCGGCGAGCGACCGGTCGGTCGCGTCGAACGCGTTTCGGTCCGGGGACGCCGCGATGAACACGCCGTACTTTCCGAGCGGAACCGTAAGCGCGCTCTGCAGTTCGGCGTCGGCGTCGAGTTCGGAACGGAGTTCGTCGTACTGCTTGGTCTCGCTCTCGACGAACGTCTGCCACGCCACGCCCTCCGCGCGACTCCCGAGGAGCGCGTCGTCGATGTCCTCCCCGTCCCACCGCCGAACAGTCGGAACGAGCGAGTTCGCGTCGTCGTCGTAGAGCGCCACGGCCGCGTTCGGGAAGCCGAGAACTTCGACCGCGGTGTCAACCCCGCACTGGCAGATTTCGGTCCGGGTCTCGGCGTCCGCCAGCGACCGGAACATCTCGTTGAGCGAGGTGAGTTTCTCCTCGCGGTGTTTCCGCTCGGAGACGTCGCGGACGACGCCGACCCGACCGGTCTCGTCGCCGAGCGCGAGCGGCGTGATGCGGACTTCGACGGGTATCGACTCGCCGTCGGCGGTGGGCAACGTCACCTCCGTCGTCACCACGTCCTCGCCGCCTTCGAGGGCGGCCTGTATCTGCTTGGAGTCCTCGTAGAGCGACGGGCCCGTCACCTTCGAGGCGTGTTCGCCCAGCAGTTCCTCGCGGTCGTACCCCGTCAGTTCGACGTAGGCGTCGTTGACCGCGACGAACTGGGAGTCGGCGTCGAGGGCGTACACCCCGTCGCCGACCGCGTCGAGCATCGCCTCGGAGCGTTCGAGTCGCCGCTCGCGCTCGCGGCGCTGGATGACGGTGGCGAGGATGTGGGCCATGCTCTGGACGAACTGCACGTCGTGGTCGGCGTAGGACTGCGGTTCGGGGTCGTGACTCCCGAGGACGCCCCACGGGTCGTCGGGAGAGCCTATCAACGCGGAGATACCGCCGGTCGCGTCGGCCGATTCGAGGAGTTCGTCGCGGGAGAATCGCTCCTCCGTCGTCAGGTCCTCGGTCACGACGGGGTCCTCAGTCAAGAGGGTGTACCCGGCCTGCGAGTCGCGCTCGGTCCCTATCGCGGCCGAGTCTACGATGTCGTCGGGCCACCCCGCGACCGCTCGGGTCAGCAGGTCGTCCGAGTCGGGGCGATACTCCAGCACTCCGGCGTACTCCTGTCCGAGCGCCTCGGCGACGAGTTCGACCGCCTCGTCCATCAGGTCGTCGAGCGGTTCGTCGCCGAGCGCGTGCCGGGAGAACGTCGAGAGCGCTCGCTGTTGGCGAATCCGGTCGTGGAGTTCGGACTCCCGACGCTTGCGGTCGGAGATGTCTCGGACGACGCCGGTGAACAGCACCTCGTCGTCCACGGCGTGCTCGCTGAAGGAGACGCTGAGCACCACGTCGCTCCCGTCGCGGTGTCGGCCGGTGAGTTCGAGGTAGTTCCAATCGACGTGACGCTCCCCGTCTCGGAGGTAGCTCTCGATTCCCTCGCGGTGTCGCTCGGCGAGGTCATCGGACATGAGTTTCGTCAACGACTCCCCGACGAGTTCGTCGGGCGAGTAGCCGAATATCTCCTCGACGGCAGGGTTGGCGAACTGGACGACGCTGTCGGTGTCGATGACGATGACGCCGTCCGAGAGTTCCTCGGCGAGCGCATAGAAGTGGTCGGTCTCGACGCCGCCGTCGGTGACTGCCCCAGGCGCGGCGGCGTCCTCGATTCGTCGCGAGAGCGCGCGGACGGGGTCGGGTTCCCCTCTCGGCAACTGACCGCCGGTTCCGTCGGGTGGTCTCCCGACGCCGGTATTCGCAATAGTGGTGACTCTCACGTCGGAGTTCTCGCGCCGGAGTTCGCTCGCGGACTCCGGACCACCGACCGCCGGGTCGAGGACGACGCGGTCGATTCGCTCGGCGCGGACCGCGGTGCGCGCAGCATCGACGCCGGTGACGAACGAGAACGACACATCGGGACGTTCGGCCGCGAAGAGCGATTCGAGGAGTCTCCCGACCACTCGACGCGGGGTGACGTAGAGGACGCGTACCCGGCCGCTCATCGTTGCGTCGGAGTGCGAAATACGTTCATCACTGAGCAGGTATCTGTCGTAGCGTGAGTGTACGCAGTCGGCGGGGATACGTATTCGTCATTAGATACTCCGTTCCGGTAGAAAAACAACACGGCCCAACCTGTTAGATATTCACACTTTGCGTCCGGAGAGAACCCTCCGGAACGTCGCGGTTCGATACGTCTTCTCGCAGAAATCGCGCTACTGCACCCGATTATCCCTGTCCCGTCTCGATATCGACGTTCTCGAACACGGCTTCGACCGTCTCGCCGTATCGGTCGCCGTTCTTCTCGTCGTGGCGCTTGAACGTCGGCGGTTCGACGCGCACGTCGATGGTGTACGTTCCGCCCTCGGGCACCGTCAGGTTCTTGCCGTAGTGGTAGAGACCGGGGTGCCAGACTAGCGGTACCGTCGTCGGACCGACTTGCTCACCGTCCTCGGTGGTCAGCGTCGCGACGACGGTACACCCCGGGACGAACCGGCCGTCCTCGGCGTCGGCGACCGCGACTTCGAGGTGACAGTTCTCGTCGTCCGGTTCCATCCACTCGGACCGTCCCTCGTCCTTCAGGACGTACATCCCCTCGGCCTTCTCCTGTGCGAATCCGACCACGTAGTCGCCGACTTCGGTCTTGCCCCCGGTGTGAGCCACCTCGTTCGCCATGTAGTCGAGCGCTTCCTGATAGGCGTCGCCCGCCTGCTGTGCGAGGTCGAGTTGGGTCTGGTCCACCTCTTCGCTCGTCTGCTTGGCTGGATTGTCGGGCATCGCTGGGATGGAGCCACGACAGGTCCGAGATTAAGGGTTGTGGCGGGACGCCACAAGCGGAGACGGTCGCCGGGAGACCGACTACGCCTCCTCGCAGTTCCGGCACCTGTGTTCGTAGAGGATAGTCCGGTCCACGCCGTCGAGGATTCCCCGACCGCAGGGGTCGCTCACGAATCGTGACCGAGATTTGAACCGGAGCGAGACAGTCCGACTCTGTCGCGACGCTCCCTGTGTGGCCTGCGACTTGCAGGGTTCGAATCCCCCAGAGCGATGTTCCGGTTCGCGGGGTGGCGAGCAGACGGACTGCTCACCGTATTGCTCACCGCAGAAGTGCGCCGACCGGGATTTGAACCCGGGCCATGAGCTTGGAAGGCTCAGGTCCTACCACTAGACCATCGGCGCTTGCGTCTACATTTCCCACTTTGCCGCCCGGCATTAAGGGCCTTACTGTTTCGCCGCGCGGACCACGCCGTAACAGTTCCCGCTCGACACCTCGAACTCCGCGAGTTCCAGTCCGCTCGCGGCCACGTCGGCCTCGAACTCCGCGGGCGAGTAGATGTGGTAGAACCGTTCGACCGTCTCGCCGCCGGGGAGCGTCCAATCGACCGCGGTGTCGAACCCCGTTTCGCGGCCGTCACCCGCTCGACTGTCCGAGGCGCGCGCCTCGCTCTCCTCCCGGTCGAAGCGGTCGTGTTCGGTGCTCCACGCGCTGACGAGCGCGCGGCCACCCGGCGAGAGGACGCGCGCCAGTTCGTCCAGACTCCCGACGCGGGCGGTCCGACTCGGTAGGTGGTGGAGCGTGGCGACGTACACCGCCACTCCCACCGTCGCGTCCCGAAGGGGCAGGCGCGCCGCGTCGGCCTGCACGAGGTCGGCGTCGAACCCCCGGTCGGCGGCGCGCTCGCGGGCGGTTTCGAGCAGCCCGCGACTGAGGTCCGCGGCGACCACGCGGTCGGCGCGCTCCGCGAGGAGTTCGGCGTGGCGGCCGTTGCCACAGCCGAGGTCCAGCGCCACCGACGCGTCCGGCGACTCCGAGACGAACTCCTCGACCTCCGGCCACGCGTACTCGCGGGTCTCGGCGAAGTGGTCGGCGATGTAGTCGTACGTCGCTCGCACCGCGGCGCGCCCGTCATCCCGGAGGTCTCGGTCCGCCTCGTCCATACGTGTCCGATTGGACCGTGGGACGTGAAAACGCCTCCGGGTTCCCCCGCGACAGTGGACCTGTCCGTGTCGGGCGGCCAGACGGGAGAACGCCGACGCTCAGAGGAACAGGAATACGACGTAGGCGACCCCGAGCAGAATCGTCGCGTGCTTCGCGCCGTTCCGGACGCTCCCCTCGCCCATCTGTCCGGCGACCAGCCCCGAGCAGACCGCCTGCACCAGCGAGGCGTGGAAGAACAGCAGCGTGTACGCCTCGGTATCGACGTTCGAGATGTCCGAGAGGGGACCGCCGCCCCCGACCGGACTCCCCGCGCTCGCGCCCGCCGAGGCCGCCTCCGTCGGCAGATTCGGAATCAGGATGCTGTTCAGCGCGGCGACGATGACGAGGAACACCGCGAACGAGAGGTAGATGATGACGACGTAGGTCAGCATCTCCTGTCGGCGCTTCTGCTTGAGGCGGCGAGTGTCCTGCGCGTCGTCGGCCGCGATGCGGAGGACCCGCGCGATGTCGCCGCTGGCGTGCATCGCGTTAGCGATGAGCGTCACGGTCCGGGTTATCGTGGGCGTGTCGAGGCGGTCCTCGAACCTGTAGAGGGCGGTCTCGGCGTCCACGCCCCACTCGATGTCGGTCCATAGTCGCCGGACCTCGGCGTTCAACGCGCCGAGGTTGCTCCCGGAGACGCGCTCGAAGCTCTCGACCACCGACATGCCCGCCTCGTTGACGCTGGCGAGTCGGTCGAGGAAGTCGGGGACGGCCGCCTCGATGGCCGCGATTCGTCGCCGGTGGAGTTCCTGTACGACGGCGAACGTGCCGACGACGAACAGCGCGGCCTGCACCACGAAGTCGTCGGCGACTTGGAGCGTGAGCGTCCCGTCGCTGAAGTGGGGCCACGCCCGGACGAGAACCGAGAGCAGTCCGAGCGGGACCGTCGCGTAGAGCACCGCGACCGGGTCGTCCCGGAGCGTCCCCACCGGGTCGGCCAGCGCCTCGCGCATCCACCGGACGTTCTCGAAGGCACGGAGGCGCTCGAAGTTCGTGGCGGGGTCACCCGCGGGACGCCCGCCGTCGCCCCGGACGGTCTCGGGTGCGGGGACCGCGTCGTCCGGGCGCTGGACGCCCGTCCGTTCGGCGGTGGGCGCGTCCGTGCGCCTGACGCTCGCCAGCGCCGCGGCCGCGAGGTCCACGTCGCGGTCCTCGCGCGTCGCCCGGAGCGACTCGGTCACGCTGTCGAGGTAGACCACGAATCCGACGTTCGCCAGCGGGACGGCGAGGTAGGTCAGCGCCCGGAGCAGCGGGAGGGTGTCGCCGAGCGCCATCAACCCCATGATGACGAGAACGGTGATGAACAGCAGGGGCGCGACCACGAACACCGAGACGTACCCCTCCGCGAGGGTGGCGAGCAGTTCGAGGAACGCCTCCTGCTGGGCCTCGGCGTCCTCCTGATAGCGCTCGTACTGGCCGTCCAGATACGCCGAGATGCTCTGTCCGCTCTGGAGGACGCTGGCGAGGTTGTCGGCGAACTCGCCGAACTTGTCGCTCGGCGTCTGGTCGGCGAGTCGTTCGATGGCCGACAGCATATCCAGTCCGGCGTAGTCCATCGCCTTGACCGCGACCCCGACCTCCTCGGCGGCCTCGCCGTAGACCGACTGATTTCGGGCCAGCGTCCGGAGGATTTCGGGGAACGCCATCCCGCTGCGCGACAGCGCGTAGACGAACGCCACGTTCCGAGCGATGCTCTCGTCTATCTTGCGTTCGCGGGCGTTCGCCCAGTACGAGAGGTTCTCCCACCGGAGCCAGTAGGTCAGGCCGCCGGACGCCACGCCGAGCGTCGCGCTGCTGGCGAGCAGGAGGGCGAACAACTGTCCGAGCGACAGGTCGGGGAACACCAGCAGGCCAGCGAGGAAGTGGAGTCCGGTCGGGAGCGTCGCCCGCATCGCCTCCGGCGAGACGCGCAGCAGCGCCAACGCGGCCGCGACGAGATAGACGCCCAGCACGCTTCCGACGACCGCGGCGACCCCGGCGTACAGCAGGGTCTTCGCGGCGTACATCTGGTAGGTCTCGCCGACGTGGACCGCCTGCAGGAGGCTCCGGCGCTCTGACTGTCGCCTGCCGTAGTCGGTGACCCACTCGCCGAACGCCGTCAGCGCGACCCGCGTGACGAAGTGGTCGGCCCGGCGCGAGACGGAGACCACCGCCACCGGGGCGGCGAGGACGACGACCAGCGCGAGCGGCAAGAACCCCCACATCAGTCGAACCCGGTCGAAACCTCGGCGTCGAGTTCGATGGTGTCCAGCACGCGGTCCGGGTGAGCGTAGTACTCGTTTATCATCGCGGTGAACCGCCGGTAGTCCGAGACCCCTCGCTCGCGGAGGTACTGGAGGACGCGCTTCCGGTCGCGGAGTTCTTCGAGGAGTTCGCTCCGCGACCACCCCTTCTCGTTCTGAATCTCGTCCAGCACGTTGCTGTCGTTGCGCCGGAAAGCGTCTTCGTTGGCGTCCCACGAGAAGGCCGTCGAGTAGTCGAGGTCCCCGGTCCGCTGGTCGATGCCGTCGATTTCGGCGATGACCCGGTTACGGCGGACGCGCTCGTCGCTGACGTAGGTCAGGGTCTGGACCGAGAGGATGTCGAGGCTCTGAATCATCGCCCGCGGGACGTTGATGGGGTCGTTCTCCAGACGGTTGATGACGGTCTGGACCGAGTCGGCGTGCATCGTGGAGTAGGTCGTGTGGCCCGTGTTCATCGCCTGAAACAGCGTCATCGCCTCCTCGCCGCGGACCTCGCCCACCACGATGTACTCGGGGCGGTGGCGCAGGGCCGAGCGCAGGAGGTCGTACATCGTGATGTCCGCGCTCTCGCCCCGGCGCTCGCGCGTGACCGACGAGAGCCAGTTGTCGTGGTAGAGCGCCAACTCGCGAGTGTCCTCGATGGTCAGCACCTTGGAGCGCGGCGGGATGAACATCGAGATGGCGTTCATCGAGGTGGTCTTCCCCGAGGCGGTTCCGCCCGCGAAGATGAGCGACTTGTTCGACTCGATGGCGAGCCAGAGGTACGCCATCTGGTCCAGACTAAACGTGCCGTACTCCACGAGGTCGATGGGCGTGAACGGTTCGTCGGCGTACTTCCGGATAGTGAACGCCGACCCGCGGGGCGTGACCTCCTCGCCCAGCGCGAGTTCGGCGCGCGACCCGTCGGGCAGGGTGGTCTCGACCACCGGGTCGCCGATGCTGACGTGGCGACCGGACTGCTGGGCGAGGCGGACGACGAGGTTGTCGAGTTCCTCACGGTCGTACACCACGCTGGTCTCGATGTCGGTGTACTCGTCGTGGTAGACGAACAGCGGGAGGTCGTAGCCGTCGCACGAGACGTCCTCGATGTGGGGGTCGGCCATCAAGGGACTCAGTTTGCCGAACCCGCGGAACGTCCGGAAGAGGTAGTAGAACAGGCGGTAGAAGCTGGCGACGCCCACCTCGACGCCGTACATCGAGAGGAGTTCCCGGAGTTCCTCCTTCAGCACGGTCTCCGCGGTGGCCGCGTCGGCGTCCTCGCGGGTCTCCCGGCGGTGGATGAGCGAGTTGCGGATGTCCGAGAAGAGGCGGTCCAGCAACTCGGTTTCGAGGTCGTCCAGTTCGGGTTCGACGACCTGATAGCGGTGTTCGTTCTCCACGTCGTCGTAGTTGATGGAGACGAAGGCGAACGGGGCATCGACCCAGTAGCGGTCTATCTCCTCGTAGCCGTCGAGTCCCGAGAACGAGACCAGCGGTCCGTGTTCGCCGGGGGCGTACTCGTCGGCGAGATGGACGACCCGCGAAGCACCTCCGCGGTCCGCTGGAGGGTGCGCTGGAACTCCCGGATTCGAATCCGCACGTCGTCGGTCCACTCGGACAAAGGTGACTCTGACATGGTGTGTCGGGAGTCGCGGGCGGTCGGGTCGCAGAGACCGCCCGTGACAGTTTACGCGCCACATCACAGCGGTGGTACTTAAATCACCGGACAGGCGACGCGGACTCGGCTTCTCGCTACCGTCGTTCTACGGCGCTATCACGAGTCGGCGGGGACCGAACAACCGAATCAGAGAACGCGACTACGGAACCGTTACTCCCGACGGGCGACTAGCAGCGTCCCGCCGAACAGGTAGAGCAGGACGACCCCGACCGGAATCGGCAGCCCCGGAAGCCCGCGAGTCCAGAGGAGCCACGTCGCGGCGGTGAGGACGACGCCCGCGAGCGTGAGGAGCGCGCCCATGGCCCGCACCGCGTCGACGGTCGCCTCGACGCGCTCCTCGTACAGGTAGAGCAGGAAACTCAGAACGACGGCCGCGCCGACCACCGCCGCGCCGACGGCCCACGCGGCGTAGGCGACGGCGATTGTCTGTCCCTCCTGATACGCCAGCGCGCCCAGCGGCGTCGAGAACGCCAGCCCCTTCGAGATGGAGAGACCGGAGACGTACCGGACCTGAACGAACGGGAAGCGAACGAACAGCACGCTCCCGACGCCCGAGAGCGTCGAATAGGTGACGTTCCACGGCAGCAGCGCCGACAGCCACGCCAGCACCACGGCCAACTCGCCCGCGTACTCGGACCGAACCCAGACCATGCGGTGGACACCGAAACCCGGGGAGTAAAAGCTACCGGGACGGCCGGACCCCGTCGCGGAAGCGGTTAGCCGATTGGGTCCGGGGGCGACTCGCCACTCGACGTTCACCCGTGCCGCGATGTCTACCGCGGGACCAGTCCGAGTCCGGGTAGGTGCGAGTTCTCGCGACCGAATTGTTTCCCGGAAGCGGCGTTACGTTCATACCGCGCCGGACCGTAGTGGGGCGTACGGAATGAGGCGCGACTACTTCACGCTGGAGGTCCGAAACGTCGATTGGGTCGAGGAGGACGCCGAAGCCAAGAAGCCGACGGTAATCATCGACTTCGAGGGTCCATCTTCGACGCTCCGCGAGCGCCTCACGGGGACAGACGACGAACTGCTCGACGCCGGGGAGACCGACGTGGCGCTACGACTCCAAGGGCCGGTGGAGGAGGACGACACCACCGGCGTCGTCAGCGTCACCAACCGAATCACGGGAGACTTCGTCCTCGAACTCAATCAGGACGCCGACGACGTCCTCAAGTTCATCACCGCGGCCCGCGAGTACGGAAAATCGGCCGGGGACATGGACGGGCGTTACCACGTCGAAATCAGCATCAACGGGGACGACCTCGTCGAGTACGACAAGAGCACGTTCCTCGTCTACAACGACGAGGGGAATCTCCTGCGCAAGCACAGTCTCATCCCGAGCGGCGTCGAACTCTGACCCCGCCGCTCGTCGACGACCCTCCACCAGCCCATCTGGCCGCACCGCCGCGACACGAACGACTCCTCACAGTGCGCGCCGAGACGTAGCTAGAACACGCCGAACAGCAACAGGTACGCGAGGACGACCGCCGCCATCAGGATGATGCCCGCGATGACGGCGTCGAACAGTTCCTCCGGGTCGGTGACAATCTCGGTGATACTCAGTTTCATAGCCGCAGATACGACGACTGACGGCTTAGGCTTCACGGGCGTCTCGAACACGGAGGCGGTCGAATACCGTCCCTTCGTCATGGCATCGCTCGTCTCGAACGAGTCCGACCGCCGTGCCCCGGCGGACGACGGGCAGTTCGCGCTCGCGTCGAACCGCGGAAAGCTAAGTGTCCGGCTCCCCGAACTCCCGGCATGAACCTCTTCGGAACCGCGGGTATCCGCGGGAGCGCAGTCGAGACGGTGACACCGGAACTCGCGCTGTCGGTCGGCCGGGCCGCCGGACGAGACGGCCGAGAGTTCGTCGTCGCGCGCGACGGCCGGGAGACCGGTCCGGCGTTGGCGGCCGCGATGGAGGCCGGACTGGAGAGCGCCGGGGCCGACGTGCGCCGGGCGGGGCAACTCCCGACCCCCGCGCTCGCGTTCGCCTCGCAGGGGCGGCGCGGCGCGATGCTGACCGCCAGCCACAACCCGCCGACCGACAACGGAATCAAGCTCTTCGCGGACGGCGAGGAGTACGACCGGGAGACCGAGCGGACCGTCGAGCGCCGCGTCGAGGCCGACGACCCGCCGGTCGAGTGGGACAAGTGGGGCGACGGTGAACGCACGAGCGTCCTCGACGCGTACCGCGACGCTGTCGTGGAGTACGCGCAGGGGCACGGCGCGCCCCTCGACGGCCTGCGCGTCGTGGTGGACTGCGGCAACGGGATGGCGGCCGTGGCGACGCCCCAAGTCCTTCGCGCGCTCGGCGCGGAGGTCGTCGCCCTCAACGCCAACGTGGACGGTCACTTCCCCGGTCGGGAGAGCAAGCCGACGCCCGAGACGCTCGAAGACCTCCGGGAGTTCCTCCGCGAGGACCCCAACGCCGACCTCGGTATCGGCCACGACGGCGACGCAGACCGCATCGTCGTCGTGGACGGCGAGGGCGAGGTGGTCCACGAGGACACCGTAGTCGCGGTTCTCGCCGCCCACTACACCGAGCGCAGTGAAACTGCGGACCCCGTGGTCGTGACGACCCCCAACGCGTCCGGACGCATCGACGAGCAGGTGGAGGCCGCCGGGGGTCGCGTCGAGCGGGTCCGCCTCGGCGCGCTCCACGAGGGCATCGCCGCGGCGCGCGAAGAAGGCGACGACGACACGGAGGTCGTCTTCGCGGCCGAACCGTGGAAGCACGTCCACACCCAGTTCGGCGGGTGGATAGACGGTGTCGTCAGCGCCGCGGTGATTCCCCGACTCGTCGCAGAGGCCGGGGGACTCGCACCGCTTCGAGACCCCGTCACCGAGCGACCGTACCGGAAGGTCAGCGTCTCCTGTCCCGACGACGCCAAGACAGGCGCGATGGCCAAACTGGAGAGCGCGATTCCCGACCGATTCCCCGAGGCGTCGGTCGAGACCGAGTACGGCGTCCGGGCGACCTTCCCGGACGGGTCGTGGGTACTGGTCCGCCCGAGCGGCACCGAACCCTACGTCCGCATCTACGCCGAGAGCGACGACGTGGACGCGCTCGTCTCGGAGGCGACGGACGTCGTGGAAGAGGCCGTCGCGGCCGAGTCCTGACCCGGTTCGTCTCGCCGCCGGCGTGTCGGTCCAGAACCACCAGCCCCGGTATTTTCCATGGTTTTTGATTTGAAGCGACGGCTTTATAGCTCGCTGATGAGCTACATCGGACAAGATGGCGAAAATTGACAAACGGAAGCGAAAGATGCTCAAGATAAGCGGTGCGGGCCTCCTCGGAACCGGACTCGCCGGGTGTCTCGGCGGCGGCGGTAGCACCGAGACCACCACGACCGAGTCCGACGACGGGACGACCGAGTCCCAGACCACCACGTCCTCCGACCCGATGAACGTCGGGATGGTGTACGCCACCGGCGGTCTCGGTGACAACTCGTTCAACGACATGGCCCACAAGGGCATCAAGAAGGCCGAGTCCGACTTCGGCATCTCCTTCAAGAACGCCGAACCGAGCAGTCCGAGCGACGTGGCGTCGCTCCAGCGCAAGTTCGCGCGGTCCCAGAACCCCGAGTACGACCTCATCAGTTGCATCGGCTTCGTGCAGTCCAGCGGCCTGAAGGAGAACGCCAAACGCTTCTCCGACCAGAAGTTCATGGTCGTGGACACCGTCGTCGAGCAGGACAACGTGTCGAGTTACACGTTCAAGGAACACCAAGGCTCCTTCCAAGTCGGGCACCTCGCGGGCCTGATGACCGACACGGACTTCAGCGCCGGTGCGGGCGAGACCAACGACGACCTGACCGTCGGCTTCGTCGGCGGGAAGGAGGTCCCGCTCATCAAGAAGTTCGAGGCCGGATTCAAGGCCGGCGTCAAGCACGCCAACGCCGACGTTTCGGTCCGGTCGGCCTACGCGGGCACGTGGAGCGACCCCGGAAAGGGTCAGTCCATCGCCAACTCGATGTACAACAAGGGCGCGGACATCATCTACCACGCCGCGGGCGGCACCGGTAACGGCGTGTTCAAGGCGGCTCAGAAGAAGGGTCGGTACGCGCTCGGCGTGGACTCCGACCAGTCCAAGAGCCTGCCGAAGTACAGCGACGTCATCCTCGCCAGCATGGTCAAGTACGTGAACGAAGCGGTCTACCGCTCGGTCGAGCGCACCGCTAACGGCAACTTCCAAGGTGGGTCCGTCCAGCGACTCGGACTCGAAGAGAACGGCGTCGCGGCGGTCTACGGCAAGGACCTCGCCTCCCAGATTCCCGACTCCGTCAAGTCGCGCTCAAGTCCTCCCGAAAGAAGGTCGTGGCCGGCGACATCGAAGTGCCCACCAAGCCCGAAAACGTCTGAATTTTCGCCGTCGAAAACACCCTCCTTCTGCGGTTCGCTCTCTCTATCTCGGTTTCACGCGACCCGACGGGCAACAAAGCGCCGATTATATCACGGTCGATGATGAACGTGAGGGGTATGCGGGGGAAACACGAACGCAGACGACGATTCTTGCAGCTACTGGGTGGGGCGGCCGCCTTCGGAACGACCGGGTTCCTGCAGGACGACACGACCAACATCGGGATGGTGTACGCCACCGGCGGACTGGGGGACAACTCGTTCAACGACATGGCCCACAGAGGGGTCCAGCGCGCGGCCGACGAGTTCGCAGTCGAGTTCCAGAACGCCGAACCGAGCAGTCCGAGCGACGTGGCGACGCTCCAGCGACGGTTCGCGCGGTCCCAGAATCCGGACTATGAACTCATCTGCTGTATCGGCTTCGTACAGGCCGAGGCACTCCAGCGCAACGCCCAGCGCTTCTCCGACCAGCGGTTCATGGTCGTGGACACCGTGGTCGAACAGCCGAACGTCGCCAGTTACGTGTTCAAGGAACATCAGGGGTCGTTTCAGGTCGGTCACCTCGCGGGGCTGATGACCGACATGGACTTCAGCGCCGGTGCGGGCGAGACCAACGACGACCTGACCGTCGGCTTCGTCGGCGGGAAGGAGGTCCCGCTCATCAAGAAGTTCGAAGCGGGGTATCTCGCCGGAGTCAAGCACGCAAACCCCGACATAAACGTCCTCTCGGCCTACGCGGGCGCGTGGAGCGACCCCGCGAAGGGCCAGTCTATCGCCAACTCGATGTACGACAACGGCGCGGACATCATCTATCACGCCGCGGGCGGGACGGGGACCGGCGTGTTCAAGGCGGCCCAGAGCAGGGGACGGTACGCCATCGGCGTGGACGCCGACCAGTCCGAGAGCCTGCCGGACTACGCCGACGTGATTCTGGCCAGCATGGTCAAACACGTCGACCAAGCGGTGTTCCAGTCGGTCAAGCGAGTCGTCAACGGTAATTTCCAAGGCGGTGCCGTCAACAGACTCGGACTCCAACAGAACGGCGTCGAAGCAGTGTACGGGTCGCAACTCGCGTCGGAGATTCCACAGGACGTCAAGTCGGCGCTCGAACAGTCCAAGCAGCGAATAGTGAGCGGCGAGATTACGGTCCCGACCAAGCCGTCCCAAGTCGGGCAGGCGACCACGACCACGCAGTAGCCACTGTGAGAACACGGGACCGTCCGCCCGAACACGTATTTTATCTAAGGGTTCCTCCGGCAATCCGCGCATCTTAAGCGGGAAGGCCGAGAACACCGACTAAGAATGAGCGTAGCCGTCCATCTCGAGGGAATCACCAAGCGATTCCCCGGGGTCGTCGCCAACGACGAGGTCGACCTCGAAGTCGAGGAGGGAACTGTCCACGCCCTGCTCGGCGAGAACGGCGCGGGGAAAACGACGCTGATGAACGTCCTGTACGGTCTCTACCAGCCCGAGGGGGGTACCGTCCATCTCCACGGGGAGCCTCGTACGTTCGACACGCCGCGCGACGCTATCGACGCGGGCGTCGGGATGATTCATCAGCACTTCATGCTAGTCGACACCCTGACCACGGCCGAGAACATCGTCCTCGGCCACGAACCCCGGAAGTGGGGCGGACTGGCCATGGACCGCGCGCAGGCGGAGCGAGACGTCAGGGAACTGAGCGAGCGCTACGGGTTCGACGTCGACCCCACCGCCCGCATCGAGGACGTGAGCGTGGGCGTGCAACAGCGAGTCGAAATCCTGAAAGCTCTGTACGGCGGTGCCGACGTGTTGATTCTGGACGAACCGACTGCTGTCCTCACGCCGCAGGAGGTCGAGGACCTCTTCGAGGTGTTCGACGAACTCGCCGCCGAGGACAAGACCATCATCTTCATCACGCACAAACTCGGCGAGGCGATGGAGTCGGCCGACGACATCACGGTCCTCCGAGACGGCAGGAACGTCGGGACGGTGGACGCCGACGCGACGAGTCGAGAGGAACTCGCGGAACTGATGGTCGGGCGGGAGGTCCTGCTGGAGGCCGACAAGGAACCGGTCGAACCGGGCGAGGTGGGACTGTCGGTGTCGAACCTGCGGGTCACCGACGACCGGGGCGTCGAGCAGGTCAGCGGCGTCGATATCACCGCCCGGGAGGGCGAAGTGTTCGGCATCGCCGGTGTGGACGGCAACGGCCAGTCGGAACTCGTCGAGGCGATTACCGGTCTCGCCACGCCCGAATCGGGGTCGGTCTCGCTCTACGGACGGGACGTGACCGACCTCTCGCGGCGCGAGCGAATCGACGCGGGGATGGCGTACGTCCCCGAGGACCGGCAGGAGCGCGGTCTCGTGATGGAGTTCGACCTCGTGGAGAACGGCCTGCTCGGGAGCCAACACACGTCCGAGTTCGCCGAGAAAGGTCGCATCGACTGGGGGCACACCCGCGACCACGCCGAGGAAATCATTGAGGAGTACGACGTACGCCCGCCGAACCCGGACGCGGAGTCCGAGTCGCTGTCGGGCGGCAACCAGCAGAAGTTCGTGGTCGGACGGGAGTTCGCCCGCGACCCCGAAGTGGTAGTCGCCTCGCATCCGACCCGCGGAGTGGACGTGGGGAGCATCGAGTTCATCCACGAGCGCATCCTCGACTTGCGGCGCGAGGGCAAGACCATCCTGCTCGTCTCCTCGAAGTTGGACGAGGTCCAACAGCTCTCGGACCGCCTCGGCGTGATGTACGAGGGTGAAATCATGGACGTGGTCGACCCCGACCGCGTGACCGAGGAGGAACTCGGCCTGCTGATGGCGGGCGAACACCCCGAGAACGCGCCCAGCATCGCCGACGCTGTCGGGGGTGAGCGATGAGCGACTCCGACGACAAACGCGCCGACCCGAACCCCGACGACTCGTGGCAGGGCCGGGCCGACCGGGCGCTGGCGCGACTCGTGGACGCCTCCGCGGCCGAGCGCATCCTCATCAGCCTCGCGGCGCTCGTGCTGTCGGTGGTCGTCGGCGCGCTGGTCATCCTCGTCTCCGGTTGGGTGGCGACTTGTGAAAGTCCGTTCTTCGCCGCGTCGGGCGTCGGTCGTTCTGTTACGACCCGGTCGCGGTGTATCGGGTCCTGCTCGTCGGCGCGGTGTGGCCGCCGTACAACGTCGCCATCACGCTCAAGGAGACGACGCTGCTCCTGTTCACGGGGCTGGCAGTCGCGGTGTCGTTCCGGGCCGGGATGTTCAACATCGGGACGCAGGGGCAACTCGTGTTGGGCGCGCTCGGAACCGCGCTGGCGGTCCTCTGGGTCGCGCCGTCGTCCCCGCGGGCATCGCGGGCGCGCTGATTCTCGTCTCGGTCGGCCTGCTCGCGGGCGCGCTCGTCGGCGGAATTTGGGGTGCGATTCCGGGCGCACTGAAGGCCTACGCCGGTGCGAACGAGGTCATCACGACCATCATGCTCAACTTCGTGGCGTCCGGCATCGCGTTCACGCTCGTCTCGGAGGTGTTCAAGGACCCGGACAGCCAGACCGTCCAGACGCGGGCGATTCCGGCCTTCGCGCAACTTCGCCCGGTGTTCTTCGATACGACGGTGTTCTCGATGGTCGCGCTGGTCGGCGCGCTCGCCCTCGCTGGCGGCATCTACTGGATGCTCAACGGGACCGCGTTCGGGTACGACCTCCGAACGAGCGGCGTCCAACCCGAGGCCGCCGAGTACGGCGGTGTCGACGCCAAGCGGACGATGGTGTCGAGCATGGCGCTGTCGGGCGCAATCGGCGGTATCGGCGGCGCGGTGTACGTCCTGATGGTCGCCTCGCGCTGGCGGACGGGCATCCCGTCGTTGGGTTTCGACGGCATCACCGTCTCCATCCTCGCGGGGAACAACCCGCTCGGGGTGATTCCGGCCGCACTGCTGTTCGGTGCGCTCAAGACCGGCAGTTTAGCCATCGAGTTCCAGCTTTCGGTCCCCAAGCAGTTGGTCGGGGTCCTGCGCGGTCTCATCATCCTGTTCGTCGCCATGCCCGAGTTCTTCCGGATGGTCGGCGCGCGGTTCCGGTTCGGCGACGAGCGACCCTCGGTCGCCACCGACGGTGCGGGCGAGACGACAGGCGGAAGTGCCGACGGCGACCAAGGAGGTGACGATAGATGAGTTACGCCGACCCCTCGCAGAAGCGACGGTGGCTCGGAGGTATCGCGGTTCTGGCCGCCCTCGCGTTGGTCGCGGTCGAACTGTTCTTCCCCGAGAGTCCGGTCTCCGAAATCGTCCGCATCGTGGACGCCAACTACGTCAGGTCGGTGCTTCGGCTCACGGTGCCCATCGCGTTCGCCGCGCTCGGCGGCATCTTCGCCGAGAAGAGCGGCGTCATCAACATCGGTCTCGAAGGCCTGCTCATCATCTCGGCGTTCACCTCCATCGCGGTGGCCGGAACGATAAGCGGCGGCAGTCCCACCCAGTTCCAGCTTTGGCTCGGGTTCTCGGTCGCCGTACTCGCGAGCGTCCTGTTCGCGCTGCTGTTCGCGATTATCTGCATCGAGTTCAAGGCCGACCAGATTATCGCGGGACTCGCCGTGTGGCTCATCGCACTCGGTCTCGCACCGTTCGCCAGCAAGGTCATCTGGGGGCAGGTCAACAGTCCGCCGGTCGCCACGCTGAACGACTGGACGTTCGGGATTCCGTTCACGGATATCACCTTCTTCACGGCGAGTCCGCCGGTCGTCATGATGCTCGTCGCCGTCCCCGCCGGGTGGTACGTGCTGAACCGGACCGCGTTCGGACGCTGGATAGAGGCCAGCGGCGAGAACCCGAAGGCGCTCGATACCGTGGGCGTGGACGTCCGGAAGATTCGCTACTCGGGCGTCCTGCTGTCGGGGTTCTTCTCGGGCCTCGGCGGTGCCGGACTGGCGCTGGGCCGCGTCGGGCAGTTCATCGGGGGCGGCGCGACGATGGTCAACGGTCGCGGCTGGATAGGCATCACGGCCTACCTGTTCGGCAACTACAACCCGCTGGGCGCGTTCGGCGCGTCGTTCCTCTTCGCCAGTCTGGACGCGCTCCAGATTCGACTCCAGCAACTCGGCTACAACGTCCCGAGCGAACTCATCGGCATCATCCCGTACGTGACGGTGGTCGTCGTGCTGGCGTTCGTCGGTCACACCCGGATTCCCGACGCCGCGGGCGACCACTACGAGTCCGGCGAGGAGTAGCGGTTCGTTCGTCCTCTCGAAGTTGCGACTCCTTCCTCCCGTGTGTGGCGACGGAGTTCCGCCCGCGCTGGCGAGACGGTCGAGACCCTCGAACGAGACGAGGAGGATGTAACTCGGCGCTACTGGCTCAGCCGTCTCCGGTTAGTCGGACTGGCGGTTCCGCAGTGCGCGCGAACTACCGTTCTGGAACCGCACGGAACGTCCGTGCGGGATTCGTCCCGGCTTCGTACTTGAACCTTCGCGCGCGAGCGCCGAGCGGGAGATATTTCACCGCCGACACCCAATCTCCGCCGCTATGGACGAACTCATCGACGCCGCTCGCGAGGTGCAGGACGACGCACACGTCCCCTACTCGGACTATCCGGTCGGCGCGGCGCTCCGGACCGCAGACGGAAGCGTCTACGTCGGGTGCAACATCGAGAACGCCAACTACAGCAACTCGCTCCACGCCGAGGAGGTCGCCATCGCCGAGGCCGTCAAGGAGGGCCACCGTGAGTTCGACGCGCTGGCGGTGAGTTCCGCGCGGCGCGACGGCGTGACTCCCTGCGGGATGTGCAGACAGACGCTCGCCGAGTTCTGCGACGACGACCTGCCGGTGGTCTGTGACGAGGGCGACGATACGACGACCTACACGCTCGGCCAACTCCTGCCCGACACCATCACCGAGGAGATGCTGGAGTAACGAGAAAACGGTCGCTCCGCAGGCAGTGCGGTACTATTCGTTTCGGGTCGGCGGCGTGGCTCCGACCGAGTACCGACCTGCGAACGCGACCAGCGCCTCGCGTTTCACCAGTGCGAACCCGGTGAGGATGACCAGAAAGCCGACTATCGTCGCCGGGGTCAGCGATTCGCCGAGCAGGACCCACCCCACCACCGCCGTGACCATCGGCACGAGGTAGGAGACGAGATTCACTTGGACCGGGCTGTGACGCTCCAGCAGTCCGAAGTAGGCGGCGTACGCTCCCGCAGTGGCGACAACTCCGAGGTACGCCAGCGGGACGACTACCTGCGGGCCGAGCGCCTCGGCGAGTCGCGGCGGTTCGCCCCCGGCGAGACTCGCTCCGTGCATCAGTATCGCACCGACCAGCATCCCCCACGCGGTCGTCGCGGTGCTGTCGGTAGTGGGTCTCAGCCGTCGGAGCAGGACGCTCCCGAGCGCGACGCTGGTCGCGGAGGCGACGACCAGCAGCTTCCCGGTTACGCCCGCGAGCAGGTTCGCCGGGTCGGGTCGAACGACCAACGCGACGCCGCCGAGTCCGACGACGAGTCCGAGGAGTCCGAGCGGGGACAGTCGGTCGCCGGGGAGTAAGCTCCGGGCGAATCCGGTCGTGAGCACCGGATTCAGGCTGTACAGAATCGCCGCGACCCCGCCGGTCGTGTACTGCTGACCGACGAAGAGGAATCCGTTCGCCGCCGTGATGAGGAACACGCCGACGACGAGGACCGCGAGGTAGTCGTCTCGGGTCCGGGGCAGCCATCGGTCGCGAGCGACCGCGGCGTAGACGACGAGTATGGCCGCACCGACGTCGTACCGGAGCGCGGCGAACAACAGGGGCGGCAGCGAGTCCAGTCCCACCTCGATGGCGACGAACGACCCGCCCCACGCGACTGCGAGGAACACGAACAACGCGGCGTCTCGATAGCGCGACACGCCGTGCGCTCGGACCGCGTCGGAGAAAAGCCTCTCGCTTCCGTCGGCCCGCCCCGAATTCGAGGCCGCGACGAACCCTTTAAGCCGCGCCGCCGAGTCAGCCAACGGCATGACCGGCGACAGCGAAGACCCGAACGACGACGTGCAGTACCACCTCGAAGTCGGCGAAGGAGACGTGGCCGACGCCGTCCTCCTGCCCGGCAACCCCGAGCGCATCGAGAAGATAACCCAGTTCTGGGACTCTGCCGAGGAGATGGGTCACCACCGCGAGTACCGGACCGTCACGGGCGACTACGACGGGACGCCCATCAGCGTCGCTTCGACCGGCATCGGAAGCCCCTCGGCCGCAATCGCGGTCGAGGAGTTGGCCCGCGTCGGCGCGGACACCTTCCTCCGCGTCGGGTCCTGCGGCGCGATTCAACCCGACATGGAGGTCGGGGACCTCGTCATCACGACCGGCGGCGTCCGCCAAGAGGGCACGAGCGACGCGTACGTCCGCGAGGACTACCCCGCGGTCGCCGACTACGAAGTCGTCTCGGCGCTGGTCGCGGCCGCCGAACGCCTCGACTACGAGTATCACACCGGCATCACGATGAGCGCCGACAGTTTCTACGCCGGACAGGGACGCCCCGGGTTCGAGGGGTTCGAGGCCGCCGGGAGCGACGAACTCGTCGAGGGTCTCAAGAACGCGAACGTCAAGAACATCGAGATGGAGGCCAGCGCCATCATGACCCTCGCCAACATCTACGGGCTGCGGGCGGGAGCGGTCTGCTCGGTGTTCGCCAACCGCGAGACGGGCGAGTTCCTGACCGAGGGCGAGAACCGGGCCGCCGAGACGGCCAGCCTCGCGGTGAAGCTTCTGGCGCAGATGGACGAGGTGAAAGAAGAGGCGGGCGTCGAGCGGTGGCACCCGGGCCTGAGTCTGGAGTAACACTCCGACTGTCGAGACGCGAGCGACCGGCGGGAGCGAGCGTCCCGTTTTCATCCACGTTTTTACAAGTAGCGAGGGGTTAAGCCCCTCGTACCGTGCGAACGGCGGAGCCGTGAGCAGAGAGGGGTACCCCCAACGTCCGAGTGAAGCGAGGACGTGAGAACACCCGACGAAGTAAAAACGTGGGAACGGACGAGGTAGGCGTCGAGCGGTGGCACCGTAGGCTGAGTCCGACTGAACCCGGGCGTCAGTCGTCGCCGGTTTCCGGCGACTCGCTCGCCGCGTCACCGACCGACGTGGTGGCGACGTTCTCGCGGAGGTCGGCCTCTATCGCTTCGAGCGAGCGACCCTTGGTCTCAGGGACGACGTAGTAGGTGAACACCAGCGCGGCGAGACTGAACGCGCCGAACAGCCAGAACGTGACGGAGGTGCCGACGTTGGCGGTCAGCATCGGGAACGTCAGCGAGACCACGAGGTTGGCACCCCAGTTGGCGACCGTCACCGCCCCCATCGCGGTACCGCGGGCCGACAGCGGGTAAATCTCGGAGATGAGGAGCCAGAACACCGGCCCGAGACCGATGGCGAAGAACGCGACGTACAGCATGAGACTGCCGGTGGCGAACCACCCCAGCGCCCCGGAGAACCCGGGCAGATAGAACACGGCACCGAGGACGGCGAGCGTGACGACCATCCCGCCGACCCCGACGAGCAGGAGGACGCGCCGCCCGACGCGGTCGATGAGCGCGATGGCAACGACGGTCATGACGACGTTGATGACGCCGATACCCACGGTCGCCAGAATCGATGTCGCGCTGCCGAACCCGGTCGATTCGAGGACCGTCGGCGCGTAGTACATGACGGCGTTGATGCCAGTGACCTGCTGGAACACCGCGAGTCCGAGACCGACGACCAGCGCCGGGCGAAGCCACGGTTGCAGCAGGTCGCCGAGTCCCGTGCCCGACTGTTTCTCGACGGTCTCGGAGATTTCGGACAGTTCCGCCTCGACGCTCCCCTCGCGGGTGCGTTCGAGGACCTCGCGGGCCTCGTCGCGGCGACCGTGTTCGAAGAGCCAGCGTGGACTCTCGGGCATCTTGACCATCCCCACAGCGAGGACGACCGCCGGAACCATCCCGGCCCCGAGCATCCAGCGCCACGCGCCCGCGTCGGCGAACGCGTAGTTCACGAAGTAGGAGACGAGGATACCCACCGTGACCATGAGTTGGTTGAGCGAGGTGAGCGCGCCCCGAATCTTCGGCGGCGCGATTTCGGAGATGTAGAGCGGACCGACGATGGACGCGAAGCCGATGGCGACCCCGTCGATGAGTCGGCCCAGCACGAGCACCGGGACGTTCGGCGCGACGGCCATCGTGAACGACCCGACGAAGAACACGGCCGCGCCGAGCAGGATGAGTCGGCGGCGACCGATGCGGTCGGCGAGTTTCCCGCCGAGCGCCGCCCCGGCCGCGGCACCCGCCATCGCGCCACTGACCACGATGCCGCGGACCAGCGGCGACATGACGAACGTCTGTTTGATGTACAGGAACGCGCCGGAGATGATTCCCGTGTCGAATCCGAACAACAGTCCGTTGAGGGCGGCCAGCGCGGCGGTGACGTAGATGAATCGGTTACGGCCAGCGCCGCCGGCACCCGATGTATCGGTTGTGGACATGGAAGGACCAATTCGGACTGTTCCGGTCGGTCGGTAACGAAGCTTTTGAATTTATTACTACGGTTGTAGTTAATGCTCGTTCGTTATGGATTTTCGCATGAGGGAACCGTATTTCGTCGTCGGAGAATAGCCTATTAGCTGTACGACTGGCATCACTTGACGTAGCTATCGGGTCGAAGAACAAAACCGGAGAACGGAATCCCCGACCGCAAAACGGAGTTCGCTCGATTACAGCAGGTCTGCGTCCACGAGTCTGTCCACGGCTTCGCCGATACGCTCCTTGCTGTTGGCGTAGGAGATGCGGGCGTAGCCCTGCGCGCCGAAGGCGCTGCCGGGGACGGTGGCGACGTGGGCCTCTTCCAGCGCGTCCTCGCACCACTGCTGGTCGTCGTCTGCGACCGGCATCATGAGGTAGAACGCGCCGTCAGGTTCGGGGGCCTCGACGCCCTCCTCGCCGAGGCGGTCGAGCAGGAACTCGCGGCGCTCGGCGAACGCCTCGACCATCTCGTCTATCGCGTCGTCGGTGTTTTCCAGGGCCTCGACGCCCGCGTGCTGGACGAAGTTGGTGGCGCAGGAGACCGAGTGGGAGTGGAGCTTTCCGGCCTCCGAAATCAGCTCTTCCGGCCCGGCGAAGTAGCCGAGTCGCCACCCGGTCATCGAGTAGGCCTTCGAGAAGCCGTTGACCGTGACCGTGCGCTCGGCCATTCCGTCGAAGGTGCCGAGGCTGGTCGGTTCCGCGCCGTAGGTTATCTGCTGGTAGATTTCGTCGCTGATGACGGTCACGTCGTGTTCGACCGCGAGGTCGCGGACGCCCTCCAGCGCGGCGTCGGAGTAGACCGCGCCCGTGGGGTTGCTCGGCGAGTTGACGACGAGCAGTTCGGTCTCGTCCGAGACGGCCTCGCCGAGGTCGTCCAGCGCGGGTTCGAGTTGGAAGTCGTGGGGCGCGAGGTCCACGCGGTTCAGGCTTCCGCCCGCGAGTTTGACCATCGCCTCGTAGGAGACCCACGCGGGGTCGAGCAGGACGACTTCGTCGCCGTCGTCCACGAGGGTCTGGACAGTCTCGTAGAGCGCCTGCTTCGCGCCCGGGGTGACGATGACGTTCTCCGCCTCGTAGTCGAGTCCGTCGCCTCGAAGGTTCTCGGCGATGGCCTCGCGGAGTTCCGGGATGCCGTTCGAGGACGTGTAGCCGGTGTGGCCCGCGTCCATCGCCTCCTGTCCCGCGTCGACGATGTTCTCGGGCGTCGGGAAGTCGGGTTCGCCGACGCTCAGGTCCACGACGTCCGCGCCATCGGCCTCCAGTTCGGCCGCGAGGTTGCTGATGGCGAGGGTCGCGCTCGGTTCGACTCGCTGAATTCGGTCTGAGAAGTGCATCTTAGAGTTCCTCCGCAAGTTCGACTGCCGCGTCTACCGCTTCCGTGCCTTTGTCCACGCGCTCGCGGGCCTCCGCTCCGGACATGCCCGGACCGCTCACGCCGAAGGTGACCGGCGTGTCCCGGTCGAGGCTCACGTCGGTCAGGCCCTTCGCGGCGGCGTCGGCGATGACTTTATCGTGGTCCGTGTCGCCGGTCACGATGGTCCCGACCACCGCCACGGCGTCGATTTCGTCGCGTCTGGCGAGGCGGTCGGCCGCCAGCGGCGCGTCGTACGCGCCGGGGACGCGCAGCGTCTCGACCACCTCGGCACCGCGGTCGGCGGCGGCCTCGTTGGCGCGTTCTTCCATCTGTTCGGTGACCTCGCGGTTGAACCGCGAGACGACGAGACCGAGGGAAACCATGTTGGGTCCGAAGTCTGGGCGAGTAAAAGAACTACCGTTCTCCGGAAAACTTGTATCCCTCCGGATGGATTCCGGAAGTGATGACCGCAGACGAGAAGTCCGCGGACGCTCGGCGATGGCTCCCCGATTCCGTGAACGCGTTCGGTCGGACGGTCGGCGCGCGGACCGCGGCCGCCGTCCTCGGCGTGACCCTCCTGTCGCTGTCGCTCCGGTTCTTCGCGCTCGGTTCCCGGGTGTTCCACTGGGACGAGGGCAGGGTCGGCTACTGGATTCTGCGCTACGCGGAGAACGGCATTTGGGAGTATCACGCCGTCATCCACGGCCCGTTCCTCTACCACGTGAACAAGTACCTGTTCCAGTTGTTCGGCGCGAGCGACTTCGTGGCCCGCGTCCCCATCGCCGTGGTCTCGGGCCTGCTCCCGCTGACCGCGTGGCTGTTCCGCGAGCGACTCCGTCGGGTCGAGATGATTGCGGTCGGCCTGTTCCTCGCCGTCAACCCCGTCGTCCTCTACTACTCGCGGTTCATGCGCAACGACGTGTTGCTGGCGGCGTTCATGGTGTACGCGCTGGCGTTCTACACCCGGCTGTTCGACACCCGGAAGCCGCGATACCTCTACATCGGGACGCTGATGCTCGCGCTGGCGTTCACCACCAAGGAGAACGTGCTGGTCTACGTCGTGACGTGGGTCGGCGCGGCGGTCCTGTTGTTCGACCATCGTCTCGTGCTGGCCGCGCGCGCCGACGACCGGAAGGCGTTCCTCCGCGACCGCGCCCGCAGGGCGTGGGACGCTCTCTGGCACGACTGGTGGGCGCTCCACCTCGTCCTCGCCCTCGTCTTCTTCTTCGCAGTCGTCATCTTCTTCTACGCGCCGCGGGCCGGACCCACCTCCGACCCCGGTCTCTGGAAGGCGTTCTCGAATCCGGGGCTGTTCCCCGCAGTCATCGAAGAAGCCACCGTGGGGTCGTGGGAGTCGTTCGTCGATAAGTGGGGCGGCGGCAACGAGTCGTCGTACCTCTCGACGTTCAAGTCGCTCGGCGCGGTTCTCTGGGAGGGCGCGGCCGTCCTCCTC
This sequence comes from Halorussus sp. MSC15.2, assembly GCF_010747475.1. Taxonomy (NCBI): domain Archaea; kingdom Methanobacteriati; phylum Methanobacteriota; class Halobacteria; order Halobacteriales; family Haladaptataceae; genus Halorussus; species Halorussus sp. MSC15.2. The sequence continues at coordinate 153,659 of NZ_VSLZ01000002.1, read as the reverse complement.
GCGCTGTCGGTGGTCGGCTTCGTCGCGGACCGATACGTCGGTGACCGGCCGCGAGACGTGGTGTCGTTCGCCAGTTACTGGGGGTTCGTCAGCGTCCTCGGCTACCCGGTCATCGTGGAGAACGCCTTCCCGTGGGAGGTCGTCCACGCCGTGGTCCCGCTGGCGATTCCCGCGGGCGTCGGTCTCGCCATCCTCGTCCGGTGGGGTTCGGAGGCCGTCGCCGACGGGGACGCCGTGAGCGCCACGTTCGCGGCCCTGCTCGTGTTGCTGCTCGCCGGGCAGGTCGGAGCCACCGCGGTCAACTCCACCTACCTGCACCCGGCCGACCACTACGTGGACGACGCCGAACAGGACGAGAATCGACTGGTCCAGTACGGCCAACCCGCGGCGGGCATCCGGCCGACCCTCGAACGGGTGCGCTACGCCGCGGCGCACAACGACGGTACCGACGTGCTCTACTACGGGTCGGACTTCTACGTCGCCAACGAGTCCGAGAACGACCGCTGGGCCGCGGGCGGTGGCTGGTACGACCGGTTGCCGATACCGTGGTACACCGAGATGTACGGCGCGGCGGTCGATAGCACCACGGAACTCGACGTAGTCGGGTCGAACCCGCCGCCCGTGGTCGTGGCGCGCGCCGGGGACCGCTCGCAGGTCGCCGAGCGACTCGACGGCTACCGCGCCTTCGAGGAGGAACTGACCCTCTGGGGGAGCGAGACGGTGTTCTTCGTGGACGAGGACTACCTCCCGTCGGCGAGCGGCGGGGGCAACGTGACCGACGCGTAGGAACTCCGAGTACCCACGTTCTTGGACAACGCCCGTCCGAGTTGGCAAATCTTATGCAGGGGCGTCCACAATTGACGCGCAGATGACCGACACAGAGACGCTCGGCGTCGTCGGCGGTGGCCAACTCGGCCGGATGCTGGCGGAGGCGGCCGCCCCGCTCGGCGTGGAAGTTGTCGTCCTCGACCCGACGCCGAACTGCCCGGCCTCGCCGGTCGCCCGCGACCAGATAGTCGGCGAGTTCACCGACGAGGAGGCCGTCCGGGAACTGGCCGCGCGGTCGGACTACCTGACGTACGAAATCGAGTTGGCCGACCCCGACCTGCTGGAGACCGTGGAAGCCGAGTACGGCGTCCCCGTGAACCCCGACCCCGGGACGCTCCGGACGATACAGGACAAACTCGTCCAGAACCAGACGCTGGCCGAGGCGGGGGTCCCCGTGCCCGAGTTCCGCCGGGTGGACGACCGGGCGGACTTAGAGGCGGCGCTCGACGAGTTCGGCTACCCCGTCATGCTCAAAGCCCGAGAGGGCGGGTACGACGGCCGCGGCAACGTCCCCGTCGAAGACGAGACCGACGTGGACGAGGCGCTGGCCGAAATCGACGCCGACGGCGTCCACGCGGTGGTCGAGGAGTTCGTGGACTTCGAGCGCGAAGTCTCGGTAATCGGCGTCGAGGGGACCGACGAGAGCGCCACGTTCCCGCTCGGCGAGAACGTCCACCGCGAGGAGATTCTGCGCGAGACGGTCGTTCCGGCCCGGACCGACGACGCGGTCGCCGAGCGCGCCGGGGAAGTCGCCGAGGACGTACTCGACCTGCTCTCCGGTCGGGGCGTCTACGGCATCGAGATGTTCGAGACGAGCGAGGGTGAGATTCTGGTGAACGAAATCGCCCCGCGACCCCACAACTCGGGCCACTACACCATCGAAGGCGCGTTGACCTCCCAGTTCGAACAGCACGCCCGCGCCGTGACGGGGCGACCGCTCGGCGCGACCGACCTCCGGAGTCCCGTGGCGTCGGCCAACCTCTTGGGCGGCGGCGAGGAGCGCCGGCCCGCCGACCACTCCGGCGACGACGCGGTTCTGTCCCACCCGGACGCGAGTCTCCACTGGTACGGTAAACACGAGGTGTACCCCCTGCGCAAGATGGGCCACCTGACCGTCGTCGGCGGCCGCGACTCGCGCGACGACGACGTGGACGACCTGCTTCGCACCGCCCGCGACCTGCGCGACGAGGTGACTTTCGAATGAGCGAACTCCAGCGACTCATCGACGACCTGCGAGCGGAGGCACAGCGCGACAGAGACCCCGAGGACACCCCCGAAATCGGCATCGTGATGGGGAGCGACTCGGACCTCGACGTGATGGCCGGGTCGGACGACTCCGAGGGGGCCTACGACGCCCTCACGGAGGTAGGATTCGAGGAAATCACCGATTACGACGACCCGCCCGAGGCCCGATTCACGTTCGAGACGTACGTGGTATCGGCCCACCGCACTCCCGAACTGATGTACGCCTACGCCGAGACCGCCGAGGAGAGAGGTCTCGACGTGATAATCGCGGGTGCCGGCGGGAAGTCGGCGGACCTGCCGAACATGACCGCCTCGTTGGCGTACCCGCTGCCCGTGGTCGGCGTGCCGGTGCAGGAGAAGTCACTGCCCTCGGTGGTCGGGATGCCCACGGGCGCCCCTATCGTCGCGGTGGACGCGGGCAAGTCGTTCAACGCGGCGCTGTCGGCGGTCCAGATTCTCGCGCGCCAGCACGGCGACCTCCGAGACCGCCTCGTGACGTATCACGACGAACTGCAGGAGGACGTGGCTACCGTCTCTCGGCGTCTCCACGAACGGGGGACGCCGGGGTTCCGTGACGAGGAGGAGTAGCCGCGAAGCGTTCGCACGGCCGGGACCTCTGGCGGTGCAAACTGTCTGTCGCCACCCCATCTCTCTCCCGTCGAACAGCCCCGTTATTCCGGACGAAAGATGAGGTACGTCTCCGCTTAGCGGCCGTTTTCTCCCGGGTTTCCTCGGTTTACTCTGCTTATTGTCAGTCCGAGGCGCTGATAACCGCGGTGTAGCGTCGGTGAAACTCGCGAGGTTCCGGATTCGGAGGGAAACATTCCGTTTCTCGACAGGAACCGTCAAGCCGTCGAAAGGCGCGTGAGGCGGCCAGATTCGTTGGAATCGCAAGAATCAACGCTTATAGGGGTGCGCTCATAATCTCGGGATGGTAGGAGAATATCGGCATGAATCCATGGATAGCGATTGGCGCGTTGGCGCTGGTGGGGCTGTTGATACCGCTCGGAATGATGGCGGTCTCCAGCCTGCTCCGGCCTACCGTGCCCGAGAAAGGAAAAACCGCCACCTACGAGAGCGGCGAGGTGCCGACGGGCGGGACGCGTATCCGCTTCAACATCCAGTACTACATGGTCGCGTTGCTGTTCGTCGTCTTCGACATCGAGACCGTCCTCATCTTCCCTTGGACGGTTATCTACCGGAGCGCGGTCTCGATGGAGGGCGTCGGACTGGCCAAGACCCTGTTGCCGATGCTGGTGTTCATCGGCGTCCTCGTCGTCGGTCTCGGCTGGGCGTGGCGTAACGGTGCCGTACGGTGGGTCCGCAATCCCGACCGTTCGCAACGGAGCGTGAAACGATAATGAGTAACGAACCACGGGAGACGATTCACGGTAGCACAGACCCGCAGACCAAGACCCGCGAGGCCCGGATGGAGGGTGTGGACAGTCGGTTCAACTCGAAGCTTCGGGAGGCGTTCGGCTCGACGCCGTTCATCCTCACGAAGTTCGACAAGTTCATGAACTGGGTGCGGGGGTCCTCGATGTTCATGCTGCAGTTCGGTATCGCGTGCTGCAGCATCGAGATGATGCACACTTACGCGGTCAAGCACGACCTCGACCGCTTCGGGTCGGGCGTCCCGCGCGCGTCCCCGAGACAGGCAGACGTGATGATTGTTCCGGGGACAATCGTCTCGAAGTTCGCCCCTCGGATGAAGCGCGTCTACGACCAGATGCCCGAACCCAAGTTCGTCGTCAACATGGGGTCGTGCGCAATCTCCGGCGGCCCGTTCCAAGAGGGCTACAACGTCATCAAGGGCGCGGAGGAGGTCATCCCGGTGGACATCCACGTCCCCGGTTGCCCGCCCCGTCCCGAGGCGCTCATCTACGGCGTCGTGAAGATGCAGGAGCGCATCGCCAACGGCGAGACGAGTCCGGTGACGGTCAAGCCCTACGAACTCGAACAGTTCGGCGACCTCGAACGCGACGAACTCATCGACAAACTCGCCGACGACATCGACGAGGACACCCTCGTGATGCGGTACAACTGGGCTGATTCACCATGAGTTCGCAGGAAGAGTCAGTGCAGACCGAGGAGATGCAGGTCGCGGGCGTCGATTACGACGCTATCGAGGACCTGCTCGGCGACCGCGTGATTCGACGCGAGACCCACCTCAACGCCGAGGGGTTCGTCGTCCGCCCCGACGAGGTCGAGGAGACGCTCGAACTCCTCCGCGACGAGGCCGGGTTCGACCACCTCTCGATGCTCACGGCCCAAGACTACGAGGACCGCTACGAGAGCATCTACCACCTGACCAAGTACGACGACCGGACCCAGGAGGTCAGCGTGGTCGTGCCGACCGACCCGGAGAATCCGACCAGCGAGTCGGCCGCGTCGGTGTACAAGACGGCGGAGTGGCACGAACGTGAGGCCTACGACCTCGTCGGTATCGACTACGAGAACCACCCGGACCTGCGGCGCATCCTGTTGCCCGAGACGTGGCAGGGTCACCCGCTGAGTTCGGACTACGACCAAGATAAGCCCCAGCTCGTCACGCTGGACGAGCACGTCAATCCGCTTGCCGAGAGTCAGGAGGACAGCGAGTCGGACACGATGTTCCTGAACATCGGTCCGCACCACCCGGCGACCCACGGCGTGCTCCACGTCAAGACGGTGCTGGACGGCGAGCAGGTCGCGGACGTGGAACCCGACATCGGCTACCTCCACCGCTGCGAGGAGCAGATGTGCCAGCAGGGCACCTACCGCCACCAGATTATGCCGTACCCCGACCGGTGGGACTACTCCTCAGCGGGCCTGCTCAACGAGTGGGCCTACGCTCGCGTGGCGGAGGACCTCAACGACATCGAGGTGCCCGAGTACGCCCAGATAATCCGGACGATGAGCGCCGAACTCTGCCGCATCGCGGCGCACATGCTGGCGCTCGGGACGTTCTGTCTGGACATCTACGGCGACTTCACGGCCATCTTCATGTACGCCATGCGCGACCGCGAGAAGGTCCAGAACATTCTGGAGGACCTGACGGGCCAGCGCATGATGTTCAACTACTTCCGCCTCGGCGGGGTCGTCTGGGACCTGCCCGAACCCCGCGAGGAGTTCTTCGGGAAGGTCCGGGACTTCATCGACGACCTGCCCGAGACGCTGGAGGAGTACCACGACCTCATCACGAGCAACGAGATATTCCAGAAGCGGACCATCGACACCGGCGTCCTCGAACCCGAGACGGCCAAGCAGTACGGCTGTACGGGACCGGTCGCTCGCGCGTCGGGCATCGACTACGACCTGCGTCGCGACGACCCCTACGGCTACTACGACGAACTCGACTGGGACGTCGTGACCGAGGACGGGTGTGACAACTTCGCTCGACTGCTCGTCCGGATGCGCGAGGTCGAGGAGTCGGCCAAGATAATCAGCCAGTGTGTCGACCTGCTCGAAGACTGGCCCGAGGACGAGCGCAACATCCAGAGCAACGTCCCGCGGACCCTCAAGCCCGACCCGGACACCGAAGTCTACCGGGCGGTCGAGGGCGCGAAGGGCGAACTCGGCATCTACATCCGGTCGGACGGCACCGACAAGCCCGGCCGGTTCAAGATTCGGAGTCCGTGCTTCAACAACCTCCACTCGCTGGAGGCGATGGCCGAGGGCGAGTACGTGCCCGACCTCGTGGCCGCACTGGGTAGCCTCGACGTGATTCTCGGGGAGGTGGACCGCTGATGACGGCGCTGGTCCCCCTCCAGGGACAGGCGGAACCGCTGCTCCCCGAGACCATCGGCAAGTTCCTGTTCGGCGCGAACATGGCTCCGTGGCAGGAGGCCGTCGCGGCGTTCCTCGCGGCGTTCGTCATCGGCAACATCATGCTGGCGATGACGGGCGTCGCCGGTCCGTGGGCGAAGCGGAAGATAACCGCAGCGTTCACCGACCGCATCGCGGTCAACCGGGTCGGTCCCGCCGGTCTGCTCATCATCGTGGCCGACGCGGTCCGCCTGCTGAGCAAGGAACTCATCATCCCGGACGGGGTCGACCGTCCGGCCTTCGACCTCGCGCCCATCGTGATGGCGGGGTCGGCACTGCTCGGCTTCGCGGTCATCCCGATGGGTCACATCTTCGGCGTCAATCTCCACCTCGCCGACCCCGAAATCGGGATGGCCTACGTCTTCGCGGTGGCCTCCATCGCCACGCTCGCGCTGGCGATGGCCGGCTACGCCTCGAACAACAAGTACTCGCTGATGGGCGGTCTCCGCGCCATCGCGCAGAACATCGCCTACGAGATTCCGCTGGTCGTGACCGCGGCGTCGGTCGTGCTGTTCACCGACTCGCTGCAGATGAGCCAGATTGTCGCGGCACAGCAGGAACCGCTGTTCACGCTCGCGGGCATCACGATTCCGTCGTGGTTCGCATTCGTGAACCCGTTCGCGTTCGTGCTGTTCGTGGTCGCGAACCTCGCGGAGGTCGTCGGAACCCGTTCGACATCCCGGAGGCCCCGACCGAAATCGTCGCCGGGTACCAGACGGAGTACTCGTCGGTGTACTTCGTGCTGTTCTACCTCGGCGAGTTCCTCCACATCTTCCTCGGGGGCGCAATCATCGCGACCCTCTTCCTCGGCGGTCCGAGCGGCCCGTTCCTGCCGGAGTCGCTGAACTTCGTCTGGTTCGTGGTCAAGATATGGGCCGTCTTCCTGTTCACGCAGTGGGCGCGCTCGGCGGTCCCGCGTCTTCGCATCGACCAACTCATCGAAGTCGGCTGGAAGGGCATGCTGGTGCTGAGCTTCGCTAACCTCGTCCTGACGGCCATCATCGTTGGAGTGATGCTCTAATGATTGGAGTCCTCAAATCAATGGCGACGACGCTGAAGCACGCACTGGACGGGTCCACGTTCACGGTCGAGTACCCCGACGTGGCTCCCGAAGTAAGCCCCCGATTCCGCGGGGTCCACAAGTTCAGTCAGGAGCGTTGCATCTGGTGTCGCCAGTGCGAGAACGTCTGTCCGAACGACACGATTCAAATCGTTCAGGACGACCAGCGCAACGGCGAGCAGTACAACCTCCACATCGGACAGTGCGTCTACTGTCGGTTGTGCGAGGAGGTCTGCCCGGTAGACGCCATCCTCCTGACGGAGAACTTCGAGTTCACGGGCGACACCAAAGACGACCTCGTGTACAACAAAGAACAGTTGAAGAACGTCCCGTGGTACAAGGACATCGACCCCCTCGAATCCCGCGAACCCGACCGTGGTGCGTGGATTGGCGAAGGCGAGGGTGAGGTGGACTACCAGTAAGTCCGTCTCGAAACGTTAAAAGGCCGATTACGAGAACTTCAAGGTGACTGAAATGGCATACGAGACACTCACGTTCGGGCTGTTCGCTCTCGTCACGATAGCGAGCAGTCTGGGCGTCGTCCTGGTGCGGGACATTTGGCACTCGGCGTTACTGCTGGGTGTCGCGTTACTCTCCGTCGCGGTCCACTACGTGATGCTGCAGGCGGAGTTCCTCGCAGCGATGCAGGTCCTCGTCTACGTGGGCGGGGTACTCGTCCTCATCACGTTCGCCGTGATGCTGACGCGCCAGGCCAAGACAGAGGAGGTATCGAACGTATGAGTAAGTACGACGACGATAGGGACCGGCGCGAAGTAAGTACCGAACCCGAGGTCGGCATCGACGACAGAGGTCGAAAGTGGCCCGGCGTGGCCGCGGTGGCGCTGTTCGGAGTGCTGGCGTGGGTCTTCGTCGGTGCCGAGTTCAGCGAGGCCGCTGGCTTCCCGGACGGCGCGTCGATTACCGCCAGCATCGGGTACGCGATGTTCAACATCCCGGCGGAGAACGCAATCCCGAGCGAGGGATTCCTGATTCCGTTCGAGATTATCGACCTCGTGCTGGTCGCGGCGCTCGTCGGCGCGGTCATGCTGGCGCGACGCGAGGAAGGCGGCGAGATAACGACGGCGCTTCGCTCGGACGCGGTCGAGCAAGAGACCTCCACGCAGGACGTCGTCGCGGACGGGGGCAAAGCGGACGGAGGTGAGCAGTGATGGTTCCGATACAGTACTACCTCCTGCTCTCGGCCGCTATCTTCGCAATCGGTATCTTCGGCATCCTGACCCGTCGGAACGCGCTGTTGTTCCTGATGAGCGTGGAGCTGATGCTGAACGCGGCGAACATCAACCTCGTCGCGTTCTCGCGGTTCCACGGTAACCTGACGGGCCAGACGTTCAGCCTGTTCACGCTGGCGCTGGCGGCCGCCGAAGTCGCGGTCGGTCTCGGCATCATCCTCGTCCTGTATCGCAACTTCGCAGACGTGGACGTAACTGAAGCGGCAACGATGAGGTGGTGAAACGATGGCAGCACTCCCATTCGAACTGACTCCGGCCATCGCGGCCCTGCCGTTCGTATCGTTCCTAATCGCGTTGTTCGTCGGCGCGTTCGCCCCGCGACTGCTCCCCAAGGGCGGCGCGATTCCCGGCATCCTCGCCACGGGTGGCTCGCTACTCCTGTCGCTGTGGGTCTTCCTCACGGTGTCGGGCGGCGAGACCTACCACGAGTACATCACGTGGGTCGCGGGCGCTGGCGAAGCGACGTTCGACCTCCATCTGGGCGTCCTCGTCGACCCGCTGTCGTCGATGATGCTCATCATCGTCTCGCTGGTGGCGTTCCTCGTCCACATCTTCAGCCTCGGGTACATGAACGACGAAGGAGAGACGGGCCTGCCCCGGTACTACGCCGGACTCGGTCTGTTCACCGCGAGCATGCTCTCGTTCGTGTTCGCGGACAACCTCCTGATGGCGTTCATGTTCTTCGAGCTGGTGGGCCTGTGTTCGTGGCTCCTCATCGGCTTCTGGTTCCGCGACGACGCGCCGCCGAGCGCGGCGAAGAAGGCGTTCCTCGTCACCCGCTTCGGTGACTACTTCTTCCTCGTCGGCCTCGTCGGCGTCTTCGCCACCTTCGGCACGTCGATGTTCGTCGGCGGCGAGGGCGAACACGCGGTCCACTCGTTCCCCCACATGGCCGAACAGGCGTTGCTCGAAGGCCACACGGGCGAGATAACCACGTATCTCGGTCTCGACCCGCAGGCTTGGTTCGCGGTTCTGGGTCTGCTCATCCTCGGCGGCGTCGTCGGTAAGTCCGCGCAGTTCCCGCTGCACACGTGGCTGCCCGACGCCATGGAGGGTCCGACCCCGGTCTCCGCGCTTATTCACGCGGCGACGATGGTCGCGGCGGGCGTCTACCTCGTCGCGCGCATCTACGGGTTCTACGCCCTCCTGCCGCAGGTGCTGGCGCTCATCGCGTTCGTCGGCGGCTTCACAGCCCTGTTCGCGGCGACGATGGGCGTCGTCAAGAAGGAGATAAAGCAGGTGCTGGCGTACTCGACCATCTCCCAGTACGGGTACATGATGCTCGGACTGGGCGCTGGCGGGTACGTCGCCGCGACCTTCCACCTGATGACCCACGCGTTCTTCAAGGCGCTGCTGTTCCTCGGTGCCGGGTCGGTCATCATCGCGATGCACCACAACGAGGACATGTGGGACATGGGCGGTCTCAAAGACCGGATGCCCGTGACCTACTACACGTTCCTCTCGGGGTCGCTCGCGCTCGCGGGCATCGTCCCGTTCTCCGGCTTCTGGTCGAAAGACGAGATTCTCTACGAGGCGCTCGCCCGCGGGATGGAGAACCCCATCCTACTGGCGGCCTACGCGATGGGACTGCTCGCGGTGTTCTTCACCGGGTTCTACACCTTCCGGATGGTCGCGCTGACCTTCCACGGTGAACCCCGGACCGACACCGCCCGCGACCCCCACGGCGTGCGCTGGAACGTCAAGTTCCCGCTCGCCGTCCTCGGGATTCTGGCGGCGGTGGCCGGTCTGGTCAACATGACCCCGGTCGCCGACGTGACGGGACTCCACATCGAGTATCTGCACAACTGGCTCGGCGGTTCGCTCGAAGCGACGTCGGTCCACACCTACACGCACATCCTCGAAGAGGCGGGCGTCCATCACGCAGAACTGTCGCCCATCGTTCCGGGTCTCGTCTCGCTGGCGCTCGCGCTGGCCGGCGCGGGACTCGCGTGGAAGCTCTACGCCGTTCCCTCGCCCGAGGAGCACACCGACAAACTCGGCGGTGCGAAGACGGTGCTGTTCAACAACTACTATCAAGACGAGTATCAGGTCTGGCTCGCGGAGGGTCTCACCCTGCCGCTGGCCCGCGCCGCGGACAAGTTCGACCAAGGCGTCATCGACGGCGTGGTCGACGGCGTCTCCAGCGTGAGCCTGTTCGGCGGGAGTCGCATCAGGCGAATCCAGACCGGCGTGGTGTCGAACTACGCCTTCCTGCTGACGGCGAGTTTCGTCGTGCTGCTCGTCGCCATCGGTCTCGTGGGAGGTTGGTTCTGAATGTGGATTGAAGCACTTATCGCGGTCACGATGCTGAGCGCGCTCGTGGTGTTCGTCGCCCCGAACAAGGTGGCGGAGAAGCTCGCGTTCGCGCTCAGTCTGCTCCCGCTCGCCGGGAGCCTCTGGATGTACAGCACGTACGAGGCCAGCGGTAACGCCCTCTTGGAGGGTAGCGAACTGGCCTTCGAAGAGAGCTTCACGTGGGTCACGGCGGGACCGTACGCGCTCAACTGGCACGTCGGTCTCGACGGTATCAGCATGCCGCTGGTCGCGCTGACCACGGTACTCACGTCGCTGGCGCTGCTGGCGTCGTGGACACCCATCGACGAGCGTCAGAGCCAGTTCTACGGCCTGATGCTCTTCCTCGAAGCCAGCCTGCTGGGCGTCTTCTCGGCGCTCGACTTCTTCCAGTGGTTCGTCTTCTGGGAGATGGTGCTGGTGCCGATGTACGTCCTCATCGGCGTCTGGGGCGGTCCGCGCCGCAAGTACGCGGCCATCAAGATGTTCGTCTACACGAACATCGCCTCGCTCGTGATGTTCATCGGGTTCATCGCGCTGGTGTTCGGTCTCGGCGACTCGGTGACGACCCTCGACCTGCCCGCCGTCGCGCAGGCGCTACGCGCGGGCGAACTCGGTAGTCTGGGACCGGTCGGCGCGGGTACCCTGAAGACGGTGGCGTTCGTCGCCATGTTCGCCGGATTCGCGGTGAAGGTCCCGGTCGTTCCGTTCCACACGTGGCTGCCGGACGCCCACGTCGAGGCCCCGACGCCGGTCTCCATCATGCTTGCCGGGGTCCTGCTGAAGATGGGTACGTACGCCCTGCTCCGGTTCAACTTCACGATGCTGCCGGAGGTCGCGCAGAACAACGCGCCCATCATCGCGCTGTTCGCGGTGATTAGCGTCATCTACGGCGCGATGCTGGCGCTGGCTCAGTCGGACCTCAAGCGCATCGTGGCGTACTCCTCGGTCTCTTCGATGGGGTACGTCATCCTCGGTCTCGTCGCCTACACGCTGTACGGCATGGGCGGTGCGACCTTCCAGATGGTCGCCCACGGTCTCATCTCGGGACTGATGTTCATGTCGGTCGGCGTCATCTACAACACGACTCACACCCGGATGGTCTCGGACATGTCCGGACTGGCGAGCAAGATGCCCATCACCGTGGCCGTGTTCGTCGCGGGCGCGTTCGGTTACATGGGCCTGCCGCTGATGGCCGGATTCGCCGCGGAGCTGTTCATCTTCCTCGGCTCATTCGGCGCGTTCGCCGGCTCGGTGTGGTTCACGGCCGCCGCGATGTTCGGCATCGTCGTGGTCGCGGGCTACCTGCTGTTCGCCATGCAGCGCACGCTGTTCGGTCCGTTCGAGTTGGAGACCGACTACGAGGTCGGTCCGGCCTCGTTCCACGACGTGGCCCCCCTCGTGGTCCTCATCCTGCTGGTCATCCTGCTGGGCGTCGAACCGAGCATCTTCTACACGATGATTCAGGACGCAGTGAATCCGCTGGTTCCGGCGGCCGGAGGTGGTGTATAGATGGCGTTCCAACTTCCGACGTGGATGGCGCTCGGTCCGACGCTGGCGTTCGCACTGACGGGACTGCTCCTGTTGGTCATCGACAGTTTCTCGGACTCGACTAACCGCGGGCTGCTGGCCGGAACGGCGACCCTCGGGTCGCTCGTCGCGGTCGGTCTCTCGGCGTGGTACCTGTTCGCCGGCACGGGCGCGGAGCCGATTCGGCTCTACCAGAACTCGCTCGTCGTGGACACGATGAGCCTGTTCTTCGCGTTCGTGTTCGCCAGCGTGACCACGCTGGTCTGCGTCGCCAGCTACGACTACATGCGCGACCACACGTATCAGGCGGAGTACTACGCGCTCGTCACCCTCGCGGCGACGGGCATGACGCTGATGGCCGCCGCGAACAGTCTCGCGGTGGTGTTCGTCAGCCTCGAACTCTCCAGCCTGCCGTCGTTCGCGCTGGTCGCCATCCTGAAGAAGAACCGCGGGAGCGTCGAAGCCGGGTTGAAGTACTTCCTCATCGGCGCGCTCTCGTCGGCCATCTTCGTCTACGGCGTCAGCCTCGTCTACGGCGTCACCGGCTCGCTGCTGCTGCCCGAAATCGCCAGCGGCGTCGGCGGGACGGAGCTGACGGGCGTCCTCGGTCTCGGCGTGTTGATGATGCTGGGCGGGTTCGCGTACAAGACCGCGTCGGTCCCGTTCCACTTCTGGGCACCCGAGGCGTACGAGGGTGCACCCGCGCCCGTCTCGGCGTTCCTCTCGTCGGCTTCGAAGGCCGCCGGGTTCGCCGTTGCGTTCCGCGTGTTCACTGTCGCGTTCCCGGTCGAGGAACTCGTCACGGGCGCGACCGCGGGCGTGGACTGGGTCCTCGCGGCCCAGATTCTCGCTGTCGTGACGATGACGCTCGGTAACTTCGCGGCCGCGACCCAAGACGAGGTCAAGCGCATGCTCGCGTACTCGTCCATCGGGCACGCGGGCTACGCGCTCATCGGTCTCGCGGCGCTGTCGGGCGGTAACGACCAGTTCGTCCTCGGCGCGAGCATGGCCCACCTGCTCGTCTACGGGTTCATGAACACGGGCGCGTTCCTGTTCATCGCCCTCGCCGAGTACTGGTCTGTCGGCCGGACGTTCGAGGACTACAACGGTCTCGCCACGCAAGCGCCGTTCGCCTGCGTGGCCATGACCGTCTTCATGTTCAGCCTCGCGGGACTCCCGCCGTTCGGCGGCTTCGTGAGCAAGTACTTCCTGTTCGCGGCCGCCGTGGGCGCGGGCTTCTGGTGGCTCGCCGCCGTGGGTGCCATCAACAGCGCGCTGTCGCTGTACTACTACTCGCGGGTCGTGAAGGCGATGTGGATAGAGGACTCCTCGGGCGAGTTCGACATCGAGTCCAAGCCCGTGGGTCTCTACGCCGCGCTGGCCGCGGCCGCGGTCGTGACGGTGCTGCTGCTCCCCGGGTTCGGTCCGGTCTGGCAGTACGCCACCGACGCCGCGGCGGCGCTCGTGGCGTAGAACGACGTCGAACCGTTATCGTTTTTTGACGCTGTTTCGACGTAGCCGCAGGACTCGGACGCTACGGCACGACTGAACCGCCCGTCGCGACCGAACTGTCGTGCAGTCGCGGGACGGCGGGTCCCGCAGTGTAACGCTCGTCTACCCGGAGAATCGCCCAGTGCCGGAACCGAACGACACCGCCTGCGACCACGGGAACCCACTGACGCAACCGAGGAACCGCGAGCGAGTACCGATTTTAGCCGCTAGACGGTAGACTTTAGGCCGCGCAACAGAAAGCGCGGATTAGGATGGTCTCCCGGTTGGTGTTGGGGTGTGGAACCGTCGGTCAGAACATCGTAGAGGCGTTAGCCGACGGTCCCGGGAGTCTGTTGGTCGTCGACGACGCCGAGAACCGCATCGAGGCGCTCCGCGAGGAGGGCGTGTCGGCGACGCTCGGCGACCCGACCGACCGCGAGACGGTGCGAGCGAGCGCTGACGAACCCGACATGGTCGTCGTCGCGGACTGCGACTCCGAGACCAATCGGCGAGCCACGGAACTCGCGGTCGAGTTGTTCCCCGACGCGTACGTCGTCAGTTACCTCGGCAGAGACTACGACTCCGACCAGCGCGAGCGCATCGTCGCGCTGGCCGACCGGGTCATCGACCCGAACGAGGCCATCGTCCAGCAGGTGTTGGGGGTCTCGCTCGGCGAACACGCGGACCTGACGGCGAACCTCCAGCGGACGCTCCGGTCGATAGACGGGACGCTGGCCGTCTTCATGCACGACAACCCCGACCCCGACGCCATCGCCAGCGCGGTGGCGCTCTGTCGCATCGCGGAGGAGGTCGGCGTCGATGCGGTTCCCTGCTACTTCGGCGAGATATCCCATCAGGAGAACCGGGCGTTCGTCAACCTGCTCGAACTGGACCTCCGGAATCTCGAGGCGGGACCCGAACTCGACCTCTCGGAGTTCGGGGGCATCGCGCTGGTGGACCACTCTCGCCCCGGCGTCAACGACCAACTCCCGACCGACACCGTCGTGGACATCGTGGTGGACCACCACCCGCCGAAGGAACCGGTCGAAGCGGGGTTCGTGGACCTCCGGAGCGACGTCGGTGCGACTTCCACCCTGTTGTCCGAGCACATCCAACGGCTCGGTATCGACCTCTCGGAGTCGGTGGCGACCGGTCTCCTCTACGGTATCCGCGTCGATACGAAGGACTTCTCCCGGGAAGTCTCGACGGCCGACTTCGAGGCCGCCTCTTTCCTGCTTCCCCACGCCGACGTTGGGACACTGGAGCGCGTCGAGAGTCCGTCGGTCAGTGCCGACACGTTCGAGACGATGGCGCGGGCCATCGACAACCGCCGGGTCGAAGGCACCGTGCTGGCGACCTGCGTCGGAAAGCTCTCGGACCGCGACGCGCTCGCGCAGGCGGCCGACCAACTCCTCGACATGGAAGGGATAACCACGACGCTGGTGTACGGGTTCCGCGACGGGACGGTGTTCGTCTCCGCGCGCGCCCGCGGAACCGCCATCGACCTCGGCGAGACGGTGCGGGCGGCGTTCGGCCAAATCGGGAGCGCGGGCGGCCACGCCGACATGGCGGGTGCTCAGATTTCGCTCGGTCTGCTCGGCGAAGTCGAGAAGGAAGAGGAGTCCTCGCTGACCGACATCGTCAGCGACGTGATTACGGACCGCTTCTTCGAGACGATTCAGTCGTCGCCAGAGACCGACAGCGAGTACGCCCGGGGCGGCGAGGCGAGTTTCGAAACGACCGTCGTCGAACGCGAGGACTGACGGCACCGGGAGGGGTCTCGGACGGGACGTGAAGCGGGAATCCTTTTGACCCGCGACCGCATCCAACCAGTCATGGACGTGGCCGTAGCGGACGGCGGGACTGCCGACGGCAAGCCGAAGGTCAAAGACTACATGACCCGCGACGTGGCGACGGTATCGCCCGACGCCACCGTGGACGAGGTCGCGCGTCGCATCGTCGAGAGCGACGAACACAACGGCTACCCCGTCTGTGACGGACGGCGGGTCGAGGGATTCGTCAGCGCGCGCGACCTCCTGCTCGCCGACGACCGCGAACCGATATTCAAGGTGATGAGCAAGGACCTCATCGTGGCCCACCCCGACATGAACGTGAACGACGCCGCGCGCGTCATCCTCCGGTCGGGCATCCAGAAACTCCCCGTGGTGGACGACGCGGGCAACCTCGTGGGCATCATCTCCAACACCGACGTGATTCGCTCCCAGATAGAGCGAGCGACGCCCGAGAAGGTCGGTAAACTCATGCGGACCCTCGAATCCATCCACGACACCGAGGTCGAACAGACCCGCAAGGAGGTCCCGCTAGACGACCTCACCCCGACGCAGGGGAAGGTCTACGCCGACGAGTTGGAGGGCCGGACCTACGAACTCGAACGCGGACTGGCCGAACCGCTCGTCGTGATAGACGCCGCGCCGAACAGCGCCGGCGGCGACTTCCTGCTGGCCGACGGCCACCACCGCGTGATGGCGGCCGACAGACTCGACGTCGAGGAGATGGACGCCTACGTCATCCTCGTGGACGAGGACGTGGAACTCGGGATGGAGAAGACCGCCGAGAAGGAGGGTCTCGACTCGCTGGACGACGTGACGGTCGTGGACTACGCTCGCCACCCCCTCGTGGAGACGACGAAGCGATTGCAATAGCTCTTTTCTCTGCCGCGGCGGGGTCGAGTCGGGACGAGTTTCGTACGCCCTGCGTTTTCCGACGTGACGAAGCGACCGCCGACGTTCACTGGAGAGTCGAACGGTCGGATGGGAAAATTTTACACGTCCCTGCCCTATTTCCATAAGCATGGATTCACCAGAACACAGACAGGAAAATCCAGTCCTCTCGGTCGATGGACTCCGAAAGACGTACGGCGACGGCAGTGTGGTCGCCGTCGACGACGTGTCGTTCTCCGTCGAACGCGGCTCCGTCGTCGGACTCCTCGGACCGAACGGAGCCGGAAAGACCTCGACCATCAAATCCATCCTCGGTATCGTCCTTCCAGAAGAGGGTGACGTCGAAGTCGATGGCGTGAACGTCCACGACGAGAGCAGCGAGACCTACCGGAAAGTGAGCGCCGTCCTCGAAGGCGCTCGAAACGTCTACTGGCGGTTGACAGTCAAGGAGAACCTCTCGTTCTTCTCGCAGCTACAGGGCATCGACCCGCGAGACCACCGCGAGGAGCACGAGGAGTTGCTGGAATTACTGAACATCGACCACAAGGCCGACGAGGTGGTCAAGAACCTCTCGCGGGGCATGAAACAGAAGACTGCACTGGCCTGTGCGCTCGTCCGCCAGACGCCGGTCCTCTTTCTGGACGAACCGACGCTCGGACTCGACGTGGAGGCGTCTCACGACCTACGGCAGGAACTCGACCGACTCGTTACTCAGGAGAATCGGACGGTCATCCTGAGCAGCCACGACATGGACGTGGTGCAGGACCTCTGTGACCGCGTCATCATCATGGACGACGGGGAAATCGTGACCGACGAGTCCGTCTCGGAACTCGTAGACCTGTTCCAGACCGAATCGTACGAAGTCGTGGTCGAAGACGACGCTCCGACGGCGGCGCAGCGAGCGCTCGAACGTGAGTTCGACGTGAACGAGTGGCGCGAGCGCGGCGACTGGATGGTCTGTGAGGTTTCGATGACCGAACGCGAGCGGGTCCACGACCTGATGGCCGTTCTCGAGGAGTTCGACCTGACGCCCCGGTCGGTGTCGGTCGTCCAACCCGACCTCGAAGAGGTCTTCCTCGAAGTGACCGCCGACGGCGCCGACGAGACCAGAACGGACGACGCGCCCGAGATGGTGGAGACCCGAGCATGAGCGCGGGACATCTCTACCTCTTCACGCGAGCGTCGCTGTTCAAGTCGCTCATCCTGATGCGGCGCTACCTCTTCAACACGGTCGCCCAAATCGTCAGCATGTACATGCTGTTCGCGGTCATGTTCTTCGGCGGCCAACAGGTCGCTGGCGCGGCCATCACCGAGTCGATAGACGGCATCATCGTGGGATACTTCCTCTGGATGCTCATCATGAGCGCCTACTCGTCCATCGCAGGTAACATCACGAACGAAGCCCAGTGGGGGACGCTCGAACAGCTCTACATGTCACCGCTCGGATTCGACCGAGTCGTCGGCGTCAAGACAGTGGTCAACGTCGCCGTGAGCCTGCTCGTCTCGACGACGCTGCTCGTCTTGATGCTCGCGACGATGGAGGTGGTGTCGGGCGGTGTCGCGCTGAGCCTCGACCCCCTCACCGTCGTCCCGATAGTCGTCCTGACGCTGGCCCCCGCGGTCGGACTGGGGTACATCTTCGGCGGTCTCGCCCTCCTGTACAAACGGGTCGAGAGCGCGTTCCAACTCATGCAGTTCGCGTTCGTCGGTCTCGTTGCGGCTCCCGTCGAGCAGTTCCCGCTGTTCAAGTTCGCGCCGTTCTCGCTCGGTAGCTACCTGCTCCGCGAGGCGATGGGTCAGCAAAAGAGCCTGCTGGAGCTCCCGGCCGCTGACCTCGGACTCCTCGTCGCCGTGGGCGTCGTCTACCTCGGAATCGGGTACGGCGCGTTTCGGTTCGTCCAGCGGACGGCGCGTGAGCGAGGCGTACTGGGCGAATACTAAAATTTTGGCAAATTTTAAGTTATTATAATAACATAGATATATCAATGAGCGACGAGGAGCGAGTGAGCGAACCGGACGACGTTACGCTCAAGAGTCTGACCGAGAAACTCCACGTGAAAATCCCCTTTTCGCGGTCGTACGTGTTCAACGGCCAGAAAGGCGCGTTCATAATCAAGTACGACCGGCAGCGACCGATAGACCGCGTTCTCGACGAGAGCGACGACTAGGTTTTCTTCTGTCCACATGAATAAAATATTTTATAACAGAAAGATTTAACATATAACAGAACAGGTAATGATATGGCGGTGACACTCACCGCCGTGGACAACCAATGTCTGAACACGTTTCCCTCAGCGACCTGACCGAAGTCGCACAGACCAGCATCACCAACCCGCAGGACTACATCTACTCGGGCGACAACCACACGCTCTACGTCAAGGACTAACCAATGAGTAACAACATCTCCCTCAGTGACCTGACCGAAGTCGCACAGACCAGCACCATCACCAACCCCGAAGACTACACCTTCGTCGGTGGCAGCTACGTTTACGACGTCAAGAACTGAACCGGCGGATTCGTAGCACTTCAGCGACGTAACCGCAAAATTTTTCGCGATACTCCGTGGGTAGAATCGCGGGACCTCCACATAATACGTATTCGCAAATATCGAAGATTAAATATGATGTGGGTATTAGAATAGTTGTATGAAAGCCGAAACGACCCCTATGCCCGACCCCGTCCCCGCCTCGAAGTTCGAGTCCGAACTTCGAGACCTCACGGTCCGGGCGGACGAGTGGATTGAGGCCCACGCCGACCAGTTCGACCCGATGAACTGGGGCGACATCGAGCAGCGGAGCGTTCGCCGCAAGGCCTTCGGCGAGTCGGCGCTCTACCTCCACGTCGCCGAGCGTGAGGGCGAACCGAGAGCAGAACGGCTGAAGCAGTTACTGATAGAGCGGTCGAACGACTTCGAGTACCAGCAGCTATTGGCGCGCAACCCTCAGGAGGTCCACAAGTTCGGGTATCCCCTCGTCTACGCATCGACCCACGGCGAACTCTCGGACGAGGCCCGCGAGATGCTACACCGGACCCTCGACCGTCAGACGGTGTGGGCGACCGAACTCCCGCCGTTCCGAAAGCTCGACCTCCAACACCTCGCACGGATGTACGGCTACGACGTCCCGTACGACACGCCTGACTTCGACGCTCTCGTGGACCAGAGCTGTGCGAGCTATCGGCTGAATCCGGTCGAGATGACTCGGCGCGAGGTGTACGCGCTGACTCACAACTTCCTGTTCTACCACAACTTCGGGAACCCCGGAGACGGGTTCCCCGGCGACGCGGTGTCGTACGACCACCCCGAGACGCTCCACGGGCTGCTTCTGCGCTTCATCGCGGCCGACGACTGTGACCTAGTGGGCGAACTCCTCTACTCCGCGGCGCTCCAGCGTCAACTCCCGCCGGGACTCGCTCGGTTCGCCCTCGGATGGCTCCTCGAACAGGTCGCGGACGAGGGGTACGTGCCGAGTCCCGCCGACGGCCTTCCCATCAGCGCGGTTGCCGAGTCGGACGGACTCACGGACCTAGATATGGGCACGTGGGACGACGAAAGCGCGAAGTGGGGACGACACTATCACCCGACGCTGGTCGCGGCGTCGATGGGTCGCATCCTCGGCGAGGCGTGGCCCGAAATCGACCGCGAGGAGAACCGACGCGACCTCAACTACGACGAGGAGGCCGAGAACCTCTACGAACTCGGCGCGGTGTTCGACTCGCTGGCGGACTACGACCTGCGAGAGAGCGCGGACCGACTCCGCGACCTCGCGGACACACCGACAGCGGCGGCCTACCCCGACGTCTTCGAGTTCGCGGTCGAATTCCTCGAAGCCCAGCAACGCCCGGACGGCGAGTTCGGCTTCTGGACCGACGAGAAGCGAGTGTATCTCTCGATGGACGAAGACCACGACGAGGAGAGCTTCGCGGAACAACTACTCTCTCCGACCACCGAGACCTGCCGAGAGACCATCGACGCGATTCGAGACCGGTAATTCACCCACGGAAACATGAACAACAAATACAATCCGCGATAAAATCGATGGAAGGAACGATGCATCTATCCCTTTCGAACCTTGGAAAGCGTTGGGGTCCCGATGTATGGGGGCTTCGAGACGTGAGCATCGAGTTGGAACCGGGCGTCTTCGGACTCCTCGGGCCGAACGGCGCCGGCAAGTCGACGCTCATGCAGATGATAACTACCGTCACGAAACCGACGAAGGGTGAGATTCGGTGGAACGGAACCGACGTGACGGAGTCCCCCGACCAGTTGCGGTCGGTGTTGGGATACCTCCCACAGGACTTCGGCGTCTATCCCAGCCTGACCGCCGAGGAGTTCCTCGAATACGTCGCCGCGCTGAAAGGGATGCCCTCGGACGTCGCGACCGACCGCATCGACGCGCTCCTCGCGCTTACGAACCTAGAAGACGTGCGCGACCGACGTTTGGAGACGTACTCGGGCGGGATGCGCCAACGCGTCGGCATCGCGCAGGCGCTGTTGAACGACCCGGACCTGCTGGTCGTGGACGAACCGACGGTGGGTCTCGACCCCGAGGAGCGCGTCCGGTTCCGGAACGTCGTCGCCGACCTGTCCGAGGACCGAATCGTGTTGCTCTCGACTCACATCGTCTCCGACATCGAGGCGACCGCGACGGACCTCGTGATTCTCGACGAGGGCCGACTCCAGACGCAGACGACACCGGAAGGCCTAATCGAGCAGGTCGAGGGCGACGTGTGGCAGTGGACGGTGTCGACCGACGACCTCGACGCAGTCAAGGCCGAGTACTCGGTGACGAAGACCGCCCGGAGCGACGGCGGGATACGGGTCCGCGCGGTGTCGCCGACCGCGCCCGCGTCCGACGCGACGCCGGTCGACCCGTCGCTCGAAGATGCGTACCTCTCGGTACTCGGAGGTCGAGGAGCGGTCTGACGTGTTTCGGAAGTGCTACCACGTCGCCAAGGCCGACTTCCTCGCGCGCGTCCGCGACCGACGACTGTTCGCCGTCGTCGTGGCAAGCGTCTATCTCGGTCACCTGACGACGGTCGGGGACGTCCAACTCGTCCTCGGCGACCCCCGGTATCGCGGTGTCTACAACGCCGCGTGGATTGGGACGGTGATGGCGCTCACCGCGAGCGCCGCGATGGCGGTGTTCGGCTTCTACCTCGTCAAAGACGCGGTCGCCCGCGACGAAGGCGACGGTCCCGGCCAGCTCGTCGCCTCGTCGTCGATTAGCGACCTTGAGTACCTCTTCGGGAAATGGGCGAGCAACCTCGCGGTCCTCGCGTCGCTGATGGTCGTCATGGCCGGGTCGGTCGTCGCGCTC
Source organism: Halorussus sp. MSC15.2 (assembly GCF_010747475.1). Taxonomy (NCBI): domain Archaea; kingdom Methanobacteriati; phylum Methanobacteriota; class Halobacteria; order Halobacteriales; family Haladaptataceae; genus Halorussus; species Halorussus sp. MSC15.2. The sequence continues at coordinate 132,157 of NZ_VSLZ01000002.1, read as the reverse complement.
CTCTGGCTTCGGGGCACCGGACCCGTGGTCGTCTCGGACGTCGTCGTGCCGTTCGTCTTCGTCGCGTTTCCGGTCGCCGCGTTGGTCGCCGCGGTGGCCGTCCTCTTCGAGACGACGCCCGTCCTCCGCGGGTCGCTGGGGAACGTCGTCTACTTCTTCGGCCTCGTCGTCCTCGTCGTCCAGTCGCCGGTCGACCCGCTCGGCGGGACGCTGGTCAAAGAGAGCATGGAGACCGCACTCGTCGCCCAACATCCGGCCTACGACGGGAGCGGCTACGTGTTCGGACAGGTCGCCGGGTCGGTCGGAACCTTCCGGTGGAGCGGTCTCGACGTGACTCGCGAACTGCTGGTCCACCGCGTCGCCTATCTGACGGTCGCCGTCGCGCTCATCGCCATCGCGGCGGTTCCCTTCCGCCGATTCGACCCCGCCGCGGGGCCGACCCTGCCGGGTGCGTCCCGACTGTCGGCGCTCCTCGGACGCGGCGACGCGACCGGCGGCGACTCGCCCGCGGACGACCGCTCTGTGGCCGACCCCACCGGCGACGAGGAGACGGCGACCGCCGGTTCGACCGGCGACTCGGTCGCGAATCTTCCCGAGTTCGACGGAGCCGCACAATCGATGCGACCGCTCCGACTGCTCGGGGCCGAACTCCGGATGGCGGTTCGGGGCCGGTCGAAGCTCTGGTATCTCGGGGCGGCCGTCCTCGTCGGCGGCGGTCTCGTCGCTGGACCCCAGGCCGCGACCGGCGGCCTCCTCGTCGTCGCGTGGGTGTGGCCGATGTTCGTCTGGTCGGGACTCGGTGCGCGCGAACACCGCTACCGCACCGAGTCGCTGGTGTTCTCGTCGAACTACCCGGTCGCGCAACTCGCCGCGACGTGGCTGGCGGGCGTCGTCGTCGCCGTACTCTTCGTGGCCCCGGCCGCGGCCGGACTCGCGCTGACCGGAGAAGCAACGCGATTGGCCGCACTGGCGGTCGGCGTCGTCTTCGTCCCATCGCTGGCGCTCGCCGCGGGCGTCGTCTCGAAGTCGTCGCGACTCTTCGAAATCGGCTATCTCCTGCTGTGGTATCTCGGTCCCGCGAACCGGACGACGGCGATAGACTACTCCGGGGTCACGAGCGCGCCGCCGCACACGGTCGCCAGCTACGGAGTCGCGGCGGTCCTACTCCTCGGTCTCGCACTGTTCGTGCGCCGTCGCCGCGTCGCCTGAAGCACCGCGATTCACGCAACTTCATTATCCTTCGGGCAATACTTGAACGCATGTACGACGAGGACGACCTCGCGGAGATACGCGACGCGAAGGAGGAGTGGGAGGAAGAGACCCTCGGTCCCGTACTCGACGCCTACGGCGAGCGCAAGGACCGGTTCGCCACGGTGTCGAACCTCGAAGTAGACCGGCTGTACACCCCCGACGACGTGGCCGACATCGACTACGAGGAGGACCTCGGCTTCCCCGGCGAGGACCCCTACACCCGCGGGGTCTACCCCACGATGTACCGCGGGCGGACGTGGACGATGCGCCAGTTCGCCGGGTTCGGCACGGCCGAGGAGACCAACGAGCGCTTCCACTACCTCATCGACGAGGGCCAGACCGGTCTCTCTACCGCGTTCGACATGCCGAGTCTGATGGGCAAGGACAGCGACGACCCCCTCTCGGACGGCGAGGTCGGCAAGGAGGGCGTGGCGGTGGACACCCTCCGTGACATGGAGATTCTGTTCGACGGCATCGACCTCGCCGAAGTCTCAACCTCCTTCACTATCAACCCCTCCGCGCCGGTCATCTACGCGATGTACATCGCGCTGGCCGACAAACAGGGCGTCCCCCGCGAGGAGATTCGAGGCACCCTCCAGAACGACATGCTCAAGGAGTTCATCGCCCAGAAGGAGTGGGTGATTCCGCCCGAACCCAGCCTCGACATCGTCACCGACACCATCGAGTTCGCCGTCGAGGAGACCCCCAAGTTCAAGCCGGTCTCCATCTCGGGCTACCACATCCGCGAGGCCGGTTCGACCGCAGTGCAGGAACTCGCGTTCACGCTCGCCGACGGGTTCGCCTACGTCGAGGACGTGATGGAGCGGGGTCTCGACGTGGACGAGTTCGCCCCGCAACTCTCTTTCTTCTTCAACTCCCACAACTCCATCTTCGAGGAGGTCGCCAAGTTCCGCGCGGCCCGGCGCATCTACGCCAACGTCATGGACGAGTGGTACGGTGCCGAGGCCGAGGCCAGCAAGCAACTCAAGTTCCACACCCAGACCGCGGGCCAGAGCCTGACCGCCCAGCAGCCCCTGAACAACGTGGTCCGAGTGACGATTCAGGCGCTCGCCGGGGTCCTCGGCGGCACCCAGAGCCTCCACACCAACAGCTTCGACGAGGCGCTCGCGCTCCCCTCCGAGAAGGCCGTTCGGGTCGCGCTCCGCACCCAGCAGATAATCGCCGACGAGTCGGGCGCGGCCGACATCGCCGACCCGCTCGGCGGGTCGTTCGCCGTCGAGAGCCTGACCGACGAGGTCGAGGAGAAGGCGATGACCTACATCGAGGAGATAAAGGAGATGGGCGACGGGTCGGTCCGCGACGGCGTCCTCGAAGGCATCGAGCAGGGCTACTTCCACCGAGAGATTCAGGACGCCTCCTACGAGTATCAGGAGCGCGTCGAGGCGGGCGAGGAGACGGTCGTCGGCGTCAACAAGTACGAGATGGAGGAAGACACCCGACCCGACATCCTCAAGGTGGACGAGGAGACCCAACAGCGCCAACTCGACCGCCTCGCCGAGGTCAAGGAGGAGCGCGACGACGCCGCGGTCGAGACCGCGTTGGACGACCTGCAGGACGCCATCGACGACGGCGAGAACGTGATGCCCGCCATCGTCGACGCGGTGAAGGCCTACGCGACGATGGGCGAAATCATGCAGGTGTTCGAGACCGAGTACGGGAGCTATCAGGAGACCGTTAATTTGGCGTAGGTGTAACGGTTGTCTTGAGATATGACCACGGGTCCCTCCAAACTCGTCAGACTCGCGGACACCGTTTCGGAACTTCTCTACACTATCGCTGGCGGACTGTTGCTCGGATTGGGTGGTTTCGGACTCGTCGTAACGGCTCTCCGAATAGTCCGTGAATCAGTACCGTCTGACCCCACGCTATCGGTGGTCGTCGTTCTATTCTCGTTGTCGTCTCTCACTCTGGGCATCCTCGTGACTCCTCGCCTCCGTCGTCGAGTGGACCGTCGGCAATCACCCACTCAGTTCGGGCGGACCCGAGAGGTCGATACTCGGGTCCTTCACTCCGAAGAGGAGCTAACGGACGATTGCGTCGTTTGCGGAGGACAGTCGAATCAGGGGGCCGTTCGGCGGTATCGTGAGGAGTGGTACGTCGCCGGAGTACCGGTCTTCACGCTCTCGGAGAACCACAACGTCTACTGCGTCGAGTGTGCCACTGCGGAGGGTACGAGTCCCGTCGAAGCCGACGAACCTCTCGCCGAAACCGAACTGAACTGAACGCGGTCGGTTACTTCTGCTCGAAGGGTAGAAGCCTTTGGGACGTGCTGTCGAAGAAGCAGTAGACACATCTTACTTCCCGTCTCACCGAGAGATGACACAAATACCACACCATGAAAACGAGACGGGAGTTTCTCACGACGGGTCTCGCAACTGTTCTCGCACTTAGCGGTTGCGCGTCGTTCGCCGAGAGGACGGACGAGACACGCATTCGGTCGGTACGGGTCATCAACTCGGACCAGAGACGACACGAGGTACGTATCGTCCTTCTGAAACAGAATTCGGTCGTCTTCTCCGACCAGCGGACCGCAAGTGCACAGGAAGACGAGGTTACGGGAGGGTACGTCGTATCTGAGGGATGGGAGAAGGAACCTGGGAAGCACACTATCGCGGTGAAAGTAGACGATGGGCAATGGCGACAACGAACGCTCGAAAATCCCGAAGAAAGCGACTGTCTGAGCGTCATTATCCGCGTACAGGACAATAGCGAAGGGGTGATTCTAACTCACTCGCGGGGAACCTGCTAGAACGCACCGAATCCTCTTCAGGGTCGCCCCCGATAACTCTGTATGGACTACACCGTGCAGTACTACGACCTCGTGTTGGTCGCCATCTTCGCCACGATGGGAGTCGGCGCTGTCGTCGGCGTGCTGACCTCGCTCGCGCTCCCGACCGCCGTGATAATCGCGGGCGTGGTCGCCGCGCTGGTCATCGCCCACAGCCTGTTCGTCAGGGGACCGGTGGACGAACCCGGAGACCTCACCGACGAAGTGGACGCGCTGAACTGAGCGACGTGAGTCGAGTGGGTGGACGACGCGAGGTCGAACCAAGTCACGCGGGCGGTACGCAATCGCGAAGTCTCGGGACCTGCGTTCGGGAACGTCGCGTTCCCCGCCATCAGGTGTGCTAACTCTCGCCAACATTTATTGCTCTCCTGAGTGAGTATTCGAACTGACCTATGCCAGACGATACCGCCGAACTCGAAGCACGGCTCGAAGAACAGGACGAGTTCGAGCCGCCCGAGGAGTTCGTCTCGCAGGCGAACGTCTCGGACGCCTCCGTCTACGAGACGTTCGAGGAGGAGTGGCCCGAGTGCTGGGAGCGGGCGGCCGAACTCCTCGACTGGGACGAGGAGTACGACACGGTGCTGGACGACTCGAATCCGCCGTTCTACGAGTGGTTCACCGGCGGGAAGCTGAACGCCTCGGCGAACTGCCTCGACCGCCACCTCGACGACCGGGGCGACGAGGCCGCAATCGAGTGGGTCGGCGAACCCACCGACGAGGAGAATCGTACCTACACCTACGAGGAACTCCACCGCGAGGTCAACGAGTTCGCGGCCGCGCTACAGGAGATGGGCGTCGGCGAGGACGACGTGGTGACGATGTACATGCCGATGATTCCGGAACTCCCCATCGCCATGCTGGCGTGCGCCCGCATCGGCGCACCCCACAGCGTCGTCTTCGCGGGCTTCTCCGCGGACGCCCTCGCCACTCGGATGGAGAGCGCGGACTCCGAGTATCTGGTGACCGCCAACGGCTACTTCCGGCGGGGCGACGCGCTCGACCACTACGAGAAGACCCGCGAGGGTCTCGCCGACGTGGGCCACGAAGTCAGTGACGTGGTGGTCGTAGACCGACTCGGCGAACACGGTCACGGCCACGACCTCGAAGACAACGAGCACTACTATCAGGACCTCGTCGAGGAACAGCAGGGCGCGGAAGTCGACCCCGTCTCACGCGACGCGGAGGACATGCTGTTCCTGATGTACACTTCGGGAACCACCGGACAACCGAAGGGCGTCAAACACACCACCGGCGGTTATCTGGCGTGGACGGCGTGGACGTCGCAGGCCGTGCTGGACGTGAAGGCCGAAGACACGTACTTCTGCTCGGCGGACATCGGCTGGATTACCGGCCACTCCTACATCGTCTACGGCCCGCTCACGCTCGGGACGACCACGATGATGTACGAGGGGACGCCCGACCACCCCGAACGCGACCGCCTCTGGGAGATTATCGAGGAGTACGAGGCGACGCAACTCTACACCGCGCCGACCGCGATTCGAGCGTTCATGAAGTGGGGCACCGACTACCCCGACCAGCACGACCTGTCGAGTCTGCGCCTGCTCGGGACGGTCGGCGAGCCAATCAACCCCAAGGCTTGGAAATGGTACTACAAGCACGTCGGCGGCGAGAGCTGTCCCATCGTGGACACGTGGTGGCAGACCGAGACCGGCGGCATGATGGTCACGACTCTGCCGGGCGTCAACACGATGAAACCCGGGAGCGCGGGACCGCCATTGCCGGGCGTAGACGCGCAAGTGGTGGACACCGAGGGTGAGCAGGTTGAGGCCGGGCGGGCCGGATATCTGACGGTCCAGAAGCCGTGGCCGGGGATGCTCCGGACGCTCTACCGGAACGACGAGCGCTACGTGCAGGAGTACTGGGCGGAGTACTCCGACACCGACAGCGACGACCCCGACGACTGGGTCTACTTCCCGGAAGACGGTGCGAAAATCGACGAGGACGGCTACATCACGGTCCTCGGGCGCGTGGACGACGTACTGAACGTCTCGGGCCACCGCCTCGGCACGATGGAAATCGAGTCGGCCATCGTCGGCGTCGAAGGCGTCGCCGAGGCCGCCGTCGTCGGCGGCAAGCACGACGTGAAAGGCGAAGCGGTCTACGCCTACGTCATCACCGAGGACGGCTACGAGGAAGACGACGAGATGCGCGACCGCATCGTCGAGGGTGTCGAAGACGCCATCGGTCCTATCGCGCGACCCGAGGCCGTTATCTTCACCCCAGAACTCCCCAAGACCCGCTCGGGCAAAATCATGCGCCGACTCCTCGAAGACATCGCCAACGACGAGGAACTGGGCAACACCTCCACGCTCCGGAACCCGGACGTGGTCGAGGACATCCAGCGGAAGGTCAGCGGCGACTGACCGCGACCGGCGCGGCCCCTCAGAGGGCGGGGGTAGAGACCGGCTACGCTCGGGGTAATCGGGTTTTACTTTTCGCCGACGCGCACGAACTCGCTGGTATGGTCGAAACCGACCCTGCGGTATGCCGACTGGCGAGATTCTCGGAGCAGTACCGGCGGCGGACGTTCGACGAGTTGGTCAGCGATTTCGAGATAGACCGGGCCACCGCCGCCTCCGCCGACGCACGGACGAGTCTGAAACTCTTCTTCCGGATGTACGGGTTCAACCGCGCCGGTGCGATGAAAGCCGGGTACCAGCACCGCGCAGTGTCGGCCCTCGAACGGACGGACCCCGGGGGCGAAATCGACCCGGACGAACTGTGGGACAACTTCCGACGGGAGTGCGAACGCACCGACACGGGCGTCTACGAGCGACTCAACCGCGGCGTCGTCACGGACGCCGCGCGACTCGCCAACCGCGAGGGCAACCTGTTCCGGTGGGTCGGGAGGGAACTCGGCGACCACGGTCGGTTGACCGTTCCCTACGACGACTCACGTCGATTCGCGGCGTCGGACCGGGCATCGCGAGGTTCTTCCTCCGGGACGCCGTGTGGCTCTCGGGCGCGGCGTCCGACCTCAGGCGTGAAGACCGCCACCGACTCCAACCGACGACCACGTGGGTGGCGCGGACCGCCCGACTGCTTTGGCCGGAACTCGGAGACGCCGACGACGAGACGCTGGCGAAACGAATCGTCGAGGCGTGCGCCGAGAACGGGGTCTGTCCCGTCGCGTTCAATCAGGGGGTCTGGTACTTCGCGCGGGAGACCCTCGACGGGGACGCGGAGCGACTCGAAGCCGAACTCCGCCGGATGCGGACGGGCGACCGGCCGCCTCAGAATGACGACTGAGAACGGGTTGCGGGTTCACGTCCCGAGCCAGTCGTTCGCGGAGACAGACTCGCCCACGTCGCGGCAGAACTCCGCGCCCTTCTTGCGCACTCTGCGACTCGACGGCAGTTCCCTCCTGTCTCGAATCCTCGTCTCTATCCACTGCGCCAATCGCTCGGCCTCGGTCTCGCCCGCGGTCCTGCGCACTTCCTCGATGGACTTCTCGTAGACGCGGCGGCGAGAGCGACCTCTTCGCTCGGACTCGTAGCGCTCGCGAGTTCCGACGGCGTCCTCGACGGCGCGGTCGATATCGCGCATCGATTGCGTGATGCTCACGGCAGAGTTTGTCGGTTCGCGGGGGAATACTTGATGGGCGTTCCCGGGCGTCGAGGTCACGTCGCAGTTGTACGGAGGCCGGATGTTCACCCCGGCGCGTTCTATCACCGGCGAAAGTACAGCGAGGTGTCGTCCGCAGTCTCGTCGTCCGTCGAATTACTTACCGCCACCCCAATTTATATCGTGAAAGTTGATGAACGATGCCGCATGCACAAACCCCTGCTGGTGACGGACTTCCTCGACAGAGCGCGGACCCACTACGGCGACCAAGAGGCCGTCGTGGCGACGACCGGCGAGCGCTACACCTACGACGAGTTGGGCGACCGGGTGGACCGACTCGCGGCCGCGCTGGCCGACCGGGGCGTCGAGAAGGGCGACCGGGTGGCCGTGCTGGACCCCAACACGCACTACCACCTCGAATCGGCCTACGCGGCCTTCGAGTTGGGTGCGGTCCACACCCCGCTGAACTACCGACTGACGCCGGACGACTACGAGTACATCCTGAACGACGCCGAGGTCGACGCCGTGGTCGCCGACTACGAGTACGCCGACAAGATAGAGACCGTGCGCGACGACGTGCCCACGGAGGTCTTCATCAGCAACGACGCCGACGCGACGGAGGGCGATTGGGAGGAGTTCGACGAAGTGGTCGCCGACGCCGACCCCGACGGCTTCCGGCGGCCGGAGATGGCCGAGGACGAGGTCGTCACCATCAACTACACCTCCGGGACCACGGGCGACCCGAAGGGCGTGATGCGGACCCACCGGACCGAGACGCTCCACGCGTACGTCCTCTCGGTCCACCACGAACTCTACGACGACGACGTCTACCTCTGGACCCTGCCGATGTTCCACGTCAACGGGTGGGGCCATATCTACGCGATTACCGGGATGGGAGCCAAGCACGTCTGTACACGCGGGGTGGACGCCGAGGGCGTCGTCGAGGCGATTCGGACCGAAGACGTATCGTTCCTCTGTGGCGCACCGACCGTCCTCAACATGCTCGTCGATTACTACGAGGGGAACGACCGACCCGAGATGACCGGCGACAACGACGTTCGGGTCACGACCGCGGGGTCGGCCCCGCCGGAGGCGACGATACGGGCCGTCGAGGACGAGTTCGGGTGGTACCTCAAGCACCTCTACGGACTGACCGAGACCGGCCCGCTGGTCACCATCTCGGACGCCCGCCGCCTGATGGGCGCCGAGGACGACAGTCGCTTCGCCCTCAAGAAGCGCCAAGGAATGGGCGTGCTGGGCACGGAGGTCGCCGTCGTAGACGAAGACGGCGAGGACGTTCCCCGCGACGACTCGACCATCGGCGAAATCGTGGTCCGGGGCAATCAGGTGATGGACGGCTACTGGAACAAACCCGAGGCGACCCAGCGGGCGTTCAACGAGCGCCGCGAGGGGTGGTTCCACACCGGCGACCTCGCGGTCATCGACGACCACGGCACGGTCTCGATTCAGGACCGCAAGAAGGACATCATCGTCTCGGGCGGCGAGAACATCTCCAGCATCGAAATCGAGGACACGCTGTTCGACCACGAGGCGGTCTCGGACGTCGCGGTCATCCCGGCCCCGAGCGACGAGTGGGGCGAGACGCCCAAGGCGTTCGTGGTTCCGGCGTCGGGCGACCCCGACGACCCCGGCGTGACCGAGCAGGAGATACGCGAGTTCACGAGGGAACGCATGGCCTCCTACAAGGCGGTCCGCCGCGTGGAGTTCGTCGAGGACCTCCCCGCGACCGCGACGGGGAAGATACAGAAGTACGAACTCCGCGAGCGCGAATGGGACGACGAGGACCGCATGGTCGGGCAGGGGTAACTCGCGGAGCGACGGGCGGTTCGCTGACTCGGACGCGACTATCTATCGCGTAACTGCCTCGGCATCCTGTATACTCCCCGACAGAAACTCTATTCTACGTAATAATTGTTGGGTTCGGGCAAGTATTACGAGAACCGGCGCCACATCTTCGCTACCTGCCGATTCCACCGATATTTTACATCTGTTCCGCCGGAATATTCCCGTATAATTATTAATGATGTTCTCGTCCTGTGATAGCATGGCACGGGGAGACAAAATCGACGTGTCGCGCAGAGACGTGGTGAAGATGGCCGGAGCGTCCGGTCTCGCCGGAATCGCGGGAGTAGCCGGGAGCGCGAGCGCACAGGAGTATCCGCCCATCGGGAACTTCCCGGTTCAGGGCCAACCGACGTTCGGGTTCACGGTCCCGCAGTCCGGACCGTACTCGTCGGAGGGACAGGACGAGCTTCGGGCGTACAAGTTAGCGGTCGAACACCTCAACAACGGGGGCGGTTGGGTGGACAACTGGAGCGACCTGTCGGGCGACGGGGTTCTGGGCGACCAAGTCGAGTTCGTCACGGGGGACACCGCGACCGACGCCGACACCGCCCGACAGACCGCCCGCCGGATGATTCAACGCGACCAAGCCATCATGCTCTCGGGCGGGTCCTCGAGCGCGGTGGCCATCGCGATTCAGGAGTTGGCCCAGCGCGAGAAGGTCCAGTACATGTGCTGTCTGACCCACTCGAACGACACCACGGGCAAGTCCTGCGTCCGCTACTCCTTCCGGGAGATGTTCAACGCCTACATGACCGCGCAGGCGCTCGTCCCGCCGGTCACGCAGGAGTACGGCCAGAACAACAACTTCTACCAGTTGTACGCCGACTACACGTGGGGCCAGACCGTCCAATCGTCGATGAGCAAGTTCTTCGGCGAGGCGGGGTGGACCGAACTGAACAGCGTCGCAACGCCGCTGGGAACCAAGGACTTCTCGTCGTACCTCTCGCAGGTGCCCCGAGAGAAGACCGACGTGCTGTTCCTCGACCACTACGGTCTGGACGGGTCGAACTCGCTGACGCAGGCCAAGGAGATGGGACTGGACCAAGACATGGAGATAATCGTCCCGCTGTACAACCGCCCGATGGCGCAGGCCGCGGGCGGGGCCATCGAGGGCGTGTACGGCACCGTCGCGTGGGACTCCCAGATAGACAACCCGCCGTCGAACCAGTTTTCGCAGGCCTTCCAGCAGAAGTACAACCGCGTCCCGTCGGGGGTCGCCCAGTTGGCCTACGCCCAGACGCTCCAGTACGCCGCCGCGGTGGAGCGCGCTGGCACCTTCTACCCGCCGGAGGTCATCAAGCAGTTGGAGGGCTACCAGTACAGCAACATCGGGATGGGCGAGGAGACCATGCGGAAGTGCGACCATCAGGCCCAGCGCGCCGTTCCGGTCGTGAAGGGCCTGTCCGCGGACGAGCAACAGCAGGGCCAGTTCTACGAGATAGTCAACCTCACGCCGAAAGGACAACTCGGCTACGCCTGCGACCAAGGACCTGCCGCCGAGTGCGACCTCGGACCGTACCAGTGACGTAGTCCGACCCCTCCTCGGGGTTCAAATGAAGGAACTAACCTTTATGCTTGCGAGAGGATATCACACAGACATGGTGGGGAGAACGTATCGTGGTTCGAGAGTCGAAGGCCGAGCGGGGGTGAGACCGTGACGCTCGTCGGCGGGCCGCTGTTCGTCGAGGCGGTGGTAGAGACGTTCCTGAACGGGCTACAGCAGGGCGCTATCTACGTCCTCGTCGCAATCGGACTGTCCATCATTCTCGGGACGCTGAAGTTCGTCAACTTCGCCCACGGGGCGCTCTACCTCGTCGGGACCTACGCCGGACTGCTCATCACACTCAAAATCACTCCGACCGGCGGGAAACTCGCCGACTGGGGGTACACGACGCTGGGTCTCGGGTGGGGGTTCCTCCCGGCGCTGGTTCTCGTCCCGATACTCGTGTTCGCCCTCGGCCTGTTGATGGAGCGATTCGTCGCCCGACCGTTCTACGACCGGCCCGACACCGACCAGATTCTGCTCACGTTCGGGTTGGCCATCGTGGTGCAGGAGGTGTTCAAAATCCTGTTCGGCGGCCAGAGCTACAACTTCGCCCGACCGGCGTGGGCCAGCGGACAAGTCAACCTCCCCATCGTGGGCACCTTCCCCGAGTGGCGACTGTACATCATCGCCATCACGGCCGGGGTCGTCGTACTGGTCTACGGTCTCATCGAGTACACCGACTTCGGTCTGGTCGTGCGCGCGGGGACGCGCGACGCCGAGATGGTCGAACTACTGGGCATCAAACTCTCGCGACCCTACCTGATGGTGTTCGGCGTCGGCGCGGCGCTGGCGGGCGTCGCTGGCGTGGTCGGCGGGCCGCTGTACGCCGTCAACCCCAACATCGGGACCGAGGTGCTGGTGCCCTCGTTCCTCGTCGTGGTCATCGGCGGGGTCGGTTCCATCACAGGCGCGGTCCTCGGGGGCATCCTCATCGGCGAGACGCTGGCGGTCATGGTCGCCGTCGCGCCCCAGTGGTCGCAGGTCGGCATCTACGTGCTGGCCGCGGTCGTCCTGTTGGCCCGGCCGCAGGGGCTGCTCGGGACCGAGGAGGTGGCCCCGTGAGCGACGAACCGACCGAGACGGCCGACGCCGCCGAGGACGCCGGGACCGTCGTCGAGCGGACCGACCGCGAACTCCCCTCGTGGGAACGCGTCACCGAGAGCGAGTGGTTCGTCGTCGGCGTGACCACGGTCGCGGTCGCGCTCTTCCCGTGGTTGTTCGCCCGCGCGCCGGTAGTCAGCGGCGTCCTGCGGGGGTATCAGGACCTCGCCACGCTCATCCTCATCTGGGGTATCTTCGCCATGGGGTTCAACCTCCTGCTGGGCTACACCGGCCTGCTGTCGTTCGGCCACGCCGCGTTCTGGGGCGGGGCGGCCTACGCCGCGGGCGTGTTCAGCGCGCAGGTGTCGTCGAGTCCGATTCTCGTCATCCTCGCGGGCACGACGTTCGCGGCGCTGTCGGCGTGGGTGCTGGGGTTCGTCTCGCTCCGGCGCGGCGGCATCTACTTCGCCATCCTGACGCTGGCGTTCGGCCAGATGGCCTACTACATGGCGCTGTCGCCGCTGGCGTGGATTACGGGCGGGGAGAACGGCTTCACGGGCGTCCAACTCGGGAAGTTACTGGGGGTGTTCCACCTCCGGTATCCGGTGCCGGGACTCGGTTGGTTGGTCGGGACGTGGAAGTACGTGCTGGTCGGGGCGGTCGCGATTCTGTGCGTGGCGGCCGCCAACCGCATCCTCCACTCGCCGTACGGGATGGTGTTCCGAGCCATCCGGGAGAACGACCAGCGCGCCGAGTTCGTCGGCCTGAACGTCTGGCGCTACAAACTGATGGCGTTCGTCATCTCGGGCACCTTCGCGGGCGTCGCGGGGAGCCTGTTCACCATCTACAGCGCGTACGTCCCGTTGTCGTCGTTCTACTGGACGACCAGCGGCGAGGTGGTCATCATGTCGGTGCTGGGCGGCGTCGGGTCGCTGTTCGGCCCGATACTCGGCGCGGGGGTGTACCTCTACGTCGAGAACATCGTCAGCGGGGTCCAGAAGCTGACCGTGCCGTTCACGGGTCCTTCGGAGTATCTGACGCTGGTCGAAGAACCCATCGTCCTGCTCGACGGTTTCGGGGCGTACTGGCACCTCATCCTCGGACTGGTGTTCGTCGCGGTCGTCGTCCTGTTCCCGCGGGGCATCTGGGGACTGTTAGAGGACGCGGGGAGCGCCCTCAGGCGGCTGGGAGGTGGTCGGTGATGGCGCTGCTGGAGACCCGGGGTCTCACCAAGTCGTTCGGCGGACTCGTGGCGGTGGACGACGTGGACCTCTCCATCGAGCAGGGCGAGTCCATCTCGGTCATCGGGCCGAACGGCGCGGGCAAGTCCACGTTCATCAACCTCGTGACGCGGATGCTCGACGCGACCGAGGGCGACATCTCGTTCAAGGGCGAGTCGATACTCCGCGACGACCCCCACGAGGTGGTCCAGAAGGGGGTGAGCCGGTCGTTCCAGACCGCCTCCATCTTCCCGGAACTCTCGGTCGAGGAGAACGCCCAAATCGCGGCGCTAGCGGCCGAACACGGCTCGTTCCGTTTCAACTTCCTCCGGCACCGCGACAACTACGGCGAGGTGGACGCGCTGGCCCGCCGGACGCTGGACGCGGTGGGACTGCTCGGTCAGCGCGACGTGGCGGCCGCGGACCTGCCGTACGGCGACAAGCGCCGCTTGGAGATTGGCATCGCGCTGGCGAGCGAACCGGACCTGCTGCTGATGGACGAACCAACCGCGGGGATGTCGCCCGAGGAGACCGCCGACACGGTGGCACTGATAGAGGAGGTCAAGGAGGAACTCGGCCTGACCATCCTGCTGGTCGAACACGACATGGAGGTTGTGTTCAACGTCTCGGACCGCATCGTCGTGCTGAACCGCGGGAGCGTCATCGCCGAGGGGTCTCCCGAAGAAGTTCAGGGCGACCCCGACGTGCAGGAGGCGTACCTCGGAGGTGTCGAGGCGTGAGGGAGGACTTACGATGAGTCTGCTCGAACTCGACGGCGTCGACGCCTACTACGGCGAGAGCCACATCCTCCGGGACGTGTCGCTGAGCGTCGAGGAGGGAGAGGTCTGCGCGCTCCTCGGGCGGAACGGCGCGGGCAAGACCACCACCTTACGGTCCATCTCGGGGGCGCGCCCGCCCGACGTTCGAGCGGGTCGCATCTCGTTCAAGGGCGAGGACGTCACCGCGATGGACCCCGAGGACATCTCGGCGCGGGGCATCTCGCTGGTGCCCGAGGAGCGGCGCGTCTTCCCGAACCTCACCGTGGCCGAGAACCTCCACCTCGCGGAGGTCTCGGAGAACCGCTCGAACACCGTCGGGCGGTCGCTCGGGCAGGTGCAGGTCGAACACGTCGGCATGACGACCGAGCAGGTGTACGAGGAGTTCCCGCGCCTGCGCGAGCGCAAGACCCAGAAAGCCGGGACGCTGTCGGGCGGCGAACAGCAGATGCTCGCCATCGCCCGCGCGCTGAAGCAGAACACCGACCTGCTCCTGCTCGACGAACCGTACGAAGGACTGGCACCCCAGATTATCGCGGACGTGGAGGACGCCATCCGGCGCATCCGCGACTCGGGCACCACGATTCTGCTGGTCGAGCAGAACGCGGTCGCCGCGATGGACATCGCCGACCGGTGTTACGTCGTCGACCAGGGGAGCATCGTCTTCGAGGGAACCGCGGCCGCACTACGTGAGGATGACGAAACGAGAGACCGATACCTCGGCGTCTGAGGCAGCGAGCGACGAACGAACTCGAACGGCGGTGACGACCGACGAAGCGGAGGCGCTGTTCGACGCGCTGGTCGCGGCGGACGTACTCGCGGTCGGCGAGGCCGGGGTCCGGACGACCGACGCGTTCGACGACACCCGCGCCGTCTACCACGACTCCTACGTCGGAGTGAGCGACGCCGAGTTCCACGAGGCGGTGGCCGCGACGTTCGGCCTGCCGGACGCCGACGCCGCGGCGGACCTCATCGCCGAACGCGAGGTGACTCGCTCGGAGTTCGTCTGCTACCTCGCCGTGCAGTCCCACCTCGACGACGCCGAGTCGCGTTCCGCGACCGACCTCGCCGCGATGGCCGGAATGGTCCACGAGGCGGTCCCGGACTCGCCGGTCCCGTCAACAATCGCGGACGTGACCGACGACCCCGACGCGTTCCTCGCCGGACGCGACCGAGCGGTGGTGTCGGTCTGGAAGCGCTTCTGCGACCCCTGCGAAGCGACGAAGGCCGACCTCGAGACGATTCTGGACGCGGTACCCGACGGGGTCGCGGTCGCCGGCATCGACGGCGAGGTGGCGGTCGAGTTCTGCCGGAACCACGACGTGGCGTCGGCACCGGGGTTCGTCGTCGTGGACGGCGACGACCGTTCGACGGTCCGCGAGAGCGACGCCGACGCGGTGGCCGAGCGCCTGCAGGCGGTCCTCCGCGACCGGGCATAGCCATCTCGTCTGCCGCCTGCCTACTCCTCAGTCGAACCCGATACGATGACCGGCCGGTCGGACTGCAGGATGACCGACTGGGAGACGCTCCCGAAGATGGCCTTTCCGGCGGGCGAGCGACTCCGCCCGCCGACGCAGATGCAGTCGGCGTCCTCGCTCTGGGCGAAGTCGAGGACGGTCGCGGCGGGTTCGCCGCTGCGCTCCGCGACCTCGACCTCGACGCCCGCCTCGTCGAGCATCTCCTCGGCGCGACGGACCGACCCGACCTGCGTCGCCGACGCGCCGCCGGGGTTCTCGGTGAAGACGTGGAGCAAGGTCGCTCGCACCTCGTCGGCCGCGCTGGGGAGGTCGGCGACTGCTCGGGCCTGTCTGCGCGCACGGTCTGACTCTTCGTCCACGGCGATGACGACGTGATACATGTTTCCAACGACGACGAAGGCGACCTTAGGTGTTGGCCTTGGAAATCGGACGTTCGAGAGCGTTCTCTTTCGGTTCGATACGCACCGCAGAAGTAGTTCGTCCTCGAACCGTCGTCCGCTCCGTCCCGGAGCATCGGACTCGCGTTCGCGCGCAGGCCGCCGCGTTCAGGGGTTCTCGCCGGGGCGCTCGGCGTCGGCGCGCTTCGAGACGACGACGACCAGCGCAAGCGGGACGCCGAGCGCCAGTCCGACCGTGACCATGCCGTACACCGCGAGACCGAGCGGCGTCGGTTGGAGTTCGACCAGTCCGAGGAGTGTGACCGGTGTGAGGTCGTCGGGACCGGCCACGCCCAGCACCGCGCCGACGACGCCGGTGATGGCGACGATGAGCGCGTAGAACGCGACCACGAACGACCGTCCGCCGAACGTCTCGCTCACGGTCGCAAGTCGGGACGGCGGAAGGATTAGCCTTTTCATCCGCTCGCGCCCTACCTCCACTATGACCGAGAAGGACATGCTGGCTTACATCCTCGGCGGCATCGCCATCCTCATGTTCACGATGGGAATCGTACTGGCGGTGACGTGACCGACGACGCGTCGCGCACGTTGGACCGTCTTCCCCGGATACGCCGGGCGTACCTCCCCGACTACCCGACGAGTTTCCGTAGCTAGCGCTGTCCGATACGAAGAACCGAAAAACGAAGAATCGAACCGAATCGAGAACTGCGGAGGCGAACGCCTTCTACTCGTCTTCTTCGACCGCTTCGCCGCCGTCGGTGGCGACTTCCTCACCGCCGTCTGCGAGTGCGGTCTCACGCTTGCGCTCGAACCACGTCCACTCCTTGGTCTTCATGCCGTCGTCTTCGAGGTCCCACGGGTCGCCGCTGCGGACGCGGGCACCTTCGAGCCACGACGTGACGATGTTGTAGACGAAGATGAGTTGGCCGAAGCCCATGATGAACGCGCCGACCGTCGCGATGACGTGGAGGTTGGTGAACATCGATACCAACTCCGAGTTACCGAAGACGTAGGTGGCGTAGCGCCGGGGCATCCCGCCGTAGCCGAGCAGGAGCATGGCGATGAACGTCACGTTGCTGCCAATCATGGTGAGCCAGAAGTGCCACTTGGCGAGAGTGCGCTGGTACATCCGGCCCGTGACGAGCGGGAACCAGTAGTAGATGCCCGCGAACCCGGCGACGGCGATGGCACCCATCACGATGAAGTGGAAGTGTCCGACCACGTAGTAGGTGTCGTGGAGGACGAGGTCAACCGGGATGGACGCGAGGAAGACCCCCGTGACGCCACCGATGATGAAGTTCTGGACGAACCCGATGCAGAACAGCATCGGCGCGGTCAGTCGGAGCCGACCGTTCCACATGGTCGTTATCCAGTTGAACGTCTTGACCGCGCTGGGTACCGCGATGGCGAGTGACACCGCCATGAAGCTCGCTCGGATGCGCGGGTCGATACCGGTGGCGAACATGTGGTGCGCCCAGACGCCGAAACTCAGGACCCCGATTGCCAGCGTCGAGTAGACCACGAACTTAAACCCGAACAGCTTCCGGCCCGAGAACCGCGGCAGGATGAGACTTACCAGTCCCATCGGCGGCAGCACGAGGATGTACACCTCCGGGTGGCCGAAGAACCAGAACAGGTGTTGCCAGAGGATGGGACCGCCACCCTCCGCGGCGAAGAACAGGGTACCGAAGTTCCGGTCGAGCAGGAGCATCACGAGCGCGCTCCCGAGCAGCGGGAACGAGAACAGGATGAGGCCCGACTGGGTAATCATCGTCCACGAGAAGATGTCGAGGTTCTCCCAGCCGACGTCGTCGCCGCGCTCGGTGAAGATTGTCGCGATGAAGTTTATCGCACCCATCGTCGCCGAGACCCCCGAGAGGTGGAGACCGAGCAACATCAGGTCCACGCCGGGGTTGGTCTGCTCGACCGAGAGCGGCGTGTACATCGTCCACGAGGTCTGGGCGGGTTGGACATCGCCGCTGGTCAGCGTCGCCAGCGGGAACCCGGCCCAGATGAGAACCGCCGCGGGCGGGAGGAGCCAGAACGCGATGGCGTTGATTCGGGGGAACGCCATGTCGTCCGCGTCGATGAGCAGCGGGACGAAGTAGTTCCCGAACGCCGCGATGATGGGCGTTCCGAACAGGAACAGCATCGTGATGCCGTGGGTCGTCAGCAGGGCGTTGTAGAAGTTCGCGCCGATGAAGTTCTCGGCGGGCGCGGCCAGTTCGGCCCGCATCAGCAGGACCGCGATGCCGCCCCACGCGAACGCGAACAGCCCGTAGATACCGTAGAGGATGCCGATGTCCTTGTGGTCCACGGTGGTCAACCAACGCACGATTCCGGCAGGCTTCTCGTGATGTACCTGCCCCGTCTGTTCGCCGACGTACCCGCCGCCGGTCGTGAGGGGCGTGTAGGAGCGCCAGTCCTCGAGTCTCGAGAGGAACGCGGCGACTCCAAAGAGGAGTACCCCCATGACGACGGTGAGTGCTATTTGTCCGGCTTCTACCATACGCCGAGGTCAGGACTACAAGGTAAAGAAAGGTTAGGATACGACCCGACTGCATCGGGGAGTTTCGTGCGAACGACTGCCAAAGATTAGCGCGACGAGTCAGTCACGATTCACTATCGGGAGTGCGACGCTTGCCCGGCAGTTACCGAGACGACCGAGGCAGAATCGACGGGTTACTCCGACTCGGCGTCCTCGATGAGTTTCGCCGAGAAGTAGGTCAGGTACGCCAGCAGTGCGAAGGGGACGACCAGCAGTGCGAACCCGATGGACGAGGTCAGCCCCTCGATGGCCCACGGCGACGCGACGGTGAACAGCACGACGAAGAAGCCGATGATGCAGAGCGGGATGATGTTGACCGAAATGTCGAGCCACGTCTCCCGGTCGAAGATGGGGGTTGCCATGTACGACGGTAACCACGGGGGTCCCAAATAGGTTGCCGATTCGTCTCGGCCGACCCGTGCGTTCGGGCCGGGCGCGTCGAGTCAGACGCTCTGGGGTTGCCAGAACGACCCGAAGACGCCGCCGAAGAGGATGATGACGCCGCCGACGAGGATGGCGAGACCGCGGAGGTGTATCGACCCCGACGTCGCGTAGGTGATGACGCCGCCGGCCGCGAGACAGAAGACCGACGCGGTGACCAGTCCCTTCCACGGGTCGGCGATGTACCCCGACTCGCGGAGGATGCCGACGACGCTCCCGACGAACAGCAGGAGACCGCCGACCGCCACGGGGAAGAGCGGCCACACGATGCCGACCTCGAAGATGGCGAGTCCGAAGGCGACGAACAGCGGCCACGGACTCGCTTTGCGGTATTCGTCACTCAATCCGGGTTGTTCGTCCATAGCTACGACTCGGGGGAGTAACGACTAAAGGGCACCGTTCCCGAATCAGGGGGCCTTCAGGCGTCGTCCGAACGTCTTCGCGTCCGACCGGACTCGCGACGCCGGAACGCCCCTCAAACTGGTATCACCGCGACGACGCTGTAGGGGTCCGTGGTCTCCACCGAGTAGACGAACAGGAAGACGAAGTACACCAGCACCAACAGGCCGAGCAGTTTCAGCCGGAAGGTGCGCAGGTCGTCGTTCTCCCGCTGGTAGGTCTCGCGGAACGCCTCGCGCCGGTCGTCGTCGAGTCGGTCCCAGTGGTCGATGCCCTCGTGGAGGACCAGCAACTCCTCGCTTTCCAGCGGGCGACCGCAGTACGGACACTCCGCTGGCGATTCGCCGGGCGGTACCTCGGTCTCGTCGGTGGTGGTCTCTCCGGTCATACTCAGACGAACGGCGGTTCGGCACTCGGTGCGGACACTATCCAGAGGCTCGTCATGGTGTACAGCACCATGACGACCACGAAGGGGTACTGACTCCGGACCGCCTGCAACCGGCCGGGGAACACCTCGTACGCGCTCGTGTGCGCGACCCAGACCGCCAGCAGGTGTCCGAGCAGGACGAACGCCACCGCGAGCATCCCGAACCAACTCGGCAGGACGACCACCGAGGGGTTTATCGGCGGGTTCAGGGGGTTCGACAGCGCCGCGAGCAGCGCGGGTGACAGCGAGACGAACAGGCCGAGGAAGTGCGCGAGGTGGTATCCGGCCGCGATGGGCAACAGCGACGGCGCGAACCGTCGGGCGATGGCGTCCGGCGTCAGGTACGTCTCGGCGGTCTCGCGGGCCGACCGGGCCGCGAGCCAGTAGACGCCCAGAAAGAGGGCGTATCCGGCGAGCAGTGCGGCCGGGTAGAGGACGACCGCGGGGACGCCGACGCCGACCGCAGTCTGCGCCATGTCCACCCAGAGGGGCGTCCCGACGAACCCGTCGTACGTCGTGACCCACAGAATCGCCACCACGAAGGCCACTTCGTCGCGGCCGTCCGCGAGTCGAGCGTCGGTCAGCGCCGCGCCCGGCGGCCCGACGGCCAACCCGTCTTCGCCGCGCTGAATCGGCGCGACCCGGCCGTAGTACCGGAACAGTCGCGCCACGGGGTCCACGCTCCCGAACCATCGGTCCGGACCGAAGACGTGCGCCCCCGCCAGCGTGATAACCGAGTAGCCCACCACGACCCACGCCAGTAGCCGCGGGTCGTCGGCCAGCGGACTCACGACTTCTAACCAAACCAACGCGAGGAGACCGACCACGCTGGGCCACGCGCCCAGTCGCTCGGGGTAGGCGCGGTCGAGCGAGGGCACCCACTCGCTCACGGCCCGCCACGGGTTGAGCGCGGGCCAACTGTTGCCCACGAGGTAGACCGTGGCGACGTATCCGGCCCACCAGCCCACCCAGACGAACAGAATCGCGGCGTTCCGGAACATCGACTGCGGGCCTTCGAGACCGACGACGACGACCCCGAGCAGGGCCGCGACCGAGAGGACGCGGGTGAGCGTCGCCACGCCGTCGAATCGCATCCCTGCGACCCGCCGCCAGCCGTGGACCGCGCGGATGAACGCCCGGTCGGTGACGAAACTGGCGAGCAGGAACGACGCGCCGACGACGCCGCCGCCGGTCAGCAGGAACAGCCACGTCGGGACTGAGAGGGTACCTGCGGCCGCGCGGAGACCGCCGCCGTGGGCGAGCGCGGTTCCGGCGAGTAGCGTCGTAGCGAGCAGTGCGTTGCCCGCCACTGCGAGCGTCCGGACGTTCGACCGTCTCATCACCGGACGTTGGCGCGGTCGGG
Organism: Halorussus sp. MSC15.2; assembly: GCF_010747475.1. Taxonomy (NCBI): domain Archaea; kingdom Methanobacteriati; phylum Methanobacteriota; class Halobacteria; order Halobacteriales; family Haladaptataceae; genus Halorussus; species Halorussus sp. MSC15.2. Next base: position 111,009 of record NZ_VSLZ01000002.1, on the reverse strand, counting down.
ACTTGTCGTTTCCGGACTCGGTCCCTCGCCAGCAGCGTTTTATAGAACGCTGTGGTACCGAGCCTCGGGGGAGATTATCGTGGAACGCCAAGACACGCCGATAGGGTCAGGAGAGCGCGGCACGGGCGAACCGACCGACGCCGCCCAGCAACCGGACGACATCGCCGAGATGGACATCACCGAACCGACCGTGACGTGGCTCGAAGTGTCCCATCCGCAGCAGCCGATTCCCATCGGCGAGAAGGACCGGGTGCTCGACAGCCACTTCAACGAGCAGTACGACGTGTGGGAGGTCCTGCTGGTCGCGCTTCCGGGCGAAGAGGACGAGGAAGAAGAGGAAGACGAGTAGTTACAGCATATCCTTCTGTTTCAGACCCTCGATGAGGTCGTCCACGAGGCTCTCGACGTCCTCGTAGGGGAAGTCCTGAATGTCCGAGAGCTTCGTCGAGAGTTCCATCGCGGTGAAGTTGACGTCGCCCGCCTCGAAGCGCGTGCCCGGCCCGTCAGGAAGCGCGGGCACGAGGTCCATCGGGTTGGTGACCGGGAAGTCTGCGCCTTCGAACGCTTCGGTGAACTGGTCGCGGAGTTCGGCTTCTGCTTGTTCGTCTGCCATATCCGTTGTTGTATAGCGGTCCGGGCAAAAGCGTTCCGGAACAACACAGAACTCGTGGACTGTTTTTCCATCGTCGGACCGGGTTCCACGTCCGGCGACCGTCCGGTCGAAGGAGAGGTTGCTGACGATTCGCTTCGGCCGTTCTCGTCGAGGCGCCGTAGCCGACCCGGCCGCCTTCCGACCGTTACAAGCCCGAATTACCGGTAGAATGGTCGCGTTAACCGGTCGTTGAACCCCGTTCTGGCGTCTGGTAGTCGCCGCGTAGCGCGTTTGCGGTGATTGGCCGTTCCTCGTCTCGGGCTGATACCGAATCGACACGACCAACAATAGGTATAAATCGTTAATCTACCATTGAAGCGAAACCGGAAAGCTTGTAATATAGTAGTGAAGCCTTGAAGGTGGCATGGCACGCGACGAAACAGCACGCGAATCCGAACAGCGAGACGCAACGGTGGACCGACGCTCCTTCCTCGGAGTCGCCGGTGCCGGCGTCACCGCCGCCCTCGGCGTCGGGACACTATCGAGCGCGAGCGACGCGGCGGAGTACCGGACGGTCACGGTCTCGGCCGGAAACACCCGAACCTTCAGTGTGGGGAGTGGAGAGACGCTGGAGAACCTCCTCATCGACATGACCGCCGACGGCGCGTCGGCGAAGATTTACGCGAACGGCGACGGGTGGACGGTCCGCAACGTCGCGTTCAAGGGGAACCACCCCGGCGGACACTACCTGTTCACTCCTGCCGTCTCGAAGGGCGGCACCGCCACCGTCGAGAACCTCTACATGGGCGACGGTCAGACCGCGGGGTCGGGCAAGGGCGGTATCTGGGTCAACGGTAACGACCACTACGGGACGCTGAACTTCCGCAACGTCCACATCGCGCACTTCATCGACAACGGTCTGTACGGCACCGACTCCGGGTACTCGTACCACGGGAGCCACGGCGGCGTGGTGAACGTCTACGACAGCTACTTCGACAGCAACAACATCGCCAACATCCGCGTCGGGTCCATCGACGGTCGGACCTGCTACGTCGATAACTGCGTCGTGAAGGGCGGGACCACGCGCCCGTGCGACGTCGGGTGTTCGAGTCCGGGCGCGACCAACAGCCGCGGCGTCTGGGCGTGGTGGGGACCGGTCGAAGTGAGCAACTCCGACATCGGGAGTTCCCCCGCGCGGCGCGAACAGGACAATCGAGCGGGCAACCCCGAGATTATCTCGAAGAACACGCGCTGGGGGTCGGAGGCCGACACCAGCAGGGTCCCGTCGGGCGTCCCCATGACGGCCGAAGAGGCCGCCAGCGGCACCTCCAGCGCGAGTAGCGGCGGTTCCGGCTCCGAATCGACGACCAGTGACTCCGACTCGGACGCCTCCGGGACGGTGCTGGAACTGGTCGCGGGGTTGAACACGTCGAGCGTCTCCTACGAGTTCACGGTCGAGGGAAGCGTCACGAAGCGCACGTCGGCGGGCGACGTGGCGGCCGAGGGCAACGACAGCGCCACCGACAACGGCGACGGCACGGTGACCGTCTCCGGCGTCGCGGGCAACGGCTACGGCGACTCGTTCCTCGTGGACGGCGACGTGGTGTCGGTGAGCCTCGACGAGAGCGACTGGACGCTCCGGTGGGGCGGGCAGGAGGTCTCGGTCTCGGACCTCGTCCTGCCGAACAAACTCGTCATCGACGGGAGCAACGCGCCCGGCGTGGCCAGCACCTACACGTTCGAGGTCAGCGGAGAGGCACGCAAGAGCGCGGCGCTCGGGTCGGTCAACGACCGCGACACCGTCTCGGACGGTCAGATATCCGGACGCGTCATCGGCGGGAAGGACGGCTTCCGGTTCTCCGGCGAGATTACGGCCTTCCGACTCGACGGCCCCGCGACCGTGAACGTCGAAGACGGGTCCTGAACCGGTTCCGCAGACGAAGGCTCCGTTTCCGAATTTTGCTGACGGTCATGCGGTTCTTCGACCGTGATTCGACGCGTCTCGACCGACGGCGGTCGCCGTTTCTGGAAGGAAGCAGCGACAGGGGACAGTTACCGACAGGTCAACCCGGACGTACTCTCTCCCGAGTAGTCGGTTGATTCGGACTACCGCGGGGGAACGCGGCGCAGAACAATACGCTCGCAGACCCGATACGCGTTCGAGACATGGATTACCTGTTCTTCACGAACACGCCGGCACACGTCCATCTCTATCGTAACGCCATCGCGGAGCTGCAAGAGCGCGGTCACGGAGCCTTGATATTGGCCCGCGACTACGGGTGTACCCTCGACCTGCTCGACTACTACGACCTGCCTCACGTCGTCTACGGCGAACTGGCGACCAGCAAGTCCTCGTTGGCTCGCCAACTCCCGAGTCACTACCTCACCATCCTCCGGAAGACCCGAGAGTACGACCCCGACAAGATATTCGGCGTCGGCGCGTACGCCGCCCACGCGGGGACCGTGACCGACGCGCCGGTCGTTCTCATCACGGACTCAGAGAACACCCACCTCGACCACGCCATCTCGCGGCCCTTCGCCGACGCCTACCTCACACCTCACACCTTCGACAAAGACCTCGGCGAGGACCACCACGTCTTCCGCGGGTTCAAGGAGTGCGCCTACCTCCACCCCGAAGAGTGGGAGCCACAGACCGACGTCCGCGAGGAGTTGGGCGTCGGCCCGGACGAGGAGTTCGCCATCGTCCGGTTGAACGCCTTCGGGTCGCATCACGACGTGGGACACGACGGGTTCACGCCCGAGAAGCGCCGTGAACTCGTCGAGCGCCTCGCCGAGGACGTGACGGTCTTCGTCTCCGACGAGGGCGACGCGATGGACTTCTCGTCGGTCCCCGCCCGACCGTTCGACCTCCATCCGGCGCTGCTCCACGACGCGCTGGCCGAGGCGTCCCTGCTGGTCGCCGATACCCAGACGATGGTGACGGAGGCCGCGCTCCTCGGTACCCCCGCGATTCGCTCGAACTCCTTCGTCGGCGACGGCGACATGGGCAACTTCGCCGAACTCGAACGCGAGGGCCTGATTTACAACCTCCGGGCGTTCGACGCGGTGCTGGACAGGGCGACCGACCTGCTCGCGCGGCCGGGCGTCGCCGACGAGTGGGCGCGCAAGCGCGAGGAGTTCCTCGACGACAAGGTGAACCTCACCGACCTCGTGGTACGAGTGGCGACCGACCAGACGATGCTCAGGTCGCTCCCGACCAAGCGGACCTACAATCTGATGCCGACGGAAACGCCCATCTGACCGCCGCCGACGCGTCTCTCCCGACGTTCGACGACGCGTCGGTCGAACCCCGGCGAACGCCGGTTCGGCTAAAAAGGAGGGGGAGTCTATCGCCGACTCGACCCGAGAAAGAGGAGGCCCTTCCGACTACTCGTCGTCGGTCACCCGCATCTCCAATCCCTCGTCGCCTTGGCGGTCCCGGTGAATTGCGAACCCGAGCGACAGATAGCTCCCGACGACGAGCGCGGCGAGGAGGTCCGCGTCGCCGATTAGTCCGGCGGCGACGGCGGCGAGAATTCCCGACAGGCCGAGCGCGTAGCAGAGCGGCGTTGCGCGAGCGCCCGACTCGGCGAACTGCGCCCGCTGTCGGTGGAGGAAGTTGGTGAGGAGGAGCCACGACAGTTTCGGGACGAAGCTACGGTACCGGATTGTACTCTCCTCGTCGCCGTAGACGGCCGGAACCGCCACGTCGGCGACGGTCATCCCGTGGCAGTTCAGGCGGACGAGGAGTTCGTTGGCGAAGCCGTAGTCGTCGTAGAGGCTGTCGATGTCGAGGTCGGCGAGGGCTTCGCGCGAGATGGCAGTGTAACCGTTCTGCGGGTCGGTCGTCTGCCAGTAGCCGCTCGCTATCTTGGTGAGTACCGAGAGCAGTCGATTGCCGAACAGCCGGAACGGCGGCATCTCCTCGCGGTACTCGGCGTCGAGGAGTCGAGTACTCTTGGCGTAATCCGCGTCCCCGTCCACGATTGGGTCGAGGAGTCGGGGGAGCGAGTCGGGGTCCATCTGGCCGTCTCCCGCCATCACCGCCGTCACGTCCATCCCGTCGGCGTACGCCCGGCGATACCCGGTCTTTATCGCGCCGCCGACGCCCCGGTTCGTCTCGTGGCGAATCGGCACGACCTTTCGGGTGAAACCGACGCCGCCGTCCGCGAGTCTCGGTTCGCCTTCGGGTTCCGCCGCGGCGCGATTGGCCGCTTCCGCGTGTTCCTGTATCTCCTGCCACGTCCCGTCGGTCGATTGGTCGTCCACGACGTACGCGCGGTCCACGAATTCGGGGAGCGTGTCGATGACCTCGCCGACGAATCCTCGCTCGTTGTACGCCGGTACGACGACGCCGACTGTGTTTCCGTTGTACATGTTCGGTGTCACGCTGGAGGTTGCTGACCGCGCAATTCGGCTCCTCGCACGGCCGCGTCGATGCGTAATAGCCCTCTAACGGGTTTTGTTATACGCCGTCTGCCGATTCGACGGGTTAGTGTAACCCGGAACAAGCGTCGCCGTCGGGTCGGTATACGCAACCAACCGCCGAGTTAACCATCCCGAACGGCGGGGAGTCCGAACGGCGAGGCGGGTTCTGCCGGGAGACTGAAAAGACGGGGTTTAAGCCCGGCGGGTCGTCAGTAACTCGCATGGATTTCGACTTCGAACTGCTACGCGAACTCACAGAGACGGACGGCGTGCCGGGGTACGAAGACCGGGTACGCGACGTCGTTCGTCGGGAACTCGACGGCGTCGCGGACTCGGTCCACACCGACGCGATGGGCAACGTCGTCGGGACGGTGGAGGGGTCGAGCGACTACGAGGTGGCCGTCGCCGCGCACATGGACGAAATTGGCTTTATGGTAAAGCACGTCACCGACGACGGATTCCTCGAAATCGACACCCTCGGCGGGTGGGACCCCGACGTGCTCCGCGCCCAGCGCGTGACGGTCCACACGGACGCCGAGGACCTCACCGGCGTCATCGGGTCCGTCCCGACCCACGTGCAGGACGACGACGAGGAGTTCTCCATCGACGACGTGGCCATCGACCTCGGACTCCCCGCCGAGGACGCCGCCGAGCGCGTCTCTGTCGGCGACCTCGTGAGCATGGAACAGACGACGACCCGAATCGGCGACAACGTGACCGGCAAGGCGCTGGACGACCGCGTCTGCCTGCTGGCCATGCTCGAAGCGGCCCGACGCATCGAGGACCCCGACGTGACGATTCACTTCTGTGCGACCGCACAGGAGGAACTCGGCGTCCGCGGCGCGCCCGCGCTCGGCGTGGACCTCGACCCGGACCTCGCCGTCGCGCTCGACGTGACGGTCGCCAACGACATCCCCGCGGTGGAGAACGAGAGCGGGTACGTCACCGAACTCGGCGAGGGCGCGGCGATAAAGCTCAAGGACTCCAGCGTCGTGACGACGCCGAAGGTCCACCGCCGGATGCGCTCGGTCGCCGAGGAGCGGGGCATCGACCACCAACTGGAGGTCCTTCCCTCGGGGGCCACCGACACCTCGGGATTCCAGAACACCCACGGCGCGAAACCGGTGGGAGCCATCTCAGTGCCGACTCGCTACCTCCACACCGTCACCGAGAGCGCCCACCACGCCGACGTGGAGGCGACCATCGACCTCCTGACCGCCTTCCTCGAAACCGAGACGGGCGACCACGACTACAGCCTGTAGCCCCGCGAAAACCGGATTCTCGCGCTCTCCCTCGTCTTCTATCCCGATTTCGATATCTCTGCTGCGAGCGACCGGAGGGAGCGGGCGGGGACACCCGACGACGAAGAATGTGGGGTCGTATCGAAAGTATAGAGTACCCACCACCGCTAGCCCCGACTATGAGCACGGAAGGAAGCGAGTCGGTCACGCGGCGTGGATTCATGCGTGCCGCCACGGGGACCGCGGCGCCGCAGGTGCGGCGGGGACCGCATCGGCCGAGAGCAAGGAGACGACCTCCGGTGAGAGCGGCGGAGGCGGCGGGACAAAGGAAGTCATCGTCGGTCCCGGCGGTAGCCTCGTCTTCGAACCGGCCGAGGTAACCGTCGCCCCCGGAACCACGGTCAAGTGGGTCTGGGAGTCGGACAACCACAACGTCGTCCCCGAGAGCCAACCGGACGGCGCGAACTGGGAGGGGACGCCCGGCGGCGCGAGCAAGACGTACAACACCGGCTACGAGTACTCTCACACCTTCGAAACCACCGGCACCTACGAGTACTTCTGCCAGCCCCACAAGACCGCCGGGATGGTCGGCACCGTCGTCGTCCAAGAGGGCGGCGCAAAGACCGGCAGTAGCGGTCCCGCGATTCCGAGCAGCGCCAAGACGCTCGGCATCGCCACGACGGCGGCGCTGGTGTTCACCCTCGGTCTCGCCTACTTCTTCATGAAGTACGGCGGCGACTACGGACAGGCAGAGTAGTAGCGCGGTTCGCGACTTCTTTCGGTCTCTCGGCGACGGAGCGGCCGGTCCGGCGCGTCGAAGCGTCGGCTATATCGTATCGGGCGAGTCGTGGAGCGTCAGTTCGACGTCGCGGCGCTCGCCTTCGAGGTCCTCGACGATGCGCGCGACGACCTTCTCGGCCTCCTTCAGCACGAGCGGTCTGACCTTGCCGATTACCCAGTCGAGCGAGACGAGGCGCGGCAGGTCGAGCATGTCGGAACTCGCCGAGTCGGCGTCGAACTCGATGACCAGTCGAACCCGCGAGGCCGTCTCCCGTTCGGGCGGGGCCGCCTCGGGGTCGGGTTCGACCAGCCACTCGCCGTTCGCGCGGAGGTCCTTGACGACGCGCCACGCGATTCGCTCTGGCGGGTCGAAGTCCGTCACCTCCGACCGGACGACGTAGTTCAGTTTCCACCACTGGAGGTGGATGTCGTACTCCGTGCCGGGACCGCCCTCGCCGTGACGCGTCACCCGGTCGAGATACTCGGAGTAGTTGGCGTACCCCTGAAAGTCCGCGAGGAACTCGTAGGCTTCCTCGGGCGACACGTAGACGACGGTGCTGAGTTCGACGCTGTCCACGGTGTCGGATTTGGAACGAACGCGGCGTAAAACTTCCGGCGGACGCGCTCACGGTGGTGTTCAGTCGAGCGCGGGCAGTCGCGAGCGACGTATTCGAGTCGGCGGAGGGGGCTGGCTTGGGGTTCGAAATCGGTGCCGGTCGCTCGGCGACTGAGAGGAACGCGACCGACTCAGAACCGAGAGCCGAGAGTAACCACCGACTCGGGGCCGAAGGCTAAGAGGAGGAGAATCCGTGCGGGTGGTCGCTTTCTCACGCCTCCTCGATAGTGTCGAGAACTCGCTGAGAGAGGTCCACGTCAGAGAGGTCGCCGCGTGCGTGGGCCGCCAGCCACTCTTCGTCGGCCCGCCACGTTCCGCGGCGACCGCCGTCGATGTCGGCGACGGTGCCCCGCACGTCGGTGGGGGACCACCCCTCGTCCTGCAGCGCCAGCAGGCGATTGAGGACGCGACCCACCTCTCGGTGGGGGACCCCGGTGCCCGGCGTCGCCGTCTCGTAGTTCACCCGGAGCGTCCCCGCCTCGGTTTCGAGGTCGGTTACGTAGACGCCGTGGCTCATCAGGCGCTGTTCGAGTCGTTCGCGGAGGTCGTCGTCGTCCAATGCCGCCTCGCCGTCCGTGCGCTCGTCGTCCATAGGTGGTGTTACGGTGCAACGAGGGTAAACGCCTCGCTACCAGAAGTCGTGAGAGTCGCGCGGTGCGACGCAGTTGCAGGTCACTGCAGGGTCGAGAACGTCACCGACCGGCATCGCTTCCCCGCATTCGGTACAGACGATGGTCGTATCGTCGGTGCTGCGGTACCGCCGCAGCGCGTGCCTTCCGATTACCGCTCCGGCGGCGAGACCGACCGCCCCCGCGAGCGCCTTGTCTAGCAACCCAGTGTCGCGTGCCATGCGCTCGGGAGGTTGGCCCACAAACTTAAACCCATTGACGGCGGGAGACCAACAGAATCACGACGAGTCGGAGAAGATGAAACCTTTTTGTCACCGTCGCCGGTAGCCAGTCGCATGGACGACTCGCTCGACGACGACGATAACGTGCTCGTGAACCTCACCGTGTTCGTCGTCCTGGGCGTCGGACTCACCGCGCTGTTTCTGGGGTACGAGTGGTTCTGGATGGCGTTCGTCCTCGGTTTCGGCGTCCTCCTCCCGATGGTGGATGTCCTCACCAACCGGTTCGGCGACGACGCGGTCCCGGACGAACGCGACCAACGACCCGAGACCCGGAGCGCCGACGAATCCGATTCGAAGCAGGACGCGCTCGACACGCTCCGGGACCGGTACGCCCGCGGCGACCTCACCGAGGCGGAGTTCGAGCGGAAGGTCGAGGCCCTCCTCGAAACCGAGACGCCCGAGAGCGCGCGCGACCACGTCGAAAGGCGGAGCAGGTCGCGGAATACCCGCGACGCTGACGACGCGACCTTCGAGACGGACGAGAACACGTGACAGGCGTCGTTGGTTCCGTGGGCGCGTCGGCCGACGGACAGACGCCACCTATAAATGCCCAGTCGAAGCAAATACGACTACATGGTAGGGTTCCTGAACTACGTCATCGGATTCGTCGTGAGCCTCCTCATCGGCGCGTTCGGCATCTACGTCGGTGCGCGCGTCATCGCCGACAGGGACGACTACGAGTACGCCATTCTCACCGCGCTCGTCGGCGCGTTCGTCTGGTGGCTAATCACCGGACTGTTCGGCCTGATTCCGTTCGTCGGCGGACTCGTCGGCGCGGTCTTCGGACTCGTCGCGTGGGTGTACGTCATCAACGCCCGGTATCCGGGCGGTTGGGGCAACGCTATCGGCATCGGCGTGGTCGCGTGGCTCGCCGTCTGGGTCGTCCTCGTCGTGCTGGAAAGCCTCGAAATCATCGCGGCCGGTGCGCTCGGCATCCCCGGTTTCTGATTCCCGGTCGGACTCTCGTTCCGAACTACCGCACGCACCCCGCTCTGACTACCGCTCGTACCCTAGTTCTTCGCTCACGAGGTCCGCGGCGTTGCGTATCGCACCGACCGACGAGAGGTATCCGGCCCCGACGGTCGTCTTCAGCGCCTTCGCGGCGGTCCCCGTGAGAACCGTCGGGCCGACCTGAGCGACCGCGCCGTCACCGACCGATACCAGCCACCCCGGCGAGTCGAACGCGAACGGTTCGAGTCGGGGTTCGAAGATGTCGTCGCCCTCGCGGTCGTACTCCACGAGGCTGGCGACGTTCTCGGCGACCGCACGGGCCTCTCGGACCGCGGCCTGCGCGCTAGCGGGGACGGGTTCCCCGTCTGCGTCCACCACGCGCGCCGCGTCGCCGACGACGAACGTGCCGTCGCCGAGTCGAAGGGTGTTCTCGACCTCGGGGCGCTCGCCGTCCAGCGCCGCGGGACCGCGGATACCCCCGGTCCAGACGAACTGGTCGTAGTCGAGTCGCTCGCCCGAGTCGAGTTCGACGGCCGACTCGTCCGCCGAGGCGACCGCGGTTCCCGTCCGTATCTCCACGTCGCGGGCTTCGAGTTGGTCGCGGACCGCGGCCTGAAAGTTCTCGGGGAACGCGGGCGCGACGCTCTCGAACTGTTCGAGGAGGGTGACGGTGACGGACTCGCGGGACTCCTCTTCGCGAGCGAACGCCGCGAGTTCGCCGGCGACCTGCACGCCCGACAGGCCCGCACCGCCGACGACCACGTTAGCCGGCGAATCGGGACTCCCGGCTTCGACCGCGTCGAGGAAGTCGGCCCGGATGCGCTCGGCGTGGTCGAGCGTCTTCAGGGGCGTGGCGTGCTCCTCGACGCCCGGCAGGTCGTAGAAGGCGGTCTCGGCCCCGAGGCAGACCGCACCGTAGTCGTAGTCGATGGTCTCGCCCGAGTCGAGCGAGACGACGCCCGTCTCCGGGTCCACCCCGGCGACTTCGGCCTGCCGGACCGTCGCGCGGTCCAGCACGTCTTCGAGGTCCACCACGATTTCGTCCGCGAGCGACGGTCGGCGGACGACCCGGTGGAGTTCGTGCTGGACGAGGTGGCTCCCGGTCCGTTCAATCACAAGAATCTCGACGTCGTCGGGGACGGTGCGCTCCAGTTTTCGGGCGAGGGTCAGTCCGGCGTAACCCGCGCCGAGGACGCAGATTCGCATTCGGCCGGACGTAGGGACCGAGGGGGTTTAGAAGTGCGGTCGGTCCCCGCGGCACGGGGACTCACGTATCAGCGGACGGTGTTGTTTCTCCTGCAGTCCTATCGTGTTTAAGTGTCTTCCCTGCCTCTTCGAAGGTACGTTTCGGGGGAGACTGTACTGGTGACGTTCGATACGACGGCCCGACAGCGACGCGTGGTTCGTCGCGACGAGTTCGGCGACGCACGCCGACCGCCTCCGGAAGCGCCCTGAACTATCATGAGCCAACACACACTCACGCCCTCCGACGAGGGGAAGACACTCGGACTGGAGAGCGGACTGGAGGCGTTACGCAACAGTCCGACGTTCCGCGGGCCGGTCGAACCGCTGGGCGACCACGACTCCCACGACCACCTCGCGCTGGTCTACGAGACCACCGAGGAGCAGTTCTCGGCCGCGATTCCCTTCGTGGAACAGGGACTCGACCGGAACGAGCGATGCCTCTACATCGCCGACGAGAACTCGAAGACGGAAGTGTTGGCGGCGATGCGCGACGCGGGCGTGGACGCGGACGCGGCCCGCGAGTCGGGCGCGCTGACCCTCCACACCAAGCAGGACACGTACTGTCGGAACGGCGGGTTCGACCCCGACGACATGATTGCGTTCCTCGCGGCCGAAATCGAGGCGGCCACCGAGGAGTACGAGGCGCTCCGGGTCACGGGCGAGATGACGTGGATTTTCGGCGACGACCCGGAAATCGCCGACCTCGTGGAGTACGAGGGGAAACTCAACCGCCTCCTCCCCGACGAGAACGGCATCGCGCTCTGCCAGTACAACCGGAACAGGTTCCCGGCCGAGGTCCTGCGAGACGTCGTCCGCACGCACCCGCACCTCGTCTACGACAACACGGTCTGTCACAACGCCTACTACACGCCGCCCGAGGAGTTCTTCGGTCCCGACCGGCCCGCCCGCGAGGTGGACCGGATGCTCGACTCGCTCCGGGACCGAACGACCGCGACCGTGAGTCTCCGCGAGCGCGAACGCGAACTCCAGCGCCAGAACGACCGCCTCGAATCGTTCGCGAGCATGCTGGCCCACGAACTCCGCAACCCGCTCACCATCGCCCAGATATACCTCCAGTCGGCGGTCGAGGGCGACGAGACCGCCACCGAGAAGGTCGATACCGCGCTCGACCGCATCGAGGAGATGATAGACGTGTTGCTCGTCACGGCCCGGGGAAGCGACTCGAACGCCGAGTGCGAGTCGGTGGCGCTCGCGACCGCCGCCGCGGAGGCGTGGGCGGAAGTGGCGCCCGAGAGCGCAGACCTCGTCGTCGAGGCCGACCGCACGATTCGGACCGACCCGGTCCACATCTGGCATCTCCTCGAAAATCTGCTCCGGAACGCGGTCGAGCATGGCGGGGACGACGTGACCGTCCGCGTCGGCGACCTCGAAGACGTCTCCTCGAGTAGCGAGGGACGAAGTCCCTCGGACCGTTCGAGCGGGCAAAGCCCGCGAGAAGACGAAGCGAGCGGAGGCTCGGAAGACGAGCAGAGCGAGTCTTCCGGCGGGTTCTACGTGGCCGACGACGGGCCGGGCATCCCGGCGGCGGACCGCGACGCCGTCTTCGAGGCCGGACACACCACCGACGACGCCGGCATCGGTCTCGGGTTGACCTTCGTCGCGCAGCTCGCCGAGACGTACGAGTGGGACTGTACCGTGACCGAGAGCGAGTCGGGCGGGGCGCGCTTCGAATTCTCGGGCGTCGAAGGCGGGTCCCGAGCGCCGAGTGCGAAGTAACGCGGTAGTTAGAACAGGGCCTCGTTCTCCGGAAGGACTTCGGCGGGACCGCCGACCTCCCAGACCATCGTCTCGACGCCGCACTCCGCGACGACTTCCTCGACGCGCTCGACGTGTTCGGCCGTCGTGTTGACGTAGACGCTCGCGCCCGTGTCGGTCGAGAAGTAGACCGGAACGCCCTCCTCGCGGAGGTCCCGAACCGCGTTGAAGACCTCCAGCGTGTCGGGCTTCCAGTAGACCCACCCGGACGGGCCGGTCATGGTCGTCGCGGCCAGTGACAGCGAGTCGTGTTCGGCGGTCTCGAAGACGCGCTGGAAGTCGCCCTCGCGGAGCGCGTCGCGCACCTCGGCGAGTTGGTCGTGGATGTGCGCGAGTCGCGCCTCGAACATGTGACTGTCGGCGGCCTCGCGGTGGGCGTGTTCGGTCTCCTTGTAAGCGGGCACGAGTCCCGCCACGATGCGCAGGTCGTCTTCGAGCGGCGAGTCGAGGCGCTCGGAGCGACAGTCCTCGTCGTTGAGACCGGCGTGGAGGTCGGAGAACCCGCCCGTCACGGCGCGGGCGGCCGACGACGACCCCCGGCGGGCGATGGTCGAAATCTCCGGTCGGGAGAGACCGAGGTCCGCGGCCTCGGCGAGTGCCATCGCCGCGGCGGCGAACCCGGACGAGGAAGACCCGAGTCCTACGTTCGACGGGAACGAGTTCTCGCTCTCCAGTCGGACGGGGTTCTCGACGTAGTCGGCGTCGGCCAACTCTCGCACGCGAGCGACGACGTTGGCGACGCGGTCGGCCTCGTGGTCGGCCAGTCGCTCGCCGCCGACGACGAAGGTGTCCGAGTCGAGGTCGGGGTCGAACTCGACGGTGGTCTTGGTGTGACTCGGCGCGGTGCAGACGCTGATGGAATCGTGGTAGGGCAAGCGGAGTTTCTCGTCGCGCATCCCGTGATACTTGACGAGTCCCTGAATCGGGTGAGCCTTCGCGGTCGTTTTCATGGGTGGAAGGGAGAGCGATGCCCGCTTAAATTCCCCGAAACCGACCACGCCGCTCCCCGTCGAACGCCTCCCCGCAACCCGTCGCACGAGCGGTCTCGACGGCCGGAACGACTTACACGCCCGGCGTGCTGACACCACGCAGGATGAGGGCAGAATCAGCGCGTCGAACCGGCGGTGACCCCGCCTCGTTTCGACTGGTCGTCCTCGCCGCCGTCCTGCTGTTGGCCGCGTCGGGAGTCGCGGGAGCGACGCCCGCAGTCGCTCCGAGCGGTATAGGCGCGACCACCCAGCAGACCGACGGTGCGACCGAGGTGCGCTCGTGTACGACCATCACCGAACCGGGCGAGTACGTACTGGTCGCGGACGTCGAGAACGCGTCGGAGACGTGCATCGAAATCAAGGCCGACCGCGTTCGCCTCCGCGGGGCGGGCCACACCCTCGACGGGTCGGACTCGCGGTTCGCACGGCACACCGGAATCCGAGCGACCGGCGCGAGTGACGTGGTCGTGTCGAACGTGACGCTCACCGACTGGGGGTACGCGGGCGTCTACCTCCGGGGAGTCACCGAGTCGCGGGTGCGAAACGTCAGCGTGAACGACAGCGACTTCGGAATCACGGTCCGGAGTTCGCGGGCGGTTCGCATCGCCGGGTCGAACGCGACGAACAACTCAGACGCCGGAATCGACGTCTCGACCACGCGCGAGAGCGTCGTCGCCGACAACGTGGTCGCGGACAACCAAGTGGGCATCAGTCTCACGACCGGGAGCAGGGCGAACCGTGTCGTCGGGAACGTGATTCGGGACAATCGACTGGGCGTGGCCGTGTCGAACTCCAACAATAACGTGGTCTCGGACAACGCGTTCTGCGGGAACCGGCGGGCCATCGTCAGGCCCGAACAACCGAGAGGTAACGCGTTCGAGGACAACCGCGCCTGTTGACCCGCGGCGTGAAGTCGGAGCCGAATAGCTCAAACCCCTCCCGTGCAACGTCACGAACATGGGAGAGCCACTCGACTCGCGCGACGCCCAAGTGGAGGAAGTCATCGACAGACTCTACGACGAGTATCCCGATTCGACTATCTCGCTCAACTTCTCGAACCGACTCGAACTCCTCATCGCCGTGATGCTGTCGGCCCAGTGTACTGACGAGCGCGTGAACGAGGAGACCGCCGACCTCTTCGAGAAGTACGAGACCGTCGAGGACTACGCGAACGCCGACGTAGACGAACTCTCGGAGGACATCGGCTCTATCACCTACCACAACAGCAAGGCCGACTACATCGTTTCCTCGGCACAGACCATGCTGGCGGAACACGACGGCGAGGTCCCCGACACGATGGACGAACTGACCGAACTGAAGGGCGTCGGCCGCAAGACCGCCAACGTCGTCCTCCAGCACGGCCACGACATCGTGGAGGGCATCGTCGTGGACACCCACGTCCAGCGCCTCTCCCGTCGCCTCGGTATCACTGAGGACGAGCGCCCGGAGACCATCGAGGAGGACCTGATGGGCGTCGTCCCCGAGGAGCACTGGCAGCAGTACACCCACCTGTGCATCAGTCACGGCCGGGCGACCTGCACCGCGCGGAACCCCGACTGCGGCGACTGCGTGGTCGAGGACCTCTGTCCGTCCTCGAAACTCGACCACGACGTGGACCTCGCCAGCGGCGAGGAGTGGGACTGACCGCCCGCTCGAATATCGCCGACACTCCCACCGAAGAGCGGGGTAGGCAGAGCCGCCGATGCCACCGAGACCCGGGACCGCGACTGGAGCGGGCGGTCAGTACAGCACGTAGTCCATGACGAACCGAATCATCCCGACCAGCCACGCGAGAAGCCAGAAGAGGACGTACCCGACGACGCCGATGCGGAGGCGACCCCGCCACGCGCCCATGTTCTCGTGGAGTTCGCCGATGTCCACGTCCTCCTCGCGCGCGTCCGAGTCGTACATGTCGTGCTGGTACTTGACCTGAAAGATGCGGACGATACCCGTCAGCGCGACCAGCAGCATCGCGTAGGCCTGCAACCCAAGAAAGGCGTGCAGTGCCGCGAACCCGCCGAGTTGGTCGAGGAATCGGGGGACCATCCACGTCAGCATCGGTATCGTCGTCAGCAGGAGTCCGACCACGATGAACTTGAGGTGGTGCATCAGCACGTCCCACGTCACGACCTCCTGGTCGAGGATGTACCACGCGCCGTAGAGGTAGAACGGAAAGCTGGCAGTGACGACGAGGGCGACCACGGCCGCGACCAGCGTCTCACTCGCCATGCGCGGCGGTTAGGAGCGCTGGTGGATAAGGAACCCGAAAGCGGTTCGGGACCGACCGGTTCGAAATCGAACAGACAGTTCCCCGACTTGTATTGCCAAAACTAATGCACACGGAGTCGTGACGCTCCGGACGAGCGACTCAGATGAGAACTGTACTGTGCGTGGACCCCGACGAGTCGGCCCGAGCGGAAACCGCCGAACTGCTCCGGACCGAAGCGCCGGACCTGCGCGTCCTTCGGGCGGCCTCGCTCGCGGACGCCGTGGGCGAACTGAACGACGAGGACGTCGACTGCGTCGTGACGGAGTACGAACTGCCCGACGGGACCGGACTCGAACTCGCGGCACGCGCCCGCGACGTTCGACCGGACATCGGGTGCGTCCTCTACACCGCGACCGACCGCGCGGCGCTCGACACCGACGAGACCACCGAAACCGTCACCGAGTACGTCGCCAAGGATGCGGCGAACGCCGGGGAAACGCTGTGGAACCTCGTGGATTTCACGTCGGCGTTCCGGCCCCAGACTCCGTACCCGCTGCCGCAGGACGAGGAAGACCGACTCGACGCGCTCGACGCGTACGACGTGGACGGGGCGGCGCTGCAGACCGACGTCGAGCGAATCACCGACCTCGCGGCCCAGTACCTCGACGTGCCGATGGCGTCGGTGAACATGATACGGGAACACAGTCAGCAGTTCCTCGTGTGCCACGGCGCGGACTGGACGCCGACGCCCCGCGAGGACTCCATCTGCACGTACGCGATAGTCGAAGACGGCGACGTGACCGTGATAGAGGACGTGAAGGCCGACCCGCGATTCGAACACAACGAGAGCCTCGACGACATGAACATCCGTTCGTACGTGGGGGCCGACCTGACGACCCCCGACGGACTCACTATCGGAACCCTCTGCGCGTACGACGAGGAACCCCGGACGTTCACGGACGGCGACAGGGAGTACCTCAGCACGCTCGCGGACGTGACGGTCAACGTCCTCGACCTGCACCTCGAAGTCGCGCAACTGAGAGAAGACCGAGCGGAGGACCACTCTGACGAGCGCGACGTCCGGGAGGCGGCCGAAGGGGACGGTGGTCCGACGTGACTCAGCGCCAGACGAGCGCGTACGAGTTCGCCGACGACCTGCCGATAGAGGGCGTCGAACCCGGGTCGAACCTCCTCGTGGCCGGGCCGACGATGGGCGGTGCCAGAGACCTCGCGCTCCGTCTCGTCACCGCCGGGAGCGACCGGGAGGAGGGGTTAGTACTGGTCACGACGACCAAGAGCGGCGGGAAAATCCTGTCGGAGTGCGACAAACTGTGTACTGGCCTCCAGCAGAGTACCTTCGGCGTCGTGGACTGCGTCAGCAAGAAGCAGGGACGCGAGCAGACGTCGGAGCGCATCGAGACGGTGTCGAGTCCCGGCGACCTGACGGGCATCGGCATCGAGTTCTCGGGACTGTATCAGAGCGTCCATCGGGAGACGACCGAGCGCGTCCGGGCGGGACTGTTCTCGCTCTCGACGCTGCTGATGTACACCGAGTTCCAGACCGTCTCCCGGTTCGTCCACACCGTCGCCGGTCGCATCGGGGCGACGGACGGTCTCGGCGTGTTCCTCATCGACCCGTCCACGCAGGACGAGCGCGTGGTCAACACCATCACGCAACTCTGCGACGGCCGGGTGGACGTTCGGGTGCGCGGCGACGGTACGCGGGAAATGCGAGTTCGGGGACTCGCCGACCAACCCCGAGAGTGGACGCCGTTCTGACCGCGAACTCGGGGTGCGACGCGACGTCGGGGTGTTTATGCGGCTTCAGGTCTGAGTTTCGGACGATGACCGACGCCTCGGACGACCCGGCGGGCGAATCACCCGCGGACGCGACGGCGACGCGGGGTGAGGGTAGCCCCGAGAGGCGGACCGACTCCTCGCCCGACGAGGAGCGTGACGAGCAGGTGGCCGCCGCCGACGAGGACGGCGACGGGCCGACTCCCGAGGAAGTCGAGGAGAAGTACGACTTCGAGGACTTCGGTCCGCGAGACATGGCCGAGATGAGCTACGAGGAGTGGCAGGTCGCGTTCGACCACGACTCGTGGATTACCGGCGAGCAACTCCTCGACAGGGTGGAGACCGACCTCAACAGTCGCGTCGCCGACCGCGACGTGTTCGCCGTGGTCGAGCGCATCGAGCGCGAGGGCGAACCCCAACTGCTGGCGTACTCCGACGAGGGGTACGCCGTGGTCTACCCCGACGGGTCAGTCGAGGGGAGCGGGACGGTCCTCCGGGACGTGAAACCCTCGGTCGCGCTGGCGTCGATGGAGAGCTACGAGGTACCTGAATCCCCGGAGGGCGACGTGCTACCCGACCCCGCCGAGGTGCCCGAAGGCTCGGGGAAACTCGGCAACCAGTTGATGCAGATTATCGCGGCCGTCCACGTCCTCGCCGGCGTCGCGCTGCTCGCGTCGTGGGTCGCCGTGGGACTCCCCATCGTGGCGGCCGTGGCCGCGCTCGGATTCCTGTTCTTCGGCGTGTTCGTCTTCCTGCTGGTGGCGAACGCTCGACTCTCCGACCGATTCCGCGCCGAGGAGTACCGCAACCGACTCCGTGCGGTTGGGTTGGAAGACGACGAGCGCCCCGAGTTCCTCCTCGACGACGGCGACCGACTCCCGGACGACGCCGAGACCAGCGACTCGTCGCCCGACGAGGAGGGTGACGGGGCGACCGGAACCGGCGTTTCGTCGGCGTCCGACAGTGCGAATTAGGACCTCACTCGGCGCGTCGGCGTCGGAAACCCCGCTACGGCGGCATCGGTGGCTTTAAGCAATTCCTGTCCTGACTTTCTACCGTATGAAGAGGCGGGACTTTCTGACGGCAGCAACCGGTGTTGCGGGCGGCGCTGGGGCGGGCGTAACGGCCGCCGCGGCACAGGAGACGACCACCACGTCGTCCGGCAACGCCACTGCCTCCGGAAACGAGACCACGACCGCCACCAACGGGACGACGACGAGCGGAGGTTCGTCCGGCGGTGGCGGTCCGACGGAAGAGGTGATAGTCGGTCCCGGCGGGAGTCTGGTGTTCGAACCCGCCGAGATAACCATCACTCCCGGAACCACTATCAAGTGGGTCTGGGAGTCGGACAACCACAACGTCGTCCCCGAGAGTCAACCAGAAGAGGCGAACTGGGAGGGGACGCCCGGTGCCCCGAGCAAGACCTACAACACTGGCTACGAGTACTCCCACACCTTCGACACGCTGGGGACGTACGAGTACTTCTGCCAGCCCCACAAGACCGCCGGGATGGTCGGCACTGTCGTCGTCAAAGAGAACATTTCGTCTGGCGGCGGCGGTGGACAAGCGGAGGCCGACCCCGAACACATGGGCGTGCCGTTTCAGGCCCACTTCGTCGGTCTGGCGACCCTCCTGATGATGGCCGTCTCGCTCGTCTACACGTTCTTCCTCCTGAAGTACGGCGAATCACCGCACGCGAGTGGGGGTAACCGATAACCATGTCATCCACAGGCTCAACGTACGGCGACATTCATCGCTACGAACCCGCCCGAGAGAGCACCGCCGCGGCCATCGCCATCGTCCTCCTGACGGTGGTCGAAGTCGTGTTCGTCGGTCTCTTCACCTACGGACTGGTGAGCGGTTGGGGGTACAGCGAGATTGGGAACATGTACCTCGGGTTCGTCCTCGCGGTCATCTTCATCGACCTCGCGTTCATCCTCCTGTTGTATCGCAAGGAGTTCCTCCCCGACGTGATGATTGTCAAGAAGCGTCGTCGCAAGTGGGAAGACCTCTACATTCGCGAAGACCAGCAATACGGTACCGAGACCCTCGGTAACGCGTGGGACCAGTTCAAGCAGGCAGTCTACCCGTACTACAAACGATAACTATGCCAGAAGAAGACGACAAGTATCCGGAAAGCACAGGTCGCCGACGCTTCGTCAAGGGCGTCGTCGGCAGCGCATCGCTCGCCGGAGTCGGTACCGCGACGGCGGCAGGTATCAACTCGGCCACCGCACCGAGCGGTGCCGGCGGTGGTATCCGACAGTTCATGGCGATGGAGAACACGGCCGGTCCCGCGCCGCGCGGGATGCCCCAGATTCCGGTCGAAGTGGACTCGGAAGGGTATCTCAAGGGCATCTGGCCCGAAGTGAAGACCAAGACCCAGCAGGGCCGCGAGATAACGGTCGCCGAGATGGAACTGGGCGGCGTCACGTACTCCAGCGAGTGGTTCCAGTACTGCGGCGTCCAGACCTACCCCGGCGTCCAACCGAAGGCCGACCAAGACAACTACTTCCGCTACAGCGGTAACTCCAAGTTCGAGTGGCAAAACGACGCGGTGAGCGAAGGCGACAAGATGCACGTCGACGACTTCAGCGACTACGAGACTTGGGGCAACGGCATCGGCCAGAGCGGTCTCGGGAAGCCCGCGCAAGGGTCGTGGCGCTCGCAGGACGTGCCGCCGAGCGGCACGATGCCGATTCAGGTCATCCGGAGCAAGCGCATCGAGAAGATGGCCCAGAACGACGAGTGGCTCTCGGCCAGCACGTCGGAAGGATTCATCGCCAACCTGAACAAATGCACGCACTTTTGTTGCGTGCCGTCGTTCAAGGGGTTGGCGGGGTCGGCGGTCGCGAGCGCACAGGACAAGATATACTGTCAGTGCCACCAGTCGGTGTACGACCCGTTCAACATCGTCAAGAAATCGTTCGTGGCGCTCCCGCGCCCGGAGGAATAATCAATGAGTATCGAACGCAAAGACGAATACGACCACGGCGAGTGGATGCAGAAGAAGGAACTCACGCCGGTAGAGACGACGTTCCTGACGGCGCTCATCTGGATGGACAAGCGCTTCCGCATCGTGGACTACCTCGAGATACTGGAGACCCTCTACTACAGGGTCAACATGCAGATGCCGAAGAGCCACACCGAGCAGTACAACCTCGACAACAAGTTCTGGTACTGGTACCCGCTGTACGCGCTCGGTAGCTTCTCGACCATCGCCTACGTCGTCGCGGCGCTGAGTGGCGCGTTGCTCGGGTTCTACTACG
Organism: Halorussus sp. MSC15.2; assembly: GCF_010747475.1. Lineage (NCBI taxonomy): Archaea > Methanobacteriati > Methanobacteriota > Halobacteria > Halobacteriales > Haladaptataceae > Halorussus > Halorussus sp. MSC15.2. The sequence goes on along the minus strand of NZ_VSLZ01000002.1, from coordinate 90,206 downwards.
CCCCGGGAACGGTTTCGGCGACGGGCGACGCGTCGTTAGCGTACAACCAGTTGGTGTTCATCATGACCGACTTGAACTTCGGGTTCATGCTCCGGTCCATCCACCGATGGGCCGCGCAGGTCATGGTGGCGGCGGTGTTCCTCCACATGCTCCGCGTGTACTTCACCGGAGCGTACAAGGAACCCCGCGAACTGAACTGGATACTCGGTATCATCCTCATCAGTCTGACGATGGTGTTCGGTTACTCCGGATACCTGCTCACCTGGGACCAGCTAGCGTTCTGGGCCAGTCAGATTGGCGTCGAGATGAGCCTCTCGATACCGCTCATCGGCGAATGGGTCGCACAGTTGGTGTTCGGCGGGTTCAGCCCGGGAGCGGCGACGCTCCAGCGCATGTACATCATGCACGTGTTCCTGCTCCCGTTCGTCGTCACGACGCTCATCGCGGTCCACATCGCCATCGTGTGGATTCAGGGCATCGCGGAACCCCACTAAACCATGTCTGACGAACAAACGAAAACCGACGGCAGCGGAGAAGCACAGACCGACGGCGGTGGAACGGGTATCGTTCCGCCGGACGACGAGACCCCGACGTGGAGCGAGCGCAAGCAGCGCACCGAGGGTCTCTCGCGGTTGACGTACGAGTACTTCGAGCGCGCACGCCGCGAGGACCAAGACCTCCGACAGGAGTCCAGTTACGTCGAGCGCGACGTGCTGGCGTTCCCGGTGTGGCCCCACGAGATGATTCGAAACCTCTCGCTGACGAGTTTCTTCGTCGGGATGATTATCTTCTTGGCGGCGACGCTCCCGCCCCACCTCGGGGCACCCGCCGACCCGAGTTCGACCCCGGCGGTCATCCTGCCCGACTGGTACCTCTACTGGTCGTTCGGGCTACTGAAGCTCGGTCCGCTCAACCCCGAACTGGCGATTCTTGGCGGCCAGAAGCTGACGGCCGACCGGACGTACGGCGTCATCGCCAACATCATCGTGGTCGGGTTCATCGCCATGGTGCCGTTCCTGAACAAGGGGAGCGCGCGCCGTCCTGTCGAGCAGCCGTTCTGGGCCGCAGTCGGGATGGCAGGGTTCACGTTCGCGTGGACCATCAGCGCGGTGTCCATCAAGAACCTCATCCCCATCGACTCGCACCTGCTGTTCGACCTCGCGTTCCTCCTGCCCATCGTCGTCGGGACCATCACGTACGCCGTCCTGCGGTCGATGCGCGAGGGGTACATGTTCGACCTTAACCGGCGGTACTATCGGCTCCGACCGCCGAAGTAACGCCGAGGGTTCTCTTTTCATGGATTCACGTACCAACGACACCGACGCCGGTGGGGAGTCTGGCGCTCGCGAAGTCGAGGTGCCGCTCCGACTGTACAAGGTCGTCACCGTGTTCTCGACCATGTTCGCGGTGGCGTTCGTCGTGGGCGGGTTCATCGTGCTCGACACGGCGACCCAGCGCGCGGAACTCTCCCTCTCGGAGATAGACCTGCCTCTCGCCGTCCTCGGCGTGGCGATGATAGCCGGGGGCGCGACGATATACGCCTTCGCGACCCGGTTCCGCGCCGAAGGAATGGGAAAACCTAAAGACGACGCCGACGAACAATCGAACAATGGCTGACGAATTCGCAAAGGGATTCGGTATCCTGACGGGTGGCGGTCTCATCTGGATGGTACTGTCGGGATGGTTCACCACGCCGGGCTTCGAGGACGCGCAACTCGTCGGCGAGATTCCCGGTAACCTCGATGCGTACGGGCAGGCCGCCATCATGCTCCGGGAAGTGATGTTCTGGTTCGTGGTCGTCGGCGTCCTGACGTTCTGGGTCGTCATCCCGGTCGTCGAAGAGCTCCGGAAATCGTCCGCGTAGAACCGACAGTCGCCTCTTCCTTTCGACGCCTGCGTTGGAGCGACGGCACTCGTCCGTCTCTCGTCCTTGGTCCGCGAGCGATAGCGAGACCGACCCGTCCGAGTTTCCGGTCCGGCGCTCGAACGCCTGCAGTCGTTCGTCCTGTTGATGCTCTTTTGGAACCGACGCGTCGCCCGACTCGCGTGGTAACGACGTCAGAAAGCGGAGCACGTAGACGCACCTCGCCGACGAGTGCCGCGGTCCACGATGGTGAATGAACCGGCTTCACGACGAGTGCAAGTCACCCTGACGAGAGCGACATCGGCCTACCGTCGGAGCGCCGCGAACGGCGACGGCGCTCGAACCGAGAGCCGAGCGAGAAAAACGACCGCGGCCGTCAGACGACGGAGTTCCAGAGCGGTTCGATGACGTAGAACAGACTGATATAGCCCGCGTAGAGGAACACCACGAACGAGGCGGTCACCGAGCCTTTGGGGCTGGAGAGGTTCTCGTCCTGACGGAGTTCGACCTCCTTGGCCTCGAACTCGAAGAAGTCCGTGATGAACAGTCCGAGGACGAGCGTCGAGAGGACGATACCGGCGTGGTGGTGGAGCGTGAGCAGGTAGAACGACCCGAGGACGAGGACGACGTTCGACACCTCGTGGAGCACGTTACGGTCGAGTTCCTCGTCGTACTCGTCGCTCCGTGCTTGCTTTCGGTAGTCGCGGTACGCCCACCAGCGCGTGCCCATGTTGACCAACACGAGGGCGAACACCACGTACTCGATGACGTCCGCGAAGAGCGTGTCAATCGGTCCGAGCAGTGACAGCGGTTCCATACCCGATAATCGGGAAGGCGGCGTATTAAACCTTGATTTCCGAGTCCGTCGGTCGCTTTCCGTAACCAACGTCGCGTTCGCCCACGACCCGCCGACTACCGCTCGAAGAAGGGGCGACTCTCGGTCACTCGGACCACGTCGAGCGACCCGTCTTCGACCACCTCGACGGCCGTATGCGGTGAGACGCGGCGGACCGTTCGGTCGTCGAGCAGCAGCGAGACCTCGCCCTCGTCACGTTCGACCGTCAGCGTCACCGGCCGGTCGGCCGACAGTACCCAGTGGTCCACGTTCACGGCGAACGGGGCGACCGGGACGACGCCGACGACGCCCGACCCGGGTTCGAGCAGGGGACCGCCCGCGCTCCGACCGTACCCGTGGCTTCCGGTCGGCGTCGAGACGACCACGCCGTCCGCGCGGAATCGAGCTACCCGTTCCCCGCGGGAGCGGACGGCGTATTCGGAGATTCGCGCGGGTTCGGCGGTGACCAGCATCACGTCTGCCAGCGCGGGACCTACGCGCTCGCCGTCGACCGTGACCGCGAGGAGCGTCCGCGAGTCGGTCTCGAACTCCCGCGCGAGCAGGGCGTCGAGCGCGCTCGACAGTCGCTCTCGTTCGGCCTTCGTCGGGGTCGAGCTGTCCGTGGAGTCCGAATCGTCGCCGCTGATGTCGGAGTCGCTCGCGTCGAGCGAGACGCCGCCGTAGCCGGGACCGGCGTTCACGGGGAGGACGGGCGCGTCCGGACCTTCGCGGCCGACCGCGAGCAGGGCCGACTCGCCAACCGCGACGACCGACTCGGGGTCGGCGGCGACGACTTCGCTCGCCGAGGCGTGAGCCACGTCCGCCTCGGGTTCGGCGGCGTCGCGAATCCAGTCCGCGAGCGCACTCTCGCCCACGATTCCGAGCGTCATACGCTTCCGACCCCCTCGACGTTCGCGCTACCCATCGAACTGCCCTTGGAGCGCCATCCGTGAAAAGGGTACGGAGTCGGACGACCGCGGTACGGTAGACCGGGTTCCGACTCCGCAACGTCGGTCGCGGAGGGTCGGCGGCGGTCCTGAGAACCCGCCGGTCGCGGTCGTCGGTCGCGCTCCGTGCGAAAGAAAGCCGGCGGTTCGGCTGGCGCTACTCGTCGTAGGGCCAGTCGCCGATTATCTTCATGCCTTCGGCTTGGTCCTCGGCTTCGAGCGCCGCGGCAATCTCCTCTGGGTCCTTGCGTTCGGCTTCGAACTCCTCGCCAGCGAGACGGACGGTCAGTTCGGTCAGCAGAATCGCCTGCTCGCGGAGGTCCCGGACTTCGAGTTTGTCGAGCGTGTCCGCGTAGGTGTGGCCCCACCCGCGGCCCTCGTCGCCGGTCTCGCTCATGACGTGGTAGCCGGGGACGCCCCACTCGACGTAGGGCCAGTGGTCGCTGTGGGGACCCTGCTCGGGAATCGTCTTCACGGGGTGGCCGAGGTCGTCACCCACCTCCTCGGCCGCGTCCGCCAGCGCGTCGAACCCGTGGGTGTAGAACGAGAGCGTGCGCCCGCGGACCACGCCGTCGTTGTTGACGATGGCCGCGATAGAGTCGAGGTCGCGGTTCTCGGCGTCGACGTTCGACCCGACGAGACCGACCTCCTCGGCACCGTACGCGACGAAGTGAATCTTCGTGTCGAGTTCGTCCTCGCGCTCCGCGAGCGCGCGGGCCATCTCCACGACCATCGCGGTGCCCGCGCCGTTGTCCATGGCGCCCTCCGCGATGTCGTGGGCGTCCACGTGGCTCGTGACGAGGACTTCCTCGTCGGTGTCGGGGCCGAGTTCGGCGTGGACGTTCTGGCTCGTCGCGTCGTAGACGTCCGCGTCCACCGCCACCTCGACCTCCTCGCCCTCCCAGCGCCGCGAGAGTCGGGACCCGACCTCCTTCGAGACGCCCACCGCGGGGACGTCGCCGATGGGGTCCTCGTCGGTTCCGACGCTTCCGGTCGGCGGGAGACAGCCTTCGACGTGGTTGCGGAAGACGAACGCGGCCGCGCCGCCCTCGACGGCGTAGTAGTACTTCTCGCGTCGGTGGATGAACCGGTCGTAGTAGTCGGGGACGTTCGAGGCGGCCATCACGACCTTCCCCTCGATGTCGGTCTCCTCGAAGTCCTCGGGCAGGCCGTAGCCGAGGTCCACGAGTTCGCCCGCCGCGGTCGCGTCGGGGCTTCGCGGGAGCGCGATGGACGACTGAACGCCGTCGCCCGCCCGAATCTCGCTGTCGCCGCGAGTCCAGCCCTGCACGTCGAACTCCTCGATTCGGGCGTCCCGCGCGCCGACGCGTTCGAGCGCGTCCCGAGTGGACTCGGCGGCCTCTCGCTCGCCGTCAGTTCCCGCCATACGGTCGCCGATGTCCACGAGTTCCTCCAAGTGGTTCCATCCAGCGTCGCTGGTGAACGTCCGACCTATCCACTGTGTCATACCACCGCATGACTCCGGCGGCGGCGTAAGCTTTTCGAATCGAAAGTTCCGACGATTCGTCACTCGACGGGCGGTTCTGAGGGCTTCGCGTAGACGAATCGCAACTCTGCTTTTAAATCTCGTGACCGATTTTCGGCATTTCAGTTGCCCAACGATACTTTATAACGCTGGATGTTCATTTTCTAACAGACGGTCGGTGATTGACGACAATGGCAATACAGGCACCAGACGTTACCCGCGTGGTCGACCCGGACGGTACCATCGACGAACGGACGGACCCCGACCTCTCGGCGTCGGCGGTAACCGACCTGTACCGGCTACAGGTACTCGCCCGGACGTTCGACGAGAAGGCGGTAAAACTCCACCGGCAGGGACGCATCGGAACGTACGCGCCCCTCCAAGGACAGGAGGCCGCGCAGGTCGGCGCGGCCTACGCGCTCTCGGAGTCGGACTACTGCTTCCCGACGTACCGCGACCACGCGATGTATCTGACGCGTGGTCTCGACCTCGAAGACGTGTTGGTATACCTGCTCGGGGAGGGCAACTACGTGGACCGCGAGGACCCCGACGGACTCCGGACCTTCCCGCCGACGATACCCATCGCCACCCAACTCCCCCACGCGGTCGGGACGAGCATGGCGGCAGACTACCGGGGCGACGACTGCGCCACGCTGGTGAGTTTCGGCGACGGCGCGACCAGCGAAGGCGACTTCCACGAGGGGATGAACTTCGCGGGCGTGTTCGAGACGCCGACGGTGTTCTTCTGCCAGAACAACCAGTGGGCCATTTCGGTGCCCCGCGAGCGCCAGACTGCCTCCGCGACCATCGCCCAGAAGGCCGACGCCTACGGGTTCGAGGGCGTCCGCGTGGACGGCAACGACGTGCTGGCAGTGTACGGCGCGGTCGAAGACGCGCTCGAAGCCGCGAAAGACGGCGAGGGTCCCCGACTCATCGAAGCCGTCACCTACCGGCGGGGTGCCCACACGACCACCGACGACCCGTCGAAGTACCGCGACGACGAGGAGGTCGAGGAGTGGCGGAAGGAGGACCCGGTCGAACGGACTCGGGAGTATCTCGCGGAGACTCACGACTGGACCGACGAGGACGAGCGCCAACTCCGCTCGTGGGCCGACGACCGGGTCGCCGACGCCGTCGAGGGCGTCAAGGACCGAACAGGTCTCGACGTGGACGACATTTTCGAACACGTCTACGCGCGGACGCCCGAGTCGCTCGAACGACAGCGCCAGCAGGTCGTCGACGACCCGGAAGTCGAGCGATAGCCGCAGGCGCGACTCCGCGGACCGGGGTCGCCCACATCCTGGGGCGTTCTGCGTACGTCGCGAGGGGTAGCCTCTGGCGGGACGTTCGATACGCTATCGGTCCAGAACGGAGACACGTTAGCTCCGGAAATACCGCCGGAGTCCACTCGCTTCGCGGACGCGTTCAGGTGCCTTTTTACTATTCGACCCGCAATCGTCTCGTATGACAGTAGCGGACGATTCAACGGAAGAGCACGGCCATCACCTTCCGGCCGTCGAAGACTGGCCGCGAGGGTTCGGCGAGGCGAGTTGGTGGCCCTTCGTCACCGCCCTCGGCGGTGCGGGCATCTACGTCGGGGCCGCACTGTTCCTGCTCGCGCAGGGCCAGCAACCGATAGTCGACCCAATCTTCGGTCCCGTCGTCTTCATCGGGTCGGTCGGCCTGTTCCTCGCGGGCCTGTACGGGTGGGTCTACCACGCCTTCGTCAAGGCGTTCTGGTCGAGTGACGGCCACGGCGACAGCGCGCTCAGATGGGGAATGACGCTGTTCCTCGGTTCGGAGATAGCCACGTTCAGCGCCGGGTTCGTCTACTACTTCTTCATCCGCGTCGGCACTTGGTCCACCGAGGGACTCCCGCACCTGCTCGGGTCGCTGGTCCTCATCAACACCGCACTCCTGATACTGTCGAGTTTCACGCTCCACTGGGGCCACGTCGAACTCCGGAAGGGTAACCGGAAGAACTTCCTCGTCGGTCTCGCGGCCACGCTCCTGCTCGGCGTCGTCTTCATCGGCGGGCAGGTGCTGGAGTACTACGAGTTCATCCAGCACGAGGGCTTCACCCTCACCTCGGGCATCTTCGCGTCCGCGTTCTACGGCCTGACCGGCCTGCACGGACTCCACGTCTCGATGGGCGCGGTCCTCATCGGCATCGTGTTCGTCCGCGCGCTCTACGGACAGTACTCCGCCGACCGCCACGTCTCGGTCACGACGGTCTCGATGTACTGGCACTTCGTGGACGCAGTCTGGATATTCCTCGTCGTCGTGCTGTACGCCGGCGCGGAAATCACGGTCTGAGCGGTTCCGTCCTTTTTACTCGTCCACTCCCAGCGCCTCGTAGAGGAACGTCCACTTGTCGGTCTGCTCTGTCGCAACGGTCTCGGCGGTCTCGCCGCCGCCGTGACCGGCGTCGGCGGTCGTCCGCAGGAGGAACGGGCCGCCGTCGGCCTCCGCCTGCATCCGAGCGGCCATCTTCCGGGCGTGACCCGGGTGGACGCGCGTGTCGCTCTCGCCGGTCGCGAACAGGACCGGCGGATACTCGACGCCCTCCTCGACGTCGTGGTACGGCGAGTACGCCCGGAGGTAGTCGAACGCCTCGGGGTCGTCCGGGTCGCCGTACTCGGGCGTCCACGCCGCGCCCATCCCCAATCGGTGGAACCGGAGCAGGTCCAGTAGCGGTACCGAACACCGCGCCGCGGCCCAGAGGTCCGGTCGCCGAGTCACGACCGCGCCGACCGACAGACCGCCGTTCGACCGTCCGGTGACCGCGAGTCGGTCGGGACTGGTGTACCCCGCCGAACAGAGGTACTCGCCCGCCGCAACGAAGTCGTCGAAGGTGTGCCGTTTCGCCGCGCCCATCCCGTCCTCGTGCCACTCCTCGCCGTACTCGTGACCGCCGCGCGCACAGACGCGCGCGTACACGCCGCCGTCCGCGAGAAACGGCAGTCGGAACCGGTCGAAGTCCGGCGGCCTGCTGGAGCGGAACCCGCCGTAGCCGTGGAGCACCGCCGGGTTATCGCCGTCGCACTCGACGCTCGCTCGGTGGCAGACGAACACCGGCACCTCGACGCCGCCCGACGACTCCACGAACGTCCGGCGAACCACGAGGTCGTCGGGCGTCGCCACCTCGACGCTCGCCAGTTCCCGGCGGTCGCCCGTCCCGAGGTCGGCGCGGACCAGCGTCGGCGGCCGGTCGAAGCCTTCGACCAGATAGAACGCCGCCTCGGCATCGGAGTCGGTCCGGAGTTTCGACACCGACGAGAACTCCGGAAGTGGGAGGTCCCGGCGGTGGCCGCCCTCGTGGTCGTAGACCGCGAGGCGGGCGCAGGCGTCCTCGGAGTACTGGGCGACGAGGGAGTCGGGCGTCGCGGCGACCGACTGGAGGACCGCCTCTCGCTCGGGGAGGATTGTCTCGCAGTCGGCCAGCGAGAGGTCGCCCGCGCGGAACCGCGACAGCGAGCAGGCCACCACGCGCTTGCGGGGGGCCTCGTGGTCGGTCTGAACGAAGACGCGTCCGTCGCCGAACACCGCGAACGTCTCGGCGTCGCTGTCGGTGAGGACGGGCCGGAACTCGCCGTCCGCCCGGACCCACCAGTCGGTGCCCGACGCGTCGTGGACCGCCACCGCCAGCGTCCCGGAGGCGGGGTCGGTCCTGACCAGCGGCCACCCGTCCGGGTCGTCCGGAGCGAAGAGGACCTCCTCGCTCCCGTCGAAGCGCCAGCGGCGCAGTTCCGTCTCGGTACCGCCGCCCGACGCCGGTTCGGTGGCGACGTAGTACAACCCCTCGCTGTCGGCGTCCCACGCGACCGTGCCGGGACTCGCGGGGTCGTATCCCACGAACGCGCGACTGACCCGCCCGCAGTCGTCCAACACGGCCACGTCCTCGCCGTCGGGTACGCTCGCGACGCGAATGTCCACGCGCTCGTCGCCGCCCGCGACGCCGTAGGCGACGTGTTCGCCGTCCGGTGCTGGCAGGAACCACGCCATCGAGCGGGTGGGCGCGTCTCCGGTCTCGTCGGGGTCCACGAGTCGCGTCCAGTCGCCGTCCGGGGACTCACTGACCACGAGTCGCGCGTGGTCGTCGCCGGGGTCGCGGACGGTCCGGAAGTACCGGCCGTTCGCGGCCTCGACGGTACCGTACTCCGAGACAGCGGTCAGCGAGCGCATCTCCGACCGGAGGCGGTCCCGCACGGGTGCGGCGAGGAGCGTGTCGGCGTACTCGTTCTGCGCGGCGGTCCACTCGCGGACCGCCTCGTCGTCGCGCTCCAGCCATCGGTAGGGGTCGGCGACTTCGGTTCCGTGGAACTCCTCGGTGACGGGTTCGCGGCGGGTCGGCGGCGGGTCGGCAGTCCAGTCCGGGGGCGTCGGCATACCGGGACGGTTCGAACACCTTGTCGAAAAATCGTGTGGTCCCGTGGGGGTGGTTCGCACGCGCTCGGCGACGACGCGGCTAGGCGGTCGGTGCCGGGCGGAAAAAGCGGGGAACGCGAGTTAGCTCGAACTGTTGCCCTGCTGTTCGTCGAGCCAGTTCTGGTACTCCTGCTGGCTCACGATACGAACTTCACCGAGCATCTTGGAGTGACCGACGCCGCAGTACTCGGCGCAGTAGAGTTGATAGGTTCCCGTCTCGGTCGGTTTCGTCTTGATGGTCTCGTACTGTCCGGGGAGCGCGTCCTGTTTCAGTCCGAGTTCGGGGACGTGGAAGGAGTGGAGCCAGTCCCGCGAGGTTATCCTGAGGATGACGTCCTTCCCCTTCGGCAGGACGAGAGTGCCCGTCGTCGTGACGTTCTGGCCGGTGTAGTTGTACTCCCAGAGGTACTTCTGGCCGTAGACGTCTACCGTCACGGCGTTCGAGTTTTCGGGTTCGATTTCGCCACTCGCCTGCGAGACGTACTCGTTGGCCATCACGCCGTAGGAGGCGTAGCCGACGACCAGCAGGACCAGCGCCGTGGCGATGGTCCACGAGATTTCGAGGCGGCGGTTCTCCTTGGTCGGTTTGGGGTCGTCGTTGTTGCGGTACTTCCACACGGTGTAGATGAGGATGCCCTCGACCAGCACCGTGATGGGAATCGCCATGTACAGCAGCTGGGTGTTCAGCGACTGTATCAGCGCCTCCGTGGTGGAGTCGTATCCCTGCGCAAGTACCGGGTCCGCGAACAGGGCGAGCGCCGCGACCCCCAGTAGCGTTGCGAACGCTGTCCGCTTTGAACTCATGCTGGTTGCGAATTAGGACGAGACTCATAAATACCTACTGACTTCCCTGTTCGGGTCAGCGGGTTAGACGGTCTGCGTTCCCCTCGATTCGGTTCTTCTAAATACGACGAGTCCGCAACGTTAGCTAGGAGATTCGCGTGACCGGACACCCATCTCGTCGGTTCGTCTCGATGCTCGCTGGCACCGCCATCGGCGTCTACCTGCTGGTGGTCGTCGGTGCGACCACGGCACTGACCGACGCCGCTGCCGCCTGCCCGACGTGGCCCGCGTGTCACGGTCGCTGGCTGGTCCCGCTGGACCGGCCGAAACTCGCAGTCGCGTGGGGCCACCGGGTCGCCGCGCTCGGCGTCGCCCTCGCGCTCGCGGCGACGACCGCCCTCGCGTGGGCGACGGACACCGAAGGGAGAGTCCGGGCCGCGCTCACCACCTCGGCGGTCCTCTACCCGGCGCAGGTCGGACTCGGCGCGTTCGCGGCGACCACCGCCACGCCCGCCCTGCTGTCGGCGGTCCACCTCGTCGTCGGCATGGCCATCTTCGGCGGCATCGTCGTCGCGCTCGCGTGGACGCTCGAACCCGAGACGTTCGACGAACCCACCGGTGTCGAGGACCCCGAGGAGGTACCCGACGCGCACGAACCGTCTCCGGCACCGACCGCGGCCCGACCCGACGGCCTCCTCGCGCGAGCCAAGCGGACCGGGTTCGCCTACTTCCGACTGATGAAGCCCCGACTGATGTGGCTGCTCTGTCTCGTCGCGTCGGCGGCGATGGCGCTCGCTGCCGGGTCGTCGTCGGCCCTACAGGTCGAGACGGTGGTCGCCACTCTCACGGGCGGCGTCCTCTCCATCGGCGCGTCGGGGACCTTCAATCACGTCCTCGAACGCGACGTGGACAAGAAGATGAACCGGACCGCAGACCGCCCCGCGGCGACCGACCAGATTCCGGTCCGGAACGCCGTGGCGTTCGGCGTCCTGCTGGTCGCGCTCTCACTGGGTGCGTTCCTGACGGTGAACGTGTTGGCGGCCGCGCTGGGGATGTTCGCCATCCTGTTCTACAGCGTCATCTACACGCTGTTGCTCAAGCCCAACACCGTCCAGAACACGGTCATCGGCGGTTTCGCCGGGGCGCTCCCGGCGCTCATCGGCGGGGCCGCCGTCACGGGCAGAATCGGCCTGCCCGCAGTCGTGCTGGCGGGCGTCATCTTCCTCTGGACCCCCGCTCACTTCTACAACCTCGCGCTGGCGTACAAGGACGACTACGCCCGCGGCGGGTTCCCGATGATGCCCGTGGTCCGAGGCGAGGCGGTCACCCGCAAGCACATTCTGCTCTACCTCGGTGCGACCCTGCTCGCGGCGGGTCTGCTCTCCGCGGTCACGACGCTCGGACTGGTCTACGCAGGGACCAGCGTCGCGTTCGGCGCGCTCTTCCTGTGGGCGGTCGTCCGCCTCCACCACGAGCGAACCGAGCAGGCGGCGTTCCGGTCGTTCCACGCCTCGAACGCGTACCTCGGCGCGCTGTTGCTCGCGGTCGTCGTGGACGCGCTCGTGTTCTGACACCCGAAACGACCAACTATGACACGGACTCTCGACCTCTCGCTGGACCGACTTCGGCCGAGTCGCGACGCCCTGCTGTGGACCGGCCTGCTGGTCAACACCGAACTCGTCCTGACGTTCGCGTATCTGTTGCTCGCGGACGTGACGGTGACCGAGTGGCGCTTCCTCGTCTTCCCGTTCGTCTGGATAAACGTCAGCGCGTGGGCGCTGCTGCGGGCCGACCCGGTGGCCGACTCGCGGCGCACTCGCTCCATCGGTGCGGCCGTGGCGGTCGGCTACTTCCTCCTGCTGGCGTACGTCGGCGGTCTCGTCGAACCCGGCGGGAGCCACGCCCTCGGGTGGCGAATCGCGTGGCTCCCGCCGGGATGGGGTCCCGCCGTCCTCTACACCGGGTCGGCGGTGAACCTCTCGCTGATGCCGTACAAACTCGTGGGCTACCTGACCCTCGCGTATCTCGTCTACGACACAGTGCTGGACACGGCGGGGTCGGCGGTGTCGGGTCTCGTCGGGTTGGTCTCCTGCGTCAGTTGCGCGTGGCCGGTCGTCGCCACGCTCGCGGCCGGAGTGGCGGGGACCGGAACCGGGGTGGCGGCCGCGGCCAGCGAATGGTCGTACACGCTCGGGACACTCGCGTTCGTCCTGACCGTCGCGCTGTTGCGGTGGCGGCCCACCGTCGGCGGTCGATTCTGACGGCGCGCTGATGCGAGTTATTTTCCGTGATAATAGTCGGCAAGTATAACCGGGTTCGCGTCAGACGTTCGTCTGACAGTCATGTCACCGACCGGCGACGACCGACGGTTCGCGTCGATGCTCGCCGACCGCGCCGACCACCCGTCGGTCACGGCCGACCGACTGGCGGGGACGGCCGACGCCGTCAGTGACCTCGAATCGGCGCTCGTGACCCGCCTCGTCGCCGGCGAGGAACCCGAGTTCTGCTTCGAGTGCGGCGACGAGGGCGTCGGGTTCGACGACCCGGAGTCCACCGTGACCCCCGAACGGGGCGGCGTCTACCTGTTCACCGACCGCCGGGTGTACCTCCAGTTGGGCGTCGAGGGTGGAGACGAGTCGGTGAGTCTCCCCTACGGCGATATCGTCGGCGTTCGCTCGCGTGACGGAGTTCGACGCCACCGCATCGACCTCGCGGTCGCGGACGCCAAGTACTTCCTCTGGCTTCCGGCCGCACTCGACGCCGACGACGTGGCCCGCGCCGCCGAGTACGTGACCTACCGTTCCAAAGCCGAGTCGCCCGACACCGGGGGTGGCGGGTCGGCGTCGCCGGACGAACCCCAGAGTCTGCGCGACCGACTCGAACGACTCGGCGACGCCAAGTCGCGCGGACTCATCGACGAGGAGGAGTTCCAGCGTCGCAAGGAGGACCTACTGGACGAGTGAATCTGGGCGTTCGAGGGCCGTAAATCACGGTCCGCCGCGCAGTCTGTACTCGTCGATATTCTCGACCTCAGTGCCGACGTATCCGAGCAACCAGTTCCACTTCTCGGGGACGCTCCGGTCGCCGGGCGCGTCGGCCATACGCTCGGCGACGAACGGCGGACTCCACTCGACGCCCTCGGACTCCCGGAGTCGAACCGCCGCGTCGGCGACTCGTTCGGCGTCGCGTTCCGACCCGAACTCGGCGGCGATTCTGGTCTCGACTTCCCTCCGAAAGCGGTCGGTGGCGTCGGTCATATCGGCCGTATCCGACCGATGACACAAATACCTACTGGCGTCGGAATCGAACCGCTTACCAGCGAACCGCCACAATCCCGGACCATGAACGACGTACTGGTCGCCGAGGACCTCCGGAAGACCTACGGCGACACCGCGGCGCTGGCCGGCGTGTCGCTGTCGGTCGGCGAGGGCGAGGTGTTCGCGCTCATCGGTCCTAACGGCGCGGGCAAGACCACCCTCGTCCGGGCGCTGACCGGGACGACCGACCCGGACTCGGGGTCGGTGTCGGTGTTCGGGACCGACCCGGAGTCGGCCGACCCCCAGCGTCTGGGACTCCTCCCGCAGGCGTTCGACCCGCCGGAGCGACTGACCGCGCGCGAACTGGTCGAGTACTACGCCGGACTCTACGACGAGGCCCGCGACCCGGAGGCGGTCCTCGCGGAGGTCGGGATGGCGGACGCCGACGAGACGTGGTACGAGAACCTCTCTGGCGGCCAGCGACGCCGCGCTTGCGTCGGTACGGCGCTGGTCAACGACCCCGACCTGCTGTTCCTCGACGAACCGACCACGGGCATCGACCCGGCCGGGCGGCGGGCGCTCTGGTCGCTCATAGAGGAGTTGGCCGACCGCGGGACGACCGTCTTCCTGACGACCCACTACATGGCGGAGGCCGAGCGACTCGCCGACCGGGTGGCACTGCTCGCCGACGGCGAAGTCGCCGCGGCGGGGTCCCCGTCGGCGCTCGTGGCCGAACACGGCGGCCGGACGCGAATCGTGGTCGAGACCGACGCCGACGTGAGTGCGGTCGCCGACGCCTTCGCCGGGACCGACTTCGAAGTCGAGTCGAGCGAGGGCCGACTGGTCGTCGGTGGGGTCGAACCCGAGGACATCGGCGACGTGGTTTCGGCGCTGAACGACCGCGGGGTCGCCTACGAGTCGCTGGCGTGGAAGCAACCCACGCTCGAAGACGCCTTCCTCCGGGTGACCGGGAAGTCGGTCGCGGGCGGGGAAGGCATCTCGGTCGGGACCAACCGCGAGGGCGAACCCGCCTTCGCGGGGGGCGAGCGATGAGCGCCACCGGCCGGGTCCGGTCGGAAGCGAGTGCGGCGTGGCGCTCGTTCGTCCGGCGGCGGACCGCGGTGTTCTTCACGTTCTTCTTCCCGGTCATCCTCATCCTCATCTTCGCGGTGCTGGTCCAGACGAACCCGACCGGCGGCGGACTGTTCGCGGAACCGCCGGGCTACTACCTGCCGGGGTATCTCGCCGTGGTCGTCCTCTTCACACCGCTCTCGCGAGTGGGGTCGGAGGTCGCACGCCACCGCGAGGGCAACCGCTTCGAGAAACTGGCGACGACGCCGCTGTCGCGCGCCGAGTGGCTCCTGGCCCACACGCTGGTCAACGTCGCCATCATCGGCATCGCCGGTCTGCTCATCCTCGGACTGATGGCGCTGGTGACGGGGACGGCGTCGCTCGCGCTCGGCCCGGCGAACCTCGCGCTGGTGGCGGCGTTCGTCGGATTCGCGGTCGCGCTGTTCTGCGGTCTCGGCGCGGTCCTCGGCGGACTCGCCGACTCCCAAGACGGCGTCATCGCCGCGAGCAACACCATCGCGCTGCCGCTGCTGTTCCTCTCGGACACCTTCGTCACGCCCGGCCTGCTCCCGGCGTGGTTCCGACCCGCGATGAACCTCTCGCCGCTGACCTACTTCGCGCGCGGCGTTCGGGAACTGACCTACCGAATGTCGGCGTCGGGCGCGGAACCGCTCGCGGAGGCGGCGCTCGCCGGGTGGGAGTCCAACCTCGCGGTGCTGGCGGTCCTCACGGTGGTCTTCTTCGCCGCGGGGACCTACGCGATTCCGCGGACGGACTGACCTCGAACCGTCACGGAACGCGCGCCTCGCCTTCTGCAGAACAAGACCGACCGCCGAGACCGTGGCTTGTCGGTCGTCTCACTCGATTTTCGCGCGGAGGCGCTCTCGGAACCCGGGGTCGTCGTCCGTATCCGCGGTCTCTCCGACCGAGACCCCGCGGAGGCGGAGTATCTCGACCGCCTCGTCGGCGTCGGCCTCCGTCGGGGTCTCGATTTCGAGGTCGTCACGGTCGCCCTCGCACACGACTCGGAGTTCGTCTTCGTCCACACGTCGGACCGCCTCGACCTGTCGCAGAGAAACCGTCCGATTCCGGACGTCCCGGTACGCCACTAGACCGACGATGAAGGCGGCGCAGGCGAGAACCAACAGCGACAGCGCGTCGGCGTTCCCCGTCAGCACGTCGCGGGCGCTCGCAATCGTACGAGCCACGAACCCTCCGGAACCGAGAACCGAGACGACGAACAGCAACCGCCGGTCCCGGTCGTTGCGCTCCCAGCCGTCGCGCCACTTCTCGACGACCACTCGCCGAACCGACCCCGAGACGCGGAGTTCGCCGTCGGTGGCGGTCGCGGTCCCCGTCGCCGTCCGAAACGTCCACTCGTCGGTCACGAGTGACAATCCGCCGTCACGTCCCTTAGACCCAGCGGTACGGCCGGCCGCACCGGCCGTCGGTCAGTAGCCGAGTTCGGTTAGTCGCTGCCGGATTCCCGCGGCGTATCCGTCGTCTTCGAAGTAGAGCAGATGTTCGAGTAGCGGCACGAGTTGGTACACATCCCGGCGACCCTCCTCGAACCCGGCGTCGATACCGCGCTCGTCGCGGTAGGTCTCGAAGAAAGCGTCGCCGAACGACCCGACGAAATCGACGTAGGCGAGTTCGACCTCCGCGTGGCCGAACGACGACGCCGGGTCGAGGAACGCCCGGACGCGGCCGTCGCGCACGACGATGTTGTTCGCCCACGCGTCGCCGTGGAGCAACGAGGGCGCCGGAGAATCGGGGAGCCACGAGTCGAGGTCCGCGGCGAGCGCGTCGATGCGGTCGGCGAGTTCCGGGGAGAGGACGCCCGCTTCGGCGGCCATCCCGGCGAAGTGGCGGAGACGGCGGTCCCGGAAGAACGCCACCCACGACTCGGTCCACGAGTTGGGTTGCCGATACGGTCCGGTCAGGGTGTCGCGCGGAAAGCCGAACCGACCGTCCGCGGCGTCCCGCATCTCTCCGCTGGACTCCCTCGGTCGTCGCTCGTGGAGCGCGGCGAGGTGCCGAGCCACGTCGCGTTCGGCGGCCGGGGTGAACTCGCCGTCGCCCTCGACGTACTCCATCACCAGCAGGTCGTCGCTCCAGTGGAGTACTTCCGGAACCGGTAGGCCGCGGTCGGCGAGAACCGAGAGCATGAACGCCTCGACGTCGAGGGGCGTCTCGCCGGTCTTGGCCGCCACGGTCCGGCCGTCGGCGAGCGACACTCGTTCGACGCGTCCGACCTCGCCGCCGTCGAGTTCGGTGGCAGATTCGACCCCGACCCCGAGCGCGTCGGCGACCTGCGTTCGAATCGACGGTTCGGTTCGCCGGTCGCTCATCGTCGCCGAACGAGTACGAGGGGAACGAGCGCGGCCATGTACTCGTCGACTCCGTAGACGTGGTTCAACATCAGGTAGGTGACGATGCCGAGCGCGAGGCTGAGTCCCCACGCTCCCGCCGCCCAGCGCCCGACTCTGGCGTGGGGCGTGTTCCGGAGTTCCGCGGGCGTGTGGGTCAGTCCGAGGACCACGGCGTAGACGACCACGGGCACGGCGATTACCGAGAGAGCGATGTGTATCGCCAGCATCACGAGGTAGGCGTAGTAAACCAGTCCCTCGACCGCGATTGACTTCTCGCCGCCCCCGCCTATCTTCACGAGATAGAGCGCGAGGAAGGTCAGAATCATCACGAACGCGGTCAGCATCGCGGCGCGGTGCTTGCGGACCTCGCCGCGGCGAATCCAGCGCCACCCGAGCAGGAGCGACGTGAGCGCGACGGTGTTGACGACCGCGATGGCGTGGCTCAGTAAGTCCACGGTGCTTCGGGATATCTCCGGGTAGATGGGGATGAGTCCGGCGAACGTCCCGAGGACGAGCACGTATCCGAGTATCGAGAGGACCGCGGTGGCGGCCCGCGGGTTATCCTTGACCCGGCGCTTCGCGGTTGCAGTGGCCATGTACGGACGTTTGGAACTATCGTCCCAAGTGTGTTGCTGTCTACGAGGAGTCAGCCAGTAGGTCCAGCGTATCCGTCCGGGAAACCACGAACGCTTTTATCGACGCTCGGACAACTCATCCGGCGTGTCCCTCGACTACTTCCGGTACTACACGCGCTGGAACCACGCCGCCAACCGGCGTCGCTACGCCGCGCCCGCCGACCCGTGGAACGTCGTGTTGGTGGACCCCTCCGAGGTGGAGTACTACGTGACCGTCTCGCTAAAGTGGGGCCTCGGCAGGGTCCGCGGCGGTGAGTGGGACCGCCCGGAGAACTGCGAGGAGTTGGACGAAACGGTGACCGCGAGGGGCCTCCGCCAGCGATTCGAGGAGGGCCGAGCGTGGGAGGAGACGGTCTACTACGAGTGGGCGAAAGGGAAGTTCGAGGAAGGGGACGAGACTGGCGAGGGCAACGCTGTCCGGGGACACGAGACGCTGGAGCAGTTCCGAGACGAGCGATTGACGGCCATCGACGACCTGTACGACAGCATCCGACGTGACGGCTACAGGCCGAACGACGAGACGCTGTACGACGACCCGAGCGAGGTCGAGCGCGTGAGCGATTTGGAGCCACTCGTCGTCGTCGGTCGCTCGGGCGATATTCGGTGGAACGAGGGCTACCACAGGCTGCTACTCTCCTCGATTCTGGGCGTCGATGAAATCCCGGTGTACGTGGTCCGGAGATACGAGGAGTGGCAGCGCAAGCGCGACGAGATGAGCGGACGGTCGGTCTCGGAACTGTCCGGCGAACTGCGGGAGTACGCCGACCATCCGGACGTGCAGGACGTCGTGTCCTGACGGTTGGACGGCTGTCTCGACCAACCGCTCGACGCTAGTTGGCACGAACGTCGGAGTCGATAGACGGGAAGCGATGAAAGAGGTCAGAACGGGGAGAAAGAGCAGAGAATGGAGAGGAAGAGGAGCGAACCGAGCTATCTACTGCTTGCCCGTTGACCCCTGAGACCGAGCGCGCTTGGTGTTCGTCCCGACTCTCGCGTAACTCCTCGTTCATCAAGCCCGCTTGCACGAACTAAAACGAACTTTCGGCAAGATTTCCGTAACTGTCAAAGCCGAACGTGTCGAAACGACGGATATGAGCGCAGACCAGGAACAGCAGTCGATTCGCTGCCTCGTCGCCAAGGTCGGACTCGACGGACACGACCGGGGTGCACACGTCATCGCCCGCGCCTTCCGCGACGCCGGGTTCGAGGTCATCTACTCGGGCCTGCACAACGCGCCCGACGAAATCGTGCAGGCGGCCGTCCAAGAGGACGTGAACGTCCTCGGCATCTCCATCCTCTCGGGGGCGCACAACACCCTCGTGCCCAAGGTCATCGACGGACTCAAAGAGTACGGCGCGTTCGAGGACACCCTCATCCTCGTCGGCGGGGTCGTGCCCGACGACGACAAGGCCGAACTCAAGGAGATGGGCGTCGCCGAGGTGTTCGGTCCCGGCACGCCGATGGAGGAGACCATCGAGTTCGTCCGCGAAAACGCTCCGAAGCGATGAGCGCGGAGTCAGACCACGCCGAACTGGTCGAGGACCTGCTGGCGGGCGAACACCGCGCGCTGGCCCGGACCATCACCAAAATCGAGAACCGCGCGCCGGGGTACCGGGACCTCGTCTCTCGACTCCACAGACACACCGGCCACGCCGAAGTCGTCGGCATCACGGGGAGTCCGGGCGCGGGCAAGTCCACGCTCGTGGACAAGATGGCCAACTACTACCGCGAGCGCGGCGAGACAGTCGGCGTCATCGCGGTGGACCCCTCCTCGCCGTTCACCGGCGGTGCGGTGCTGGGCGACCGCATCCGCATGGCGAGCAACGTCGGCGACATGGACGTGTTCTTCCGGTCGATGTCGGCCCGAGGCACCCTCGGCGGTCTCTCGACGGCGACCACGGACGCGGTGAAGGCCCTCGACGCCTTCGGCAAGGACAAGATACTCATCGAGACCGTCGGCGCGGGCCAGAACGAGATAGACATCGTGAAGTCCGCCGACACGGTGGCGGTGCTGGTCCCGCCGGGGAGCGGCGACGACGTGCAGATGCTCAAGGCCGGAATCCTCGAAATCGGCGACGTGTTCGTCGTCAACAAGGCCGACCTCGCTGGGGCCGACCGGACGGCCCAAGAACTGCGCGAGATGATTCACATGCAGAACGACCACACCGCGGGTCTCGCCACCGGCCACCACGGCGCGGGCGCGACCGACGCCGACCACGGTCACGACGACGGGGACGACGAGGACGGGTGGGAACCCCGAATCGTCGAGACGGTCGCCAAGGACGGCGAGGGCGTCGAAGAACTGGTCGAGACGCTCGCCGACCACCGGGCGTATCTGGAGGAGTCGGGACTGCTCGAAGGGAAAGAGCGGATGCGCTACGCCGAGGAGATTCGGAACCTGCTGCGCGACGACGTGGGCGGTCTGCTGGAGGAGGAAATCGAGCGTCACGGCGGTATGGACGACCTTGTCGAGAGCGTCCGGCGGCGCGAGACCGACCCCTACTCGGTCGCCGACGAGATACTCGAACCCATCGAAGACTGTCTCGAAGACTGACGACGGGTCGGCCCGCGCCCCCGCGTCAGAAGAGGAACTGCTGGAACTCCTCGCGGCTATCCAGTCCTTCGCCCGAGAAGAGACGATTCTCCGCGTCCTCCTCCAGCGGACTGGCCAGCAGCGTGACGATTCGGTCGGTCTGTTCGTACAGCGAGAACTCGTTACTCGTCTCGTACACCTGTGGCTGGTGGAACCCGTCGGTCGCGTCGTCGTTCGGGTCCACGAAGTAGCCCTGTTCGGACGCGTACTCGGCAGTGAGTTCGGCTTGTTCGATGATGAACATCGGAACGCGCTCGCCGGTGTTCAGGTACACCACCATGTGGGTGTTGTACTCGTTCAGCGACGTGCCGAGGTTCTCGGGAACGTCGGGCGTCCAGTCGATGACGTCCGACACGATGACGAACTTCGCCTGCGGACGGAAGTCGTTTTGGAACGTCCCGACCTTGAACACCTCGTCGTCCACGTTGATGTTCTCGTCGTCGCCCCCGTCGCCGTCCTGTCCGGCGACGTGTCCGGAACCGACGATGCTCGCTCCGAGGGTTGCGAGCGTTCCGTTCTTCAGGAACCGACGTCGCGACTCGCCGCCGGTGAGTCGTGAGACGATGTCGTCGTTACTCATTGGTCTCCACGTGGCGACCACCATCTCGTGACGCAAAAGTTGGATGGCCAACTCCACCGCGCCGACACACCGCGCGTCGCGTCTTCCGGTTCGACAGGCGCTCTACGCGTATTTCGGACGCGTAGCTACGGACCGTTGTGAACCGAAAACCCCGCAAAACGAAACCCAAAAACGTCGCTTAAATCTCGCTCTCGAAGTCGTCGAGACCGTACGTCGGTTCGGCACCGCGGCGGTCGAGCGTCTCGTTGGCGAGTAGCCAGTAGACGACCGACAGCGCCTTTCGACCCTTGTTGTTCGTCGGGACCACGAGGTCCACGTTACTGGTGTTGTTGTTGGAGTCGCACATCGCGATGACCGGGATGCCCACCGTGATGGCCTCCTTGACGGCCTGCGCGTCACCGATGGGGTCCGTGACGACCAGCACGTCGGGTTCGATGTAGCCCTCGTACTTGGGGTTGGTGAGCGTACCGGGGATGAACCGACCCGTCCGGGCACGCGCACCGACCGCTTCCGCGAACTTCTCGGCGGGGAAGCGACCGTACTGTCGCGAACTCGTCACCAGAATCTGCTCCGGGTTGTAGTTGGCGAGGAAGTCCGCCGCCGTCCGGATGCGCTGGTCGGTCTGGGACACGTCGAGGACGTACAGTCCGTCCGTGCGGACGCGGTGGATGAACCGCTCCATGTCCTGCGTCTTCTGTTGGGTACCGATGTGGACACCGGCGCCGAGGTAGTCCTCGACGGGGATGAGGAGGTCGGCCTCCTCCTGGTTGTCCATCACGTTTTCGTCGAGGTTCGGTCCCTCGTCTTCCACGTCTTCGGTTGCCTGTTCGTCGTCGGCCTGCGCCGCCACGTCCTCGTCGGGCTGCTCTGCCGGCTCCGCGCCGCCAGCGCCCTCGGGTTCGGAGTCAATCTCCGATTCCGCGGCGTCGAGTCCTTCGTCGTCTACCTGTTCGGATTCGTTCTCGCTCATAATCTCGAAACGTTTTGCTCGATGCGAATGAGTTCGTTCAGTTTGGCAGTTCGCTCGCCGCCGACCGCGCCCGTCTTGATGTACGGCGCGCCGGTCGCCACGGCGAGGTGTGCGATGGTCGTGTCTTCGGTCTCTCCGCTCCGGTGAGAGATGACCGGCTCGTAGCCGTTCTCGACCGCGAGTTCCACGGCGTCCACGGCGTCCGAGAGCGTCCCAATCTGATTGGGTTTGACCAGGATACTGTTACCGGCACCCTGCTCGATTCCGGTCCGGAGTCGCTCGACGTTGGTGACGAACAGGTCGTCACCGCAGACGAGCGTCCGGTCGCCGACTCGTTCGGTCAGTTCGGCGAAGCCCTCGTAGTCGTTCTCGTCCAGCGGGTCCTCCACGTAGGCGAGGTCGTACTCGTCCACGAGGTCCGCGATGTAATCGATTTGCTCGTCGGCCGAGCGAGTCGTGTCGCGGTAGGCGTACTCCTCGGCGTCGTCGTCGTACATCTCCGAGGCCGCCACGTCCAACCCGAATCTCACGTCGAAGCCGAACTCGTCGGCGACGGTGTCGGTGGCCTCCGCGACGATTTCGAACGCCTCGTCGTCGTCGATGGACGGTGCCCACGCACCTTCGTCGCCTTTTCCGGCGGCGATGTCGCGTTCCGTGAGGAGGTCGTGGACCGCGCTATGGACCGCGGCGTTGGCGAACACCGCGTCCTGCACGCTCGGAGCGCCGACCGGCACGGAGAGGAACTCCTGAATCGCGGTCGCGTCCGCGGCGTGTTCGCCGCCGCCGACGACGTTGCCCAGCGGGGTCGGGAACTCCTCGCCGCGGAACGCTCCGCCGAGGTGCTGGTACAGCGGCGCACCGATGACGTCGGCCGCGGCCTTCGCGGCCGCCATGCTGATGGCGACGGCGCTGTTGGCACCAATCTCCGAGAAGTCGTCGGTCCCGTCGGCCGCTCGCAGCGTGCGGTCCACGTCGCGCTGGTCGCCGACGAAGACGACCCTTCGAGTCGCGGGACGGCGTGTTCGCGAGCCGAGGCGATGGCCTCGCTCGGGTCGAGTTCGATGGCTTCGTACTCCCCGGTCGAGGCACCGCTCGGTGCGGCCGCCCGACCGAACCCACCGCTCTCGGTGACGACGTCGGCCTCGACCGTCCGATTGCCTCGGGAGTCGAGAATCTGTCGGAGTCGAACCTCGCTGACGAGCGTCATTTCTCACCTCGGCGCACCGTGAACGGCAGGACGCCAGCGTCGTACTCGTCGGCCGCGATGAGTATCGGCTCGGTCCGGTCGGTGTCGGTCAGCACGGGTGCGCCGTACGACACCTGCAAGGCGCGTGCCCCGATAATTCGAGCCTTCTCGTATCGGGAGTAGCGTTGTCGAGCCATTACTGGTAGGGAGCGACGATATCGACGAGGTCCTTGTGCGAGACGAGCATCCGGCGACAGCACTGCCGTTCGACGCCGAGTTCGTCGAGGACCTTCTCCGGGTCCTCGTCGCCCTCTTTCGTCGCCGACCGTGCTTTGAACTCTTCCCAGTACTCCCCGACGACCATGCCGCACGTGAAACAGCGGACTGGTACCATCATGGGTTATCGTGTCTCCGTTCGGAACCGCGGGTTTCCTGTCATGGTAATCAACGGTAGGACTTCTGGTAGCGGGCGCGAGCGCCGGGACCGCCCCACTTCTTGGGTTCGGAACGCCGCGAGTCGTTGACCAGCAGCGACCGGTCGAACTCGATGAACGCGTCCCGAAGCTCGGCGTCGTTGGTGTACTGGACGAGTCCGCGGGCGATGGCGGTGCGGACCGCGTCGGCCTGTCCGCTGATGCCGCCGCCCTGCACGTCGACTTCCACGTCCACGTCATCGCGAGCCTCGTCGCCCGCGATGCGGAACGGCTCCAGCATCTTCAGCTGTGCCGTCTCCGGTTCGACAGCTCGACGGGCTGGGAGTTGATTCGCACGCGGCCCTCGCCGTCCGTGACCGTGGCGCGGGCGATGGCCGTCTTCTTCTTTCCGCTCGTGTTGGTTACCATGTGACGTTAGCACCCAGATTTTCACTGACGTCGCCCAGTTGGACGAAGCGAATGTTCGATAGCCGGTCCAGCGACGTGCCGTCGAGGACGTCGCCGTCCTCGTCGAACGGGTTGCCGACGTAGACTCGGATGTTCTCGAACGCCTCGCGGCCGCGGTCCTCTTTGTACGGGACCATCCCGCGGATGGCGCGCTTGAAAATCATGTCGGGGCGCTTGGGGTAGTACGGACCGCTGTCCGACCCCAGTTCGGCGCGCGTCTCGTAGGTCTCCATCACGTCGTCTTCGCTTCCGGTGATGACCGCGTCTTCGGCGTTGACCACCGCGACGCGTTCGCCGTCGAGCGCACGCTGTGCAACTTGGCTCGCCACGCGACCGAGGATACAGTCGCGCGCGTCGACCACTACGTCTGCGTCGAATTCTGCGAGACTCATCGAATCACCCGCACGTTCGAGCCGTCTGGATTCTGTTCGATAGCCTGTTCGAGTTCGAGAGCCTCACCGTCCGCTTGCTGAATCTTGGTCTCCGCGCTGGACGAGAAGTCCACTGCGGCGACGGTTACCGTCTTCTGCAGGACCCCACTACCGAGAACCTTACCGGGTACGATGACGGTCTCGTCTTCCTCGGCATATCGCTCGATGCGACCGAGGTTGACTTCCGCGTGCGTACTCCGTGGCTTCTCGAGGCGGTCCGCGACAGTACTCCACACATCGGCGTCCGAATCGCGGGACACCGACTTCAGGTCAGCGATGAGACTGGTGAGCCTCGGATTCGTCTTGCTCATAATACTTCCTCCTGATGGGAATAAGAACTGAAGTGCAGGGAGCAGGATTTGAACCTGCGGACTCCTACGAGACAGCGCCCTGAACGCTGCGCCGTTGGCCTGACTTGGCTATCCCTGCACGTAGAACACACGTGCAACCCTTCGCGGGCAACTGTGTGTTGTGGGTGGCCCTTCAAACCAGTTTCGAAACGACTGGCGTCTTCGGCCCCTGCCGTCACGGAGTCTTGCGACTTTCGGAGGCCCGCGAACGCCGAAACGTGGTCTGAAGTGCCTTGCATGATTCTATAGCTGTACAGCTTCTTCGAGTTCGTCCGCGCGCTCGCCAATCGAGGCGGCGGCCGCCGTCACGAGGTCGTCGATTGACAGCGACCCGTCGGTCTCGACGTGGAACACGAATGCGTTCGGCACGTCGTGGACCTCGACCTCCTTACCGGGGTAGCGGTTCGTGAGGTCGTGGTCGAACTCCTCGGTCGGAATCAGTTCGCCGTCGTCCTCGATGACGCCGCGGAGGATGTTCGTCTCCTCCTCGTCGTACTCGTCTCGGTCGCCGGCGACCTCCACGCGCTGGAGGTGTCGGTAGCCGACGGCCACGCCGCCCTGATGTTTGGCGTGGTCCTTCCCCGTCGAGAGGACGGCGTCGGCTTCGAGTTCGAGCCGCTGGTCGTCTTTGAGGTCGATGATGGGAACGTTGTCGTCCGCCGGTTGGACCATCTCGTCGGAACTCACGAGGTCGCCCGAGTAGGCGGTACTCGGTCCCGACACGTCGAGACTGAGCGTAACGGTGTCGCCCTCCTCGAACTCGCCGAGCGGCGTACTGAGAGGGACGAGACCGAGTCGCAGACCAATCTGCTCGTCGAACATCACCGACGAGTTCTCCACCATCCGAACCGTCTCGATGGAGAGGGTCGGCACGTCGGCGACGATGGCCCGACGAATCCCGTTGGCGAACGCCGGGGTCACGCCTCGAACGAGGAACCGAGCCTTTCGGTCCCCGCGTTCGACGAACTCGACCTCGTACTCTCCTGTCATGGGTTAGAATCCACTCTTGCCCTTGGGGGCGCGGGTACCGTCGTGCGGGATGGGGGTCACGTCCTCGATGCGACCGATTTCGAGTCCAGCACGTGCGAGGGCGCGGATAGTCGCCTGCGCACCCGGGCCGGGGTTCTGCTGGAGATTGCCGCCGGGACCGCGAACGTTGACGTGAACGCCGTCGATGCCCGCGGCCTTGACCTCCTCGGCGACCGTCTCGGCCATCTGCATCGCGGCGTACGGCGAGGACTCGTCGCGGTTCTGCTTGACGACCGTCCCGCCGCTGGACTTGGCGATGGTCTCCGCACCGGTCAGGTCAGTGACCGTGATGATGGTGTTGTTGAACGATGCGTGAACGTGGGCTACGCCCCATTTTTCGTCGTCGTTTGCGCTCATTCGTTACCCTCCGCTCGTTCGGGGTGCAGTTCGTCCGCGAGGGGACTGTTCTCGTCGAACGCGACGGTCGCTTCCTCGTCCACTTCGACCTTGTACGAGGGAGCCTGCACGCGCTGGCCGTCCACGGTAACGTGTCCGTGGACGACGAACTGTCGCGCCTGATTCGGCGTGTTGCCCAGACCCTTCCGGTAGGCGACGGTCTGGAGACGGCGCTCCAGCACGTCGGTCACGTCGAGCAGCAGCACGTCGTCCAGTTCGTCGCCGTCGTCGAGGACGCCGATTCGCTGGAGGTGGGCGACGAACTCCTCGCCACCCGTGACCTCGTCCTCACCCTGCGCTTGCTGCGCGAGGACGTTCCGGGCTTCACGGCGGTAGCCGCGAAGTTGGCTCTGGGCGCGCCAGAGTTCCTGCTTGTTCTGCAGGCCGTAGCGGTCCACGAGGCTGCGCTCCTCGGAGATACGTTCGCCCTGGAACGGATGGTTGGGCGTCTCGTAGAACTTGGTGTTCTCGCCGAGCGCCATTATTCCTCACCACCCTCTTCTTCGGCGGCCTCTTCGGCCGCCTGCTCTTCTTTAATCTCCTCGACGTTGACGCCGATGGTGCCTTCGGTACGGCCCGTCGAGCGGGTCCGCTGACCGCGGACCTTCTGGCCGCGCTTGTGGCGGACGCCCTTGTACGAGTCGATCATCTTCATCCGGTTGATGTCCTGCCGACGGGTCATGTTCAGGTCGTTGCCCGTCTGGTGGGTCGTCTCGCCGGAGAAGTACTCGTTTCGGTGGTTCGCGAGCCATTCAGGGACCTCGTCGCCGAAGTTCTCGACGGCCTCGACGACGCGTTCGATTACGTCGTCGTCGAGACGGCCGAACGTCGCCGTGCGGTCTACGCCGGTTTCGTCGGCGATAATCCGCGCCGCTCGGCGACCGATCCCGTTCAGTTCGCTCAGGGACCGTTCGACCGACTTCGTCCCATCGAGGTCCGTTTGCCCGATGCGGACGAAGTACTGGAGGTCCTCGTCTTCCTCCTGTGGTTCTTCCGTGCTCATAGTTTGGATTCTGGAAAGCGTCGAGGGAGGGATTTGAACCCTCGAGGCTTGACGCCACAGAGTTAGCAACCCTGCGCCGTGGGCCAGACTAGGCTACCTCGACACGCTTGCATTCACTGTCGCCCTTCCGGACTCGGGACCCGACGCCCCTACAGGTTTGCGAGTAAACGTACCGGCGACGGGTATATAAATACAACGAAACGCGGTTGCTCTGGGTCGGCGTCTCACTCGTCCGCCGTGTCGCAGTTTTAGTTGTCGTTCTCGTCAGCGAACTCGACCGATTCGACCTCGCCGAGGTCTTCCCACTCGGAGTCCTCGCCCTCCATCGAGACGCCTCGAACCGTCAATTCGCTCCAGTCGTCGTCGTATTCGCCAGATATCTCGTATCGTTCGGTCGTGCCGCCCTCCGGTCGGACTTCGACCCTGAGCGACTCCTCGGGCACGTAGTCGATGGGACTCGCGGGACCCTCGAAGGTAGTCCCATCCGAGAGCGTGACGCGAACGTAGTCGTTCTGTTCGGCCTCGGCGAACGGCGTGACGAGGTCGGTTTCGCTCATAATTCGAATATCACCAAAGCCGAGGTTAAGTGTGCGGGCCGGTCGGTCGTAACGTTGGGGCCTCTACAAGAGGGACAATCCGGACGCGAGAAGGGTCAAGCCTCGGCGTTACCGACGTACTCGTCGTTGATTTCCCACTCGTCGTCGTCGCCCCGCACCATGTACTCGCCGTAGTACGGCACGCGGTTGGCCACGGTTTCGCGGAACGTGTCCCGTATCTCGTCTTTGGTCATCTCGCCCATCGAGCGGAGGTCGTCGTTGCGATTCAGACACCCTTTTAGATATCCTTCGTGCGTGACGCGCACCCGATGGCAGTTCGCACAGAACTGCGGGTTCTCGACGGGGTCTACGATTTCGACCATGCCACCGTCGGACGCGGTTCCGCCCACCCAGTACCGGCGGCGGTTGTGCATCTCGCGGGTCTCCACTTCGTCGGCGATATCGCCGAGCCAGTCGTGGACACGCTGGATGTCGATGTTCCACTCGGGCTTCCCGGTGAGTTCCGGCATGTACTGGATGAGTTGCAGTTGGAGACCGTCGTTCTCGGCGACGTGTTCGACCATCTCTTCGACGTAGCCCGCCGTGTGCTCGAACACGACCATGTTCAGTTTGACCGGGTCGAGTCCGGCGTCCACCGCGGCGTGGACTCCTTCGATGACCTTGTCGTAGGCTCCGCTCTGCGTGACCTCCGCGAACGCCTCGGGGTCGAGCGCGTCCTGGGAGACGTTCACACGTTCTAACCCGGCCTCCACGAGGTCGGGCGCGCGACCGGGGAGGAACGTCCCGTTGGTCGTGAGCGAGACCTCCATTTCGTCGGGCGTTCGTCGGATAATCTCTTCGAGGTCCTGCCGCAGCATCGGTTCGCCGCCGGTGAACTTGACCTTCCCCACGTCGAACTCGCTGGCGACCTCGAGGAATCGGACGACTTCGTCGGCGGTCATCTCGTCGTCTTGGGCGTCCATCGGACCGCGCGTGTCGCCTAATCCCTCGTTGTGGCAGTAGACGCAGTCGAAGTTACACCGGTCGGTGAGCGAGACCCGAACGCCCGAGACCTCACGCCCGAAATCGTCCTCCAACATCACTCTTGGAGGTTTCGCGTGAGAGTCCTTAAAATCGCTGTCGAAAACGGGACTGACGTAACCGATTTCGATTACGCGGGTCGCCGCAACCAACCCGAGAGTTGACAAGGCTTATCGACTCCTCGCTCCAAATATCCCGGCATGGACGAATCAGAGGTACGTGACTTGCTGCGAGAGGTCGAAGACCCCGACCTCCGGGACGACATCGTCTCGCTGGGTCTCGTCAACGACGTGTCGGTCGACGACGACACCGTCACTGTATCGCTGGCGCTGGGTGCACCGTACTCGCCTAACGAAACCCAAATCGCCAACCGCGTCAGAGAAGTCCTCTCGGACCACGGCGTCGAGGTCGAACTCTCGGCCCGCGTTGACGAGGACGTCTCCGCGGATGAGCAGGTTCTACCGAACGTCAAGAACATCATCGCGGTCGCCTCCGGGAAAGGCGGCGTCGGCAAATCGACCGTCGCGGTCAACATCGCGGCGGGTCTCTCGCAACTCGGCGCGCGCGTCGGACTGTTCGACGCCGACGTGTACGGCCCGAACGTCCCCCGGATGGTGGACGCCGACGAGGTACCGAAGGCCACCGAAGACGAGACCATGATTCCGCCCGAGCAGTTCGGCGTGAAACTCATGAGCATGGCGTTCCTCGTCGGCGAGGACGACCCCGTCATCTGGCGCGGTCCGATGGTCCACAAGGTCCTCACCCAACTCTGGGAGGACGTGGAGTGGGGCCACCTCGACTACATGGTCGTGGACCTCCCGCCGGGGACCGGCGACGCCCAGCTCACGCTCCTCCAGAGCGTCCCGGTCACCGGCGCGGTCATCGTGACGACGCCTCAAGAAGTCGCCATCGACGACGCTCGCAAAGGTCTCCGGATGTTCGGCAAGCACGACACCAACGTCCTCGGCATCGCCGAGAACATGTCCACGTTCCGGTGCCCCGACTGCGGGTCCGAACACGACATCTTCGGTCGGGGCGGCGGTGCGAAGTTCGCCGAGGAGAACGACATGCCGTTCCTCGGGTCCATCCCCATCGACCCGTCGGTTCGGACCGGCGGGGACGAGGGCAAACCCATCGTGTTGGACGAGGACAGCGAGACCGGCGACGCCTTCCGCGTGCTGACCGAGAACGTCGCCAACAACGTCGGCGTTATCAGGCGACGCCAACAACGCTGAACCATGTCGCACGACGAAGGCACCTACGGACCGGACGAAGAGCGTGCAGAGACGCTCCGTGAAATCGGCGAGGAGATTCGCGGCGAGAGTTCGGAGAGCAAGCTAGTCGCCGCGATGCTCTACCGCGTGAGTGACCTCTACGACCCTGACGAGGAAACGTCGCCGCGGGACATCTACGTCAACATGCGGGAGATTATCCGCACGAAGGAGTCGTAGGTCGTTTCAGCGGAGTCTTCGGAGAACTACCAACCCGACGAAAACCGCCACAGCGAAATACGCCAGTGGTACGCCAGCCACTTCGTGACCGCCGCTGATTTTCTCGGCGCGGCTTCGAGCGTAACTGTCGTTGTGATACTGGTAGTGGTCGTCCATCCACGTCGGTTTGACAGGCTCGTACGAACTATTCCATACGCGAGTCTCCGTTCTCGTTTGCCCGGCGAACTCGACTTGGTCGATAGCACCCTCTCTCGTCGTCATGTTGCCAGTGTAGAGGCGCGCCTCGCCCGCGATTTTCGCACCGCGATTGTCGAGGAGTTCGACCGTGATGGTCCGCGAGTCACCCGGTCGGACCGACGCGGGATAGTAACTTCCGTCGGTCCCGGTGGTGTGGACCATGAGTTTGGTCCCGTAGAGTTGTTTCGAGGGATTCACGAGGGTCACGTTTGCGACTGCTGACGGCGCACCATCGACTGTTCCCTTCGTGAGGTTCACGTCCGAGATGTACGGGGTCGGTATCTGACCCGAGTCGGCGGAGTCGATACTCCGGGTGAAATTGAGATACGCATGTCCGCCGAACGTCGAGAACGTGACGGTGTGTTCGTCCTGATTAACATTTATTCCAGACGTGATGTTTATCCTCTTTGTTCGGTGTTCCTCTTCCGAGAGGTTGAATTCTGACTCATATACTTGCTGTCTATCTACTGTTACAACATATCCTGCATGTTCAATTTCATCGTCAGACGGATTCTCGTACTCGACCAACACTGTGGAGGCGTTAGTATCGAGTGAGACGCGATATTCGACGCCACCAGACGACGAAACTTCTGCCGGAGTCTCGGCATTGTTCGCGTATCTAGTGTCGATTGCACCGACTTGTAAGCAAGTCAGTAGAGCGAGTACCATCAACGCGACGACGTACGAGGTCTTCCAGTTCATGCCAGTGGCTAGCTCCCCTGCTCTGAGCAAGCAGGCTTTATTTCACACCACTCATTAGTTTCTTGTTCTTTAGTTAGTTTTTCTATTATGGCTTCACTCCGCCACGCTGTCGGATATACGAGTTCCACCGAACGATAGCCGCTTTTTTCGACTGTTTCCCCCGTCTTCGAGTTGTAGTACTGCTTCGAGAACTCACCGGCGACTACCGCCTTCGTCTTCACCACTTCACTCTCGTTCGAGTAGACAGAGGTCCAGAAGGACGACGTACTCTCGTTACGAACGAGAGTCCATCTCTTCACGGTCTCCGTAGCGATTCGCCAACTATCGCTGGTTCTCGCTTGCTTCCGAGCGGCCACGTAGTCCATCGTCGATGCTTTCGCTTTCCACTCGTACTGGGCCGGTTGCACTTGTTCGTCTCGCGCCACGTTGAAGTACGTGACCAGTTCGGTAAACTGTGTCTGATACCGCACCTCGAACCGTGTTTCGTACACTGCGTCCTCGACCTTCCGCCGCTTCGTTTTGCCCGTAAAGGTGTGACCCGCACCGTAACTAGAACTAGCCCAGTACGTCGATGACTTCGTGACCGTGTACGTGTACCTCACGGTTACATCACGGCATCCAAATCGGAGGCTACAGCGGGTTTCCGTTCTGGTTCCCGTCCGTTGGACTTCGTAATCGTATCGGTACTGGCGTAACGTTCTGTACTCGGCGGATTCGACTTGGACCCGACGCGTCGCTCCAGTCCGTTCGCCGTTCTCTAAACTCGAATCGAACCACCGTCTTGGGGACGGCGTCGTCGAAGAGTCGAACCACTTGGAGTACTCCCTCGTCCGCGTCTCCTCCTTTCGGACCGTCCCGTCACGATACCAAGATGGTGACGACGAGAGGAACATGTTCCGCTGACGTCTGTCCGAGAACGTCTTTGTTACTTTCTCGTACTTCGCGTCTCGAACCTTGGTCCACTCTTCGAGGACGTATTTCGTATTGTTATCCACTTCCTGCACGCGGTACCCATCTTCGAGGAGTTCATCACGTCGTTGCTCGTCGTTGACCTTGACTTCGCGCACGCGATGCTTCTCCACCAAGTACGTGAGATTCCGTACGGAGACGTTGGACCAGTACCGCTCGTCTTCGACCAGAATACCGATTTCGGGGATTTGCGTACGGACTCTCTTTCTCGTATTCTGCTCGTTGTAGATGGTTACTGTCGGTCTCCCAGAAGCGGTCGAGAGTATCTCGGCAGGAATCTCGACGATTCCGACGTATCGATACGCGTCTTCAGTCGGTTCGGAATGGCGACTATTCGATGCCTCGACGGTTTTCCACTCGACAACGCTCGCAGCGGGATTCGACACGGAGATACCCAGCGAGAAATCGCGGTAGTACGTCTGTTTGGAGAAGTGGTACGGTTCCGTCTGCACTCGGACGCGTACCGTCTCGTTCTGATAGTGCGGCCCGTCACCGAGAGCGGTACTCTCCGATATATCGGGTACGAAGTAGTTCAGGAAGTCGAAGTTCCGCTTCGTTCTGAGGTCGTACTGGTCCTCGACGATACTCGCTGCTCGCTCGTAAGCACTGAACTTGGCCGTCGTGTTGTCGGGTTTCGTCGGTTCAGCGCCGTACTTCCAGATGTACTTGAGGTTCGTCCCGTCGGGGTCGAACGACCGGGTCGCATCGACTAGGATACCGTGTTCCCTAGTGATGTATTTCTTCGTCCCATCGTTGACGATGTTCAGTCTCAGTTCGGGTTTACTAGGTGTGACTTTGAAGCTATCGGAGTATCTACTTGACCAATTCGTTTCTTTACTTGGTGAAAGTGCAGATAGATGAATACTCAGGTCGTATTCCTTAGGCTTCTCGCCGGCCCAGTACGTATGTACGAGAAGATTCCCATTGCTGTACTCTCTTTCTCTCGTATACGCACCATCTTCGAGAACCTTTATAAACTCGTCCTCGTGGTCGGTACTTATACTCAGATTACTAGGTTCGACACCATTTAGATTAATCTCCAACACGTGATGCGCTGCGTACCGTTTCGGGTCAATACGTGAGTGGTACGAATCAACGGGGTCGTTGACGAACTCGGACCGGACGACTTCCGGTTGCTTGACGGGAACGAGGTCTCGACTTACGCGTGTCGTCTGTCCGCGCTCGTCGGTAGCGACGACCGTCACCGAGTGACGTTCACCGGGCGTAAAGTCAGTGTGTGAGAAGTGGACCTGTCGCCGACGGTCGAAATCGAACCGGCGGTGACCACGGCGGGTCGGGCGCGCAGTTGCGACGGTCTCCCCGTCGATTTGGACGGCGAGTGCGTCGAGATTTCGATACTCGTCGATACCGGTTACACTGCCCGAGATGGAACCGTGTCCGTCGAGCGACGTGACTGAGACGTTCGGTCGGGGGTCGGCTACGACCGTGGTCGTTCCGTCGGCGAACGTCGCGACGCTCTCCGACCCGTCGGTGTACGTTACGACAGCGTACAGTTCGTGGTCACCGGGTTCCCACGTTCGAGTTATCGACCGCCCAGTTCCGACGCGACCGGCCGCGTTTCGCCACCGAATGGAATCGATTGAGTCAGTGGCCGCATCGAGGCGAACAGAGTACTCACCTCGGAGCGGTTCTCCCCCCGTGACGATTTTATCGCCAGTTACCGTCGGTGAACTCCGGTTTGCGATGGAAGGGTTCGTTCCCGGCGATTCATCCGGGGGGTCCGTCCGTACATCGACCGATATCGACGCCGTACTCGAACGATTATCGGTGTCGTAGACGGTCGCCGTAATCGTGCGTTCGCCCGCGGTCGGGAAGTGCTTGCTCGCCGTGTCAGACTGTTGGTCCGCCGAGAGGGTGTGATTGGCAATCACGATACCATCGGCGGTCCAGACGACGTACCCGAGCGAAGCGGCCCCCGAGTCGAGGTTCGCAGTGTAGTTCACCGTAGAACCAACGTCCGGGCGGTCCGGCCCGGAGAGGGAGATTGTCGGACCTGTACCGGACGCGACATCGACGTAGAGCGTATCAGAACTCGTGGTACCGCTATCGTCGGTTACCGTGAGCGTGACGCGGTACCGACCGATTTCGTTCGGCGTGAACCGCGTTCGAGCGCAGGTCGGACAGTCGGGGCCAAGTGTCTCGTTACCCGGCGTCCGAATCGACCAGTTGTACCGTTTAATTCGTCCGTCCGAATCACGAGAGCCAGTACCGTCGAACAGCACCGTCGCACCCTTCTTCACCTCTTGGTCGAGTCCAGCATCTGCGAGCGGAGTTTCGTTGGGAGACGCACTGTCCTTTGGACGGAGTGTTCCGGAAGTGACTGGCGTCACGACGAGTAGCACGACGAGGGCGACCAGCATCCACTTCGACATGCGGGTTGTTTGCCACCCTTTTACATATAAACTAAGTGTTTGGAGATTTGCCAATTAATGGGGGTGAGTATTCGAAAACACGGACGAGACGAGAGGGTCACACGCGGACGAAAACGGTGGTAAACTAGACATTACTGGGTAACCCTCATGAACAATCCTTGCTAATCTATAGCAAAGGCTTTACTGATTCCCCGATTTATCTTCAATCACTGGGCCTAACGGCCGTGAGAGACCAATATGACTAACGACGAACTCATCTGGCGAATCGCGGGCGGTTCCGGAGACGGAATCGACTCGACGAGCCAGAACTTCGCCAAAGCGCTGATGCGCTCGGGCCTGAACGTCTTCACGCACCGACACTACCCGTCGCGCATCCGCGGCGGCCACACGTACGTAGAGATTCGGGCGAGCGACGAGGAGGTAAAGTCGCGGGGAGACGGCTACAATTTCCTGCTCGCGCTGGGCGACAGTTTCGCCCGGAACCCGCAGGAGGAGGCCTACTACGGCAACGAGGAGATAAAGCCGCTGAGCGAGAACCTCGACGAACTCCGCGAGGGCGGCATCATCGTGTACGACACGGGCCTGCTCGACACCGACGAAATCGAGAACTTCGACGAGCGCGTCGAGGAGAACGACTGGCACGTCTACGACCTCGACCTCCGAGGACTCGCCAAGGAACACGGTCGAGAGGTCATGCGTAACACCGCGGGCGTCGGTGCCACCGCGGCGCTGCTCGACATGGACCTCCAGTACATCGAGGACCTGATGGAGGACGCGATGAGCGGCGACGTGCTCGAAGCGAACCTCCAGATTCTCGAAGAGGCCTACGAGTCCGTCCAGGACGACTACGACCACAGCCACGACCTGCGCGCTCCGACCGGGACGCAGGACGAGGAGCAGGTCCTCGTCTCGGGGTCCCACGGTATCGCGTACGGTGCCCTCGACGAGGGCTGTCGGTTCATCTCGGGTTACCCCATGACGCCGTGGACCGACGTGTTCACCATCATGACCCAGCACCTGCCGGACATGGGCGGTATCTCCGAGCAGGTCGAGGACGAAATCGCCGCGGCGTCGCTGGCCATCGGTGCGAGCCACTCCGGCGTGAAGGCGATGTCCGGGTCGTCGGGCGGCGGGTTCGCGCTGATGTCCGAACCGCTCGGTCTCGCGGAGATGACCGAGACGCCCATCGTGCTCGTGGAGTCGATGCGCGCGGGCGGTTCGACCGGGATGCCGACCAAGCCCGAACAGGGCGACCTCGAACACGTCCTGTACACGAGTCAGGGCGACTCCAACCGCGTCGTGTTCGCACCCGGCGACGCGGCCGAGTGTTACGAACAGACCCGCAAGGCGTTCGAAATCGCCTACGAGTACCAGATTCCGGCTATCGTCCTCTACGACCAGAAACTCTCGGGCGGCCACCAGACCGTCCCCGAGAGAGTCTTCGACGAAGAGCCGAACCCCGACATCGGCAGCGTCGTCACCGAGGAAGACCTCGAAGCGGCCGTGCAGGAAGCCGGTCGGTTCAAGCGGTACATGTACGACGACGACGGCGAGCGCGGCGGCGTCAGTCCGCGCTCGCTCCCCGGCCAGAAGGGCGGGAACTACCTCGCCTCGGGTAACGAACACAACGAAGTCGGCCACATCAGCGAGGACCCGACCAACCGCGTCCTCCAGATGAACCGACGGATGTCCAAGCTCGACTCCATCCGCGAGGAACTCGCGGAGAACGCGGACCACCAACCGGTCTACGGTCCGGAGGACGCCGACTACGGTATCCTCAGCTTCGGTTCCACGAAGGGCGTCGCCGAGGAGGCGGTGGACCGACTGAACGAGGCCGGTCACTCGGTCAAGGCGATGAACGTCAGCGACATCATGCCGTTCGCCAAGGACGAAGTGACCGAGTTCCTCGAGAGCGTGGACGAGGCGCTGGTCGTCGAGATGAACGCGACGGCCCAGTTCCGCCGACACATTCAGGGCCAACTCGGTCGGTTCGGCGAGAAGCTGTACAGCCTGCTCAAGTACGACGGCAACCCCTTCGAACCGGAAGAGGTCGTCTCCGGCTTCGAGAGCCGCATCGGCGAGGGGACCGACCTGAGCCAGTACAACGTTCGCATCGAATCCGCAACGGGTGATTAACCATGAGTGTATTCAACGCAATCGGCGAGGACCGCGAGATAGACCGAGACGAGTTCACCCCGGAAATCGAACCGCAGGCGACGTGGTGTCCGGGCTGTGGCGACTTCGGCGTGCTGAAGGCGCTGAAACAGGCCATGCCGGAAGTCGGTCGTAACCCCGAGGAGACGCTCCTCGTGACGGGCATCGGCTGTTCGGGGAAGCTGTCGAGCTACTTCCGGAGCTACGGCTTCCACTCCATCCACGGCCGCGCCCTGCCGGTCGCTCGCGCGGCCAAGATGGCCAACCCCGACCTCGAAGTCGTCGCCGCAGGTGGCGACGGTGACGGCTACGGCATCGGCGGGAACCACTTCATGCACACCGCCCGCGAGAACCACGACATGACCTACATCGTCTTCGACAACGAAATCTTCGGGCTGACGAAGGGCCAGACCTCCCCGACCAGTCCGAAGGGTCACAAGTCGAAGACCCAGCCTCACGGCAGCGCCAAACAGCCGATTCGACCGCTGTCGCTCGCGCTGACCTCGGGTGCGTCCTACGTCGCCCGGACCGCGGCGGTCAACCCGAATCAGGCCAAGGAGATTCTCACGGAGGCGATGGAACACGACGGGTTCGCCCACGTGGACTTCCTCACGCAGTGCCCGACGTGGAACAAGGACGCCAAGCAGTACGTCCCGTACATCGACGTGCAGGACAGCGACGACTACGACTTCGACATCACCGACCGCGGCGAGGCCTCGGAGATGATGCAGAAGGCCGAGGACGCGCTCTACGAGGGCGAGGTCCTGACCGGT
This sequence comes from Halorussus sp. MSC15.2, assembly GCF_010747475.1. NCBI lineage: Archaea > Methanobacteriati > Methanobacteriota > Halobacteria > Halobacteriales > Haladaptataceae > Halorussus > Halorussus sp. MSC15.2. The sequence continues at coordinate 52,853 of NZ_VSLZ01000002.1, read as the reverse complement.
CGGTTCTACCACGACGAGGACCGGCCCTCTTACCAGCAGGAGAAGCAGGCCACGGGCGACATGCCCGAGGAACCGCTGGCCGAGCGGTACTTCGACGAGGACTACGAGTGGGAGCGTAGCTACGACCTGCTCGACCGCCACAAGTAACGTCGAATCGTCCGAACCGCCGTTTCACCGATTTTTCTGCGAATACCGAAACGCCGACAGCGACTGCCTCACTCTGCAGGGCCGACGGGTGCGTCTCTGCTCCCTTCCTCTTCTCCGCCTTCTTCGCCGCCACCTTCCTCCTCTCCGCCTTCTTCGCCGCCACCTCCTTCCTCGCCGCCGCCGGGCATTCCGCATCCGGCGAGACCGGCGGCGAGTCCAGCGAGCGAGACCTGAAGGAATCGTCGGCGCGAGCGTCGTGCCATGCGACCGCTTCGGTCCCGGACTCCGAAAAAGGACCGCACCGTCCCGCACCGTTCGATGGATTGCGGTCGTTCGCTCGCCGTAACGAGACATTCCGGTGTTCACTGGCGAATTAGGCCCAAACCAACCGAGTCGAACGGGCGTTCGGTCGGAACGCAAACCGTTTTCCCATTCGGAAGGTATTTTTTCCCGTATCCGAAATAGACTGGTAATGAGTACGCAGTCTACGGAGGACCGAATTCTGTCGGTCCTCGAAGAGGACGCCCAAGCGTCCTACGCCGAGATAGCCGACCGGGCGAACGTCTCGAAGCCCACGGTCCGAAAGTACATCGAGAAACTCGAGGAGGAGGGGGTCATCGTGGGGTACTCCGCCGAAATCGACCCGAAGAAGCTCTCCAGCAAGTCCATCGCGATGGTCGGAATCGACGTCGCCAGCGAGGAGTACGTCGAAGCGACCCGCGAGTTGAAGAATCTGGACGAGGTCGAGACCCTCTACTCCTCGTCGGGTGACCACATGCTCATGGCCGAGGTCCGCGCCGCGGACGGGGACGCGGTCGGGGACGTCATCAGTGAGAAGATTCTCGACATCGAGGGCGTGACGGCCGCGCACCCGTCGTTCCTCCAAGAACGACTGAAGTAGGGCCGCAGAGTAACCGATTCACTCGGGGGTGTACTTCGCGTTCAAGTGGGGCGTTCCGCTTCGAAGCCGAACGGTTCGTCGGGACGCCGAGCGTGACGTCTCTCGATATCACCGGTTCTCGGACCAACGATTGCCGACCATCGATAGAAAATTCTCGTTCCGTACGACGGATACCGTCTGCCCGTAACTCGAAATACGTCTCCTCGCCGAACGCCGGGAGGACCCGTCAGTCCGCGACCGAAATCTCGACGGAGTCCAGTGCGCGCTGGATGCGCTCGGACGCCTCGGCCAGTCGTTCGGCGCTGTTGGCGTACGACACCCGGAGACACTCCTCGGCGTTCGTCCCGAAGTCCGGCCCGGGCGTCATCGCCACGCCCGCGTCTTCGAGGAAGAAGTCCGCGGCGTCGAAGGCGTCGCCCGGCAGGTCGCTCACGTCCACGAGCAGGTAGTACGCGCCGCCCGGCGTGTACCCCATGCTCAGGCCCCAGTCCTCGACTTCGCTCACGAGGTAGTCTCGGCGCTCGCGGTAGGTTTCCCGAACCTCGTCGAGGAAGTCCGCGCCCGATTCGAGCGCTGCAATGCCGCCCGACTGGACGAAGTTGGGCGCGCAGATGAGCGTGTTCTGGGCGATTCGGTTGACGTGGCCGACGTACTCCGGCGGCGCGACCATCCATCCGAGTCGCCACCCGGTCATGGCGAACCGCTTGGAGAAGCCGTCGAGGACGAACGCGTCGTCGGTGTACTCCAACACGGTGTGGTCCTCGCCCTCGTAGGTCAGGCCGTGGTACACCTCGTCGGAGATGACGGTCGCGTCCGCCTCGTCTGCCAGCGCCACCAGTTCCTCCAGCGTTCCGCCGTCGAGGACCGCGCCGGTCGGGTTCGCGGGCGAGTTGAGCAGCAGCGCTTCCGTATCAGAGTCCATCACGCGGGCGAACTCGCTCACGCGCGGGCGGAACCCCTCCTCGGCCGACAGCGGCACCGTCGAGATGCGGCCGCCGGTCTGGCGGACGAAGTTCGGATAGCAGGCGTAGTAGGGGTCGGTCAGGACCACTTCGTCGCCGGGGTCCACCAGCGTCGAGAACGCCAGCAAGAGCGCGGGCGAGGACCCGGAGGTGACGACGATTCGCTCGGGCGAGACGTCCACGCCGTACTGCCGGTCGTAGTAGTCCGCGATGGCGCGTCGGAGTTCCGGTTTGCCCTTCGAGGAGGTGTAACTCGTCTCGCCTGCACGGAGCGCCGCGACTGCTGCATCGGTGACTGCTGCGGGTGTGTCGAAGTCGGGTTCGCCTACTTCGAGATGTACCACGTCGTCCATGCGATTGGCCCGTTCGAGTACGTCCATCGCGGCGAACGGGGTCGTCCGAGTCGCGCGCTCCGATACCATGTGCAGTGGAGAACGGGACTAGGCATATAAAGCTTCGATGTGACAGTCAGTATTTGCCAGCGGGAGAGTTTTGGTCGCGGTGACGCAACTGTCGGGTATGCCTACGTATCAGCGCGAGGTCCGAGTCGGCGCGCCCCTCGACGAGGTCTGGGAGTTTCACTCCCGAGTCGGCGGACTGGAAGCGCTCACGCCCGACTGGATGCACCTCCGAGTCGAAGAGGTGCGCGGACGGGACGGAGACGAGCGTGACGCCACTGCTGTGCTGGACACGGGGACGGAGGTCCGGATGTCCCTCCGGCCGTTCGACGTCGGACCCCGCCAGCGATGGACGTCGCGCATCACCCGCCGGGAGGAGGGCGACGGCACCGCCGTCTTCGAGGACGTGATGGAAGGCGGCCCGTTTCCGACGTGGCGACACACCCACTCCTTCTACGCTGTCAGCGACGACGAGACCATCGTCCGGGACCGAGTGGAGTACGAACTCCCGGTGGTCGGGGACCTCCTCGGTCCGCTCGGTTGGTTCGGATTCGAACCGATGTTCCGCGACCGCCATCGCCGGACCAAACGGGTTCTGGAGACCGGCGTCCGCTGAACCCACCGATACCGCTCAGGTTCCGACTATCAGCGGACCGAGTAACACCCCCATCAGGTGGACCCGGCGCGCGCCGTACCTCGCCGGGACGAGTCCCACCAGCGTCGCCACTCCGAGGACGACGACGCCGATGAGACCGGCGAACGACCAACTGAGTGCCGCCAGCAGGACGAGGACCCCCGCCGAGAGTCGGAGTTGGTCGAGCGCACCCACCGTCCGGAGGTAGCGGTCGCCGAGGGCGAGGACGAGCAGGAACCCCGCGACGCCAGCGATTCCGGCGGTGGCGAGCAGGAGCGGGAGGTTCACGGGGGCGTTCGCTTCTCGGAGCGCGACCATGACCCCCGTTCTCGGCGTGCCGAGCGCCGCCAAGGCGAAGAGCGCGAAGACGGTGTTGGCGGTGTTGACGCCGCTGGTCGCCACCACGAACCCCCGGGCCTCGGTGGAACCGGGGAGGACCGCGAGCGCCAATACCGCGGCGACGGCGGCGGAGACGCCCGGCAGGTAGCCCACGACCGCACCGGCGACGCTCCCGGTCAGCGCGGTCACCGCGACGGTGCGCCGCGAGGCCGCGACGGCGGCGTCGTCCTGTTCGGGGACGCCCGACCCGGAGGCGGCCTCCAGCAGGACCGGTGCGCCGAACAGACCCGCGAACAGCGGCGTGAGCATTCCGCCGGCGTCGAGCGGCGCGGCGGGGGTCAAATCGAGCGTCGCGTGGCCGAGCGTCGCGCTCCCGAGGAAGGCCGCCGCGCCGCCGACGAACGCCCGAACCGACCCTTCCGTAAGCAGGAGGACGGCGACGACGACGCCGAGAACGACCGGGAGGTGGGCGCGCACGACCGGGTAGGCGACCGTCATTCCGTGCGTGACGGGAACCGCGAGCGGGACCGCGAACGCGACGGCCAACCCGCTCCCGAGCGCCGAGAGTCGCACCGCCTCCCGGCCCCGTCCCGCAATCACGAGGCGGTGGCCCGGTAACGCGGTCGCGGCCATCGCGGCGTCGGGGACCCCGAGCGCGAGGGCGGGCACCGCGTCGAGGAACGAGTGGACGACGCCCGCAGCGAGCATCGCCGCGCCGACGAACCTCGGCGGACCGGGAACTGCGGGTGCGACGGACGCAAGCAACAGCGCGAGGTTGTTGACGTGCAGGCCGGGCGTGAGTCCGCTGAGCGTCCCGAGCGCGACCCCGCCGAACACGAACGCCAGCGCCGTGGCCGACGCGACCGGACCGAACGCGATTCGAACGCCGAGCGCCTCCATCGAGGCACTTTCGTCGCGGCTTCGGGTTTAAACGTTCGTGCGCGAGAGGCCCGTCCGTTCACAGCCGGTAGGGACGGCAGTATCGGTCGTTCGGAGCCGCTACCGACGTTCCTGCGAACCGAAAGCTTACGTGACAGTGACAGGGTACACCCAAGTATGCCCGGAGATAGCGGTGCCCCCGGAGAAGACATACAGGCGAGCGGGTCCATCAGTCGCGTCGTCGCCATCCCGTTCGCCTTCGTCGGCGCTATCGCGGTCATCGTCCTCGTCCTGAGGGGTGCGGAGACGGTAAGCGAATACGTCCCAGAACTCCCGTTAGTCGTCGATGTCCTCGCACTGACGGCGGTCGGCTGTCTCCTGTTCTACGGCGCGTTTCGCCTCGGCGACGCGATTCAGAGATGATTACGGTTCGGCCGTACGCATCGCTCGCGAGTGGCCTACCGTCGGGGACATCGTGACCGTTTCTATCGCTACCGCTACCCGAACTGAGCGCGAAAGAAAATCGAGTTCCGTGGAATCGAGTTCCGAGAAGTCGAGACGGCTTAACCGAAGAGTTCGCCGAGACCCTCGCCGCTGGCCTCGTCGTCCTCGTCGTCGCCCTCGTCTTCGTCGGCGGCTTCCTCTTCTTCGTCGGCGGCTTCCTCTTCCTCGGCTTCCTCGGCACCGCCCTCTGCGGCAGCGCGCCTGCGGCGGCACCGCCGGCGGGCACGGCCGCGGCCTGCTCGACGGCGTCGTCGATGTCGACATCCTCCAGCGCGGCGACGAGCGCCTTGACGCGGGATTCCTCGACGTCGACGCCGGCGGCGTCGAGCACGTTGGTGAGGTTGTCTTCGTTGATTTCTTCGCCCGATTCGTTCAGGATGAGTGCAGCGTAAACGTATTCCATGGGTAGTAGTGTTGGGAAGTTGGTTATCCGAACATCGCACCGAGAGCGTCACCGTCGCCTTCGTCGTCATCGTCGTCGTCGGCTTCGTCTTCTTCGGCGTCGGCCTCGTCCTCGGGTTCGGATTCGGTGTCTTCGTCAGTCGATTCTTCGTCGGCGGCACCTGCGGCGGGAGCCTCCACGTCGGAGAGTTCCTCGGGCAGGGCCTCCTCGTCGTCAATCTGCGCGGCGAGCGCGCGAAGCTGTCCGTCGGCCTTGCTCACGAGGTCCGGCACGACGTCCGGACTCTCGATTTCGGCCTGCAGACCGAGGCTCTTGGCCTCGCCCTCGGCCTTCTGGACGAGCGTCGGCGCGGTCTGGGCGGTCGGGTAGGTCGCGTTGACCGAGAGGTTCCGAGCGCGGGCCGCGGCGGACTCGATGTCCGCGCGGTACTCCTCGACGTCGATGGCCAGTTCGTCGGCCTCGAAGAGGACGCCGTCGGAGAACACGCCCTGAAGGTCCAGTCCCACTTCCTTCGGCTCCATGCCGAGTTCCGCGAGGACGTTGGCCAGTTCTCGGACACCTCGTCGCCTTCCTCGGCGACGACGCTGTCCTCGGTGACGTGGATGGACCCTTCCATGATGCGCGCCGACGCGCCGATGCTCTGGAGTTCGCCCACGAACGGACCCGGGTCGACGCCCGTGTCACCCTCGGGGATGAGGATGTCGTTGGGCGCGACTTCGCCCGCACTGATGGGGGCCGGACTCTTCGACGCTTCGAGCTGTTTGTACAGTCCGAAGGGGTTGTCGTTCGTGCCGATGAGTCCGACTTCGCCGGAGACGTACTGCTTCAGCTCCTCGATGCCCTCGTTCACTTCGTCGAGGGCGCGGTTGACGAGCGTGTTCCGGCTGATGCGGAGTTCGGCGCTCCCGTGAAGGTTGCGGCGCATCGTCTGCAACTGCTTGGACGGAATGCCCGCAACCTTGACGATGCCGACGCTGCTGTACCCCTCGAGCAGGTCCACGATGTCGTCAACCTCCTCCTGCTTCCACTGGGGAATCGTCTCCGTCTTGCGTTCGGCTTCGGCTGACATCTTAGGCTACCTCCACGGAGGGACCCATCGTCGTCTTCACGTAAATCGTGTCGATGTTGAGTGGACCCTTCTCCAAGTTCGCTTCGAGGCGTCGGAGAATGACGTCGATGTTGTCGGAAATCTCCTCCGCGCTCATGTCCTCCGCGCCGACGCGAGTGTGGAAGGTTCGCCGGTCGCCGCTCCGAAGCTGAACCACGTTCTTCATCCGATTGACGGTCTCGACGACGTCGTCGTCGGGCTGGAGCGGTTCGGGCATCTTCCCTCGCGGACCGAGGATGGTACCGAGGTACCGACCGATGTCTTGCATCAGCGACGCTTCCGCGATGAAGAAGTCGGTCTCGTCGGCGAGGTCCTTCGCTTCGTCGTCGTCGTCACCGAGGTCTTCGAGGTCGTCTCCATCGAAGACTTCGTCGGCGACGTCTTCGGCGCGCAGGGCGGTCTCGCCCTCCGCGAACACGACGATTTTCGTCTCCTGTCCGGTTCCGGCAGGAAGGACGACACTTTCGTCTACACGGTTCGACGGCTCGTTCAAATCGAGGTCGCGCAAGTTAATCGCGAGGTCTACCGTTTCGCGGAAGTTCCGCTTGGGGGAGTCCTCGAGTGCGCGAGAGACTGCTTGCTCTATCTCCTGATCTGCCATTGTTCACCTCCGTAGTACGCAGGACGCTCCTACGGGTCAGTGAAACAGGCTAGGCCTGTCTCGTTCCGGAAGAAGGGTCATCTGGAACTTAAACCCGTCGAAGCAGTGGCGAATCGGGCCGTAACTCGTTACCACGCCGTCGCCGAAGACGGCACGTGGCCGAGGTACTCTCCTCGATACTGGTCGGGTCGTTCAGCGCGGCACTGGCAATCGTCCACCTGTTCGTCGGCCGCCTCCACTTCCGGGCCGTCCCGCGGAGTTACTGGCTCTCGGGGGCGGGCGGCGTCTCGGTGGCCTACGTGTTCGTCCACGTCCTCCCGGAGTTGGGCGAACACCAGCGGGCGTTCGAGGAGACGGCGTTCGCGTTCCTCGAACGCCACGTCTACCTCCTCGCGCTGGCTGGGTTCGCGGCGTTCTACGGACTGGAACGCCTCGCACAGAAGTCCCGGAGTCCCGAGACCGTCGGCGGTGAGCGGACCGAGACCTCCGCGGGCGTCTTCTGGGTTCACGTCGGGTCGTTCACGGCGTACAACGTCCTCGTCGGTTATCTGCTCGTCCACCGGACCGAGGGCGGACCGGCGAGTCTCGCGCTCTTCGTCGTCGCCATGGCCCTGCACTTCGCCGTGAACGACCACGGACTCCGCAACCACCACCACGACGCCTACGACGACACGGGTCGGTGGCTGCTCGCCGGGGGCGTCCTCGCGGGGACCGTCGTCGGGATAGCGACCACGGTCACGGAAGCGGCGGTGTCGGCCCTGTTCGCGCTCCTCGCGGGTGGCATCATCCTCAACGTCGTCAAGGAGGAACTCCCCGAGGAGCGCCAGAGCAACTTCTGGGCGTTCGGCGGCGGGGCGGCGGTCTACGCGGCCGTCCTGCTGTTCGTCTGAACGCGCGAGGTCCGGTCGGCCAGCGAGGAACTCGCGCTCAGTCGAGGACGTCGGCGAGCGCGTCCATCGTGCGCTCGACGCGCTGTGTGTCGGCGTTGTAGCCCATGTGACCGACCCGGAGTACGTCGTCCGCCAACTCGCCGAGACTGGTCGCGACGACGATGCCGTGGTCGGTTTCGAGTCGCTGCTGGAGATTCTCGGCCTGCCCTTCGGTTCGGAACGCGGTCACGGTCGGCGAGCAGAGCGCTTCCGACTCGGCGAACGGTTCCAGTCCGAGGTCCCGGCCGCGCTCGCGGCACTGCCGAGCGACCTCCTCGTGGCGGTCGTAGACGTTCTCCACGCCCTCGTCGAGCAGTCGGTCCAGCGACGCCTCCAGCGCATAGAGATTCGAAACCGCGTGCGTGTACGGCAGGTGCGGCGGGTTATCGTCGGGCAGGTCCACGTCCTGCCACGGCGCGAGACTGGTGTAGAAGGTGCCCTGCTCGGTCTCCTCGACCTTCGCCCACGCCCGGTCGCTGACCGACAGCGTCGTCAGCCCCGGCGGGGAACTGAAACACTTCTGGGACGCCCCCAGACACACGTCGATGCGGTCGGTGGGTACCGGAGTCCCGCCGAGCGACGAGACGGCGTCGACAATGGTCAGGACGCCCGCGTCCTGCAACGTCGCCAGAACCTCGTCGAGGTCGTTCAGAACCCCGGTCGGCGTCTCGCAGTGGACCATCGTCGCGGCGGCGAAGTCGCGGTCCTCGACGAGGTCCGCCACTGCATCGGCGTCGAACCCGGAGTCGAACGGTGCCTCGTGAACCACGGCCTCCCCGCCGTGCATCTCCACGAAGTCCGCGAACCCCTCGCCGAAGATGCCGTTCGCGAGACACAGCACCTCGTCGCCGGGTTCGACCAGCGAGGCGACGCTGGCCTCCAGTCCGAGCATCCCCTCGCCGCTCAGCACCAGGACGTCGTCGTCGGTGTCGTAGACGGTCGCGAGTTTCTCCAACAGGTCCCGATAGAACGACGAGAACTCGGCCTCCACGTCGGGGTTGATTAGCTGGCGACTCATCGCCTCGCGCACGTCTGGCGGGACGGCAGTCGGCCCGGGCGTCATCAGCAGTTCGTCGCGGTCGTCCATGCGTCCGAGTTGAACGCCGACCGTCTAAAGAGACCGTGTTCCGGCGAGCCGGTCCCCGGCATTGGATGGGTGCGTACTCCGTCGTCTGGTAGAGGAAGCACGCCGGCGTTCGGAGGGGTACGTCGTTCGGCGTTCGGAGGGGTGAACTCGCGTCGGCCGCGTACTCGGTTCGGAGGACAGCTACCACCGCGAACGAAGACGCGGGCGAGGAACTATCAGGAGAACGGCGAGAAACCGCGATTGACACCCCCGTGACAGAGCCGTCCGTCGCCGCGTGGGGAACGAACCGCTACGGAACTACCACGGACCGGAGACACGGAAACCGCTATCAGACACGGATAGACGGACGACCTGTCGGCGACTCTCTCGAAATTTTAGATAATTAAGCGGCAATTAGATTTATACAGGGACTATCGGAAAGACGAACACATACATGAACGATGAACGTAACAGCGAAGCGACATCCGGTCAGGAGCCGCCGGAGTCGGGGAGTCGCTCGCTGTGGAGTCGGTTCGTCGCCGCGGTGACGCCGGCGGCGGTCCGGCGGCGCTACGCGGCCAAGTTCACACTCTCGATAACGCTGATAATCCTCGTCGTCGGCGCGGCGGGCGCGACGACGTACGTGGACGCGAGGAACATGGCTCGCGACGAGGCGACGGCGCAGGTCGAGTCCACGGTGACGCTACAGGCCGACTCCCTGAGCGACTGGATAGAGGGACTCCGAACGCAGACCCGGACGCTGTCGGCCCAGCGGTCGCTCGCGGCGGGCAACCGGACCGAGAAACGGCAACGACTGGAGGCGGCCATGAATCGGTCGTCGAACGGGGTGCGGGCGATGTATCTGGTCGACGCCGAGCGCGGCGTCGTCACCGCCAGCACGAAGCCGAACGTCGAAGGCTGGTCGCTCGACCGCGTCGAGATGCCGTGGTCGAACGCGTCGGTCGCGTCGTCGTTCGAGAGCGGGGACGACGTGTGGACCTCCCACGCCTACGTCTCGAAGACGACGACGTGGACCGACGAGGATTCGCCGTGGTACACGGACGACCACAAGTTCATGGCGGTCGCCAGTCCGGTCGCCGGTGCCGACGGCACGTATCTGGTCGTGGCCGGTGGCATCGACGACAGGGTTCGCCAACTTCACCAACCGGCGACGAACCAGACGACGTGGATAGTGGACACGGACGGCGAGACCGTGCTGAAGAGCGGTGCGACCAACATCTCCTCGTCGGGTGTGCTGGCCGGGACCGGCGACCTCGCCGAAACGAGCAGTGACGGGTCCGCGACCGGCGACGGGTCCGCCGCCGTCGAGACCACCGACGGCTCCGGGACCTCGCCGGTCGAGGTGCGGGAGCGCGGCGACTACGTGCTGGCCTACTCGCCCATCGAGGGCACCGACTGGGTCGCGGCGACGGTGATTCGCAAGCAGGAGGCGTACGCGCTGAGTACGGCGGTCGGCCGGAACATCGGACTGCTCGTCGGCGCGAGTCTGCTCTCGCTGCTGGGCGTCGGTCTCGTCCTCGGGCGTCGGACGGTCCGACCGCTCGCGGACCTCCGCGAACGGAGTCAGCGTATGGAGCAGGGCGAACTCGACGTGAGCCTCGAAACCCACCGCGAGGACGAGTTCGGCCGACTCTACGCGGCGTTCGCCAGTATGCGCGACGAGTTGCGCGACCAGATAGAGACCACCGAGCGACTCAACCGCCACCTCGAACGCAAGGCCGACGAGTACCACGGCGTGATGGCGGAGTGCGCCGACGGCGACCTCACCCGGCGGTTGGACCCCGAGAGCGACAACGAGGCGATGACCGCCATCGCCGAGGCGTTCAACGAGATGATGGGCGACATCGAGGCGACGATGGCCGACCTCAACGCGTTCGCCGACGAGGTCGCCACGGCCAGCGAGGTCGTGACCGCCTCCTCCGAGGAGGTGTACTCGGCGAGCGAGCAGGTCACCGACTCGATTCAGGAGATTTCGGCGGGCGCCGACAGCCAGAACGAGCAGTTACAGACGGTCGCGGACGAACTCAGCGGCCTGTCCGCGACGACCGAGGAGATAGCCGCCTCCTCGAATCAGGTCGCCGAACTGGCGGCCGAGACCGCCGAGACCGGCCGCGAGGGCCGCGAGGCCGCGCGGGACGCGATTCGGGGTCTCGACCGGATAGAGACCGAGTCAGACGAGGCGGTCGCCCAGATAGAGCGACTCGAAGACGAAGTGACGGAGGTGGACGAACTCATCGAGTTCATCCGCGAGATAGCCACCCAGACCAACATGCTCGCGCTGAACGCCAGCATCGAGGTGTCGCGGTCCAGCACCGGCGGGGGTAACCCCGAGGGGTTCGCGGCGGTGGCGAACAAAATAAAGGACCTCGCGGAGGAGGCCAAAATCGCGGCCGAGGACATCGAACAGCGTCTCGACCGAATCAAGACCCAGACCGAGCGCACCGGCGAGGAGGTCCAGTCGGCGAGCGACCAGATATCCGAACACACCGACTCGATTTCTCACGCGGTCGAGGCGCTCGAAGAGATTGCGGATTACGCCCAAGAGACTAACACCGGCATCCAGAGCATCAGCGAGGCGACCGAGGAGCAGGCCGACACCACCGAGGAAGTGGTCACGATGTTCGACGAGGTGGCCGGAATCAGCGAGGCGACGACCGAGGAGGCGTCGAACGTCGCGGCGGCCGCCGAGGAGCAGACCTCGGCGCTCACTGCGGTCTCGCGGTCGGCCAACGACCTGACCGCGCAGGCCGAACGCCTCTCGGCGGCCCTCGACCGCTTCGAGACCGACGCCAGTGCCGAGCGGTCGCTCGCCGACGAGACCGACCTGCCGAGCGAGTCCGGCGAGGGACTTTCGCTTCCCGCGGACCCCGACGACCCCGACGCGGTCCTCGACGGAATCGACCACGCAGGTGACAGCGATGCGGACGACGGCGGCGCAGGAGAGGACGGCGCAGGGGATACCGGCGGCGAAGACGGAAGCGGCGACGCAGGCGAAGACGGCGAGACGGACCGGGAAGGAAGTGGTGGCGAGGTCGGCGACGGCGCTGACGAGCGGCCGGTCGAGTCGCCTGACTCGACGTAGACTCGGGGCCGATACTCGAACCCGTCTCGGAACACCCTCCTCACACGGAGACGCTATTTCAGTCGGTCGGCCATCCGAACCCCGGGTCTCCCGAACACCGAGGCGAGCGCGTCCGCGACGTACTCCGGTCGGTCCTCGGGCGTGTGGTAGGCCGCGCGAGCGAGCGAAGCGACGGCGGCGGGCGACCAGTAGTTCTCCTCCAGATACTTGCGGCCCTGCCGGTAGTAGGTCTGGCGGACCGCGGTCCGGCGAACCTCCGCCGGAAATCGGTCGTAGAGGTCGGCGTACTTCTCCACGAGGCGTTTCCGGCCTTCGACGTGCGCCCACGACGACGACAGCGGGTTCTCGGGTTTACCGCGTTCGACCAGCACGCGGTCCACGTAGTCGAAGTCGGTCCGGCGCGCGAGTTCGATTTTCATCCCGGAGTCGTCCGCCCCGTGGCGGTTGCCCAGCGGGAGCATCCCCGCCAGCACGTCGGCGTCCACGAGCATCGTGGAGGGGATGGCCGGGAAGGTGTCGATTCGGAGCGCGCGTTCGAGCGCGTCGCCCCGAATCGGGTCGTCGGGTCGAATCTCGCCCCACTCCTCGTCCCGGAGTCCGCAGTAAACGACGCCCACGTCCTCGTCTGCGTCGAGTCGCGACACCTGCGCCTCGAACTTCTCGGGCAGGAGGCGGTCGTCGTCGTCCAGAAACTGGACGTACCCGCCGGTCGCTCGCTCCGCGCCCAGACTTCTTGCGGCCTGCGGGCCTTCGTCGCGGTCCTGCGCGACGTAGGTGCAGTCGAAGTCCGGGTTCTCGGCGTTGAACGCCTCGACCACCGGGCGAGCGCGGGACTCGCCGGACCCGTCCACGACGATGGTCTCGACCGTGCGGTACGTCTGGTCGGCGACGCTGTCGAGCGCCGCCCGGAGTCGGTCGTTGCGGTAGTAGGTCGGGACGACGACCGAGACCGTCTCCCCCTCCATAGCTCCTCGGAGTGCGTTCGACCGAGAGCGACTAAACCGCTGTGCCACCAGTTCTTTGGCGGTCTCCGTCGTCCCTCCTCGGGACATGGCGTGGCAAACGGACGCGCTCGCGGCCCTCGATAGCGTCGCCGAGACGGGCCTCGACGCCGACACGCGACTGGCCGACCGATACCGCGAACGGCGCGCCGACCGCCGGTTCCGGTCGCGGTCGCTCCCGACCGAGCGCCAGACCGGCGACGCCCCGGACCACGTCGTCGTGGTCGTGGTGGACGCGCTCCGCGCCGACGCGGTGGAGAAAGCACCTGCGGGGGCGGCGGACGACTCGTGGTCCGAGGTGACGGGCGATTCGGAGTCGGACTCGCTCGGCGCGCCGACGCCCTTCCTCGACTCGCTGGCCGGAGGTACCGCAATCGCCCCGGCGACGTGGACCGTCCCGTCGGTCACGTCCCTGCTGACCGGGCAGTACCCCCACAATCACGGTGCAATCCGGCAGACCGACGACTTCGAGGATTCGGTCGCCGACGTCATCGGTCTCCCGCCGACCAGCGACGAGACGGGCGTCGCCGGACGGTTCGCCGGAGCGGGGTACGACACCTACGCCGGGTTCGGCATGCTCGTCCCCTTCCTCGCGCTCTCGGGCAGATTCGCCGCGCATCGACTCCGCGCCGACGCCTCGGCCGACCGGGTGCTGTCCGACCACCGCTCGTGGCTCGAACCCCGGCGCGACCGCCGGACGCTTTCGTATCTCCACCTCGCGGACCTCCACGAACCCGTGGCCCCGCCCGCCGACTACTGGCGGGCCCACGACGTGGACGCCTCGATTCCGGGGATTCGCAAGTGGCGCTACGAGGCGGTGACCGAGACCACGCCCGCCGCGGAACGCTACCGCGAGCACCGCCGCCGCCTCTACCGCGCCGCTGTCGAGTACGTGAACAACCGCCTCGCGGCCTACCACCGCCGTATCTCCGACCTGCTCTCCGGCGACGTCGCGCTCATCGTCGTCGCGACCACGGCGAGGGGTTCTGGGAGCGCGCCGACCACGCCGCCCGCCACTTCGGGGACTCGCGCCCGGCCTACTGCGTCGGCCACGGCGGCGCGCCCTACGAGGTGCTGACCCGAGTCCCGCTCCTCGTCTCCGGTCTCGACGTGTCCGAGGCCTTCGACGCGGGGCGCTCCTCCTCCCGCGGGGGTCCGCAGACCGGCGGCTCCGACCGAGACCGAACGCCGGTTTCGCTGGTGGATGTGGCCCCGACGCTGGCCGACGCCGCGGGACTCGACCGCGACCCCGACGCGGGAGTAGAGGCCGACGGCGTCTCCCTGCTGGACGGCGTCCCCGAGGACCGGACGGTTCTGGTCGAGAGCGCGCGGTACGGCTACGAGAAGAAGGCCGCCTACGCACGAGGGTACAAACTGGTCGCGTCACGGGGCGACGACTACGCCGAGGGGTTCTCGGTGCCCGACGAGGAGTCGGTCGAACTCCCGGCCGGAGTCGAGTCGGACCTCCGCGACGCGCTGCCCGCGTTCCCGGGCGAGGATTCGACTGCTCCCCGCCGAGAGCGCGACGCCTCCCCGAGCCGGTCGGTCGAGCGCCGACTGGCCGACTTGGGGTATCGGTGAGGACTGGGGACAGCCGGTAGGCCAGCGACTCACGGAGGCGGACCGACCAGTTTGGGGCGGGACCGAAAGGGGCGAGGGCTTTCCGAACCTGATTTCCGGTTCCGCCACGGTCCGTTACTGCTCTGAGACCGATTCGTGTCCCTCGATTAGACTCCGCTGGCGCCGGACCGAGGACCGAACGTACCGACCGGCCCACACGCTTACTTTCCGCCGGGGCGTGGGTCCCGTGGCATCGCTCCGAGACGGAGGCCGTCGAACGGGTACGACGATACTACTATGGCACGGATAGCAGTCGCGCACACGGACCTGATGGCGAAGGGCGGCGGAGAAGGCGTCTGCATGAACGTCCTCGAAGCCCTGCAGGACGACCACGACCTGACCCTGCTCACGCTGACCGACCCCGACCTCCGGGAACTGAACGACTACTTTCAGACCGAGGTCCGGGACGTGCGAGTCCGGACGCCCGCGTACGTCGAGGCGTTCCTCGATTGGCTCGACAATCCGCGGTACAACCTCCGGAACGCGCTCCTGAATCGGTTCGTCGCCCGCGAGCGCGAGCGGTTCGACCTCGCGGTCGGGACCGACAACGAACTCAGCGTCGCGCAGCCGCTGGTCCAGTACGTCCACACGCCGCGGTTCGCGCGACTCGTCGTCTCCAAGCGCGTCGGCGAGGACGCCTTCGCCGACCACGCCTACGACCGATTCAGTTGGCGCGTCGGCGGGTTCGACCCCGAGCGAATCCGGTCGAGCGCCATCCTCTCGAACTCCGAGTGGATGGCCGACGTGGTGCAGGACGCCTACGGGGCGCGCCCGAGGTGGTCCACCCGCCGGTGGACACCCGCGGGTTCGCCGAGCGCGGGGACCGACCGTGGAGCGAGCGCGAACCGGGGTTCGTGACCATCGGTCGCCTCGCCCGGTACAAGAACGTCCTCGACAACGTCGAGATAATCGACCGGGTCAGGGAGCGCGGTCACGACGTCCACCTCCACCTCGTCGGGCCGGGGTACGACGACGAGTACGCCCGCGAAGTGAAACGGGCCGCCAGCGAACGCGACTACGTCAGCGTCGAGGGAGAGTGTTCCCGCGAGGAACTGGTCGAAATCGTCTGTCGGCACCGCTACGGACTCCACGGCAAGCGCCACGAGCACTTCGGGATGGCGGTCGCCGAACTCGTCGCGGGCGGCACCGTCCCCTTCGTGCCGGACAACGGCGGCCAGCGCGAAATCGTCGGGAGCGACCGCCTGACCTACGACACGGTTCCGGAGGCCGTCGAGCGAATCGACCGCGTGCTGTCGAACCCCGATACGGCGAACGACCTCCGGCGGGACGCGGCCGAAATCGAGCGCGAGTACGGCCGCGACCGGTTCCAGCGCGAGATTCGGGCGGTCGTGGCCGACGCGCTGGCGTGAGTACCGCCAGCGCGACTCCGACCCCTCGACCGCGATAGCCGACGGAGCCACAACCCCTTTCCTCGTCTCCGTCGTTCCTCCGTCGGTCATGGCCTTGCGAACCGGAATCGTCGGCGCGGGCATCGTCTCCCAGAACAACCACCTCCCGGCGGTGAGTCGCAACCCCCGGACCGAACTCGCGGCGGTCTGCGACCGCGACGAGTCGGCCGTCCGGGAGCAGTCGGCGAGTACGGCGGACGGGCCTACGCGGACGCCGAGGCGATGTTCGCGGCGGAGACCCTCGACTGGGTCCACGTCGCCACGCCGGTCCAGAGCCACTTCGACCTCGCCAGCGCGGCGGTCGAGCGCGGGATTCCGGTGACGGTCCAGAAACCCGCGACGACCACCCGCGAGGAACTCGACGACCTGCGGGACCTCGCTGCGGAGAGGGAGGTCCCGGTCTCGGTCGTCCACAACTGGCTGTTCTACCCCGTGGTCCGGGACCTCCGGCGGCGCATCGCGGCGGGCGAGTTCGGCGAGATTCGCGCCGTCGAGGCCACCTTCTCGGGGGAGGGCCGCCCGGACGACACCTACCGTGGCGAGTGGGTCTACGACCTTCCCGGCGGCGACGTGGAGGAGGGGATGCCCCACCCGCTCTATCTAACGCTCGCGCTCGGCGGGGTGCCCCGAGACGCCGAGAGCGTGGACGTCCAGACCCGCGCGTCCGCGACTACGACGGGTTCGACTACGACGGGACCGCCCTCCAGTGGACCACCGACGACGACGCGCTCTGCTCGGTCACGTTCGTCGGCGGGTCCGCGCCGAACAACGAACTCCGCGTCCTCGGAACCGAGCGGTCTGCGACGGTGGACATCCCGACCAACACCATCGACGCCCACGACGCCGACGAGGGACCGTTCCACCTCCTGAGCGAGCAACTCGGCCGGAGCGCGACCACGGGCCGGAGCGTCGTCCGCGGGGTCGCCGACACCATCCGGGAGTACGGGCTCGACCGCGCGGAGGAGACGCTGGACTACCACCGCGAGGACAGCGTGGACGGCCACTACTACCTGTTCAACGAGGCCGCGAAGGCCCTCGAACGCGGCGAGCAACCGCCGGTCCCGCTGGCGCACAGTCGGTGGGTCCTCGAACTGATGGAGCAGGTACGCGAGGACGCGAGGGCGGACCCCGCAGAGACCGGGGTCGAGGACGCCGCAGCGGAGCGAGCGCGCGAGGACACGGCGACCGACTGAGCGCGCGACGGGAGTCATCGACCGATTTCGAATTCTGAGAACTCCGTCTCACGTCCGTCTGACGGTCGTCTGATAGGGTTTTTTGTCCGAATCGCCCCTTCTACCGACGTGGCAATCACGACACCTCCACGAGAACCCGACTCGATGCCCGTCGCCGAACGACACCACCCGCCCGCCGCGTCCGAACCACTGAGCCGAACCGTCTTCGCGGCGCTCGCCGGTGCGGAAGGCGTCGAACCGACCGACCTCGACTTCGAACTCTACGACTACCTCGACCCGGAGGCGCTGGACGCCCTGTATCGTCACTCCTCGTCCGACGAAGGGTGGTCGGTCACGTTCGCGGTCCGCGACTACGAGGTCAGCGTCGAGAGCAACGGGCGCGTCGCCGTCTACGAAATCGGGTGACGCGGGACGAGGTCCCGAGACCGAATCACCTCCCCTTCGACAGTCCGAGGTTCGCCTCCAGTTCCCCGGCGGCCTCATCCAGCGCGTACACCTGCTCGATTCGACGCCGGGCGTTACGGCCGAGGCGCGCCCGACGCTCCGGCGAGTCGAGCAGTTCGACCGTCTTCGCGGCGACCCCCGACCAGTCGTCCGCCACTGCGACCTCCGCGCCGGGGCGGGCGTCCACGCCCTCGAACCCCGCCGCGGTCGCGACGACCGGCGCGCCCCACGCCATCGACTCCAGCACTTTGAGCCGCGTCCCCCCGCCGATTCGGAGCGGCGCGACCACCGCGGCGGCGTCCCGGACCGCCCGCCCGAGGTCGGGTATCTCGCCGGCGAACTCGACGCCGGGTCGCGCGGCCAGTTCCCGCACCGAATCGGGCGCGTCCCGGCCCGCGACGACGAAGCGGGCGTCGGGGCGCTCGGCCCGAATCCGGGGCCACGCCGACGCCGCGAACGTCGTGACCGCGTCCTCGTTCGGGAACCAACCGTACGACCCGAAGAACAGCAGGTCCGTGGCGTCCGAGTCGCGGCGGGCCGCCCGCCGGTCCCGGACCTCGTACTCGGCGGGGTCGAGCGCGACGTGTTGGGTCGCTATCGGCGTCGAGACGCCCGCCTCGACGAGTTCGGCGCGGTCCTCCGACCCCAGCACCAGCACGCGGTCGGAGGCCTCGTAGACCGCGAGTTCCTCCCGGCGGAGTCGCGGGGTTTCCAGCGCCAGTTCGGCCCGTGTTTCGAGGTCCGAGGCGAGAGTGCGATACCGGCGGTGGACCGCGAACTCCACGACGTGCGCGTTCGTCACGAGCGTCGCGTCCGCCTCGTCCGCCGCGCGCCGGACTCCCGAGTCTCGGAACGCCTGTCCGATGTAGGGGTGCTGGGCGAGGACGGCGTCGGGCGCGAGGGTCCGAATCCGGTCCCGGGTCGCCGCGACCAGCGACGGCGACTCGAACATCGCCATCACGTCCGACCGGCCGGTCGCGTAGCTCCGGAGCTTTCGCAGTCGCGGCGGCAGGTCGCTCTTGGCGCGCGGAACGAGTCGGACCGACGCCGCGAAGTCCGCCAGCGATTCGGCGCGCTCGCGGTCTGACTCGTCCCCGTAGGCGACGACGTGGACCGCGTGGCCGCGTTCGGCCAGACCGCGGACGAACCCGTGAGTGACCACCCGGTCGCCCGCGTTCGGGGGGGAGGGCGTCTCACGCGCGAGGACGAGGACGGTGGCCACGCTATCGACTCCCCTCGCCGCCCTCACCCGCGCCCGCCTCACTCGCGCCGACGCAGTCGGCGTACAGGTCGGCGATTTCCGCGGCGTGGTCGCGGAGGCGCTTCGGTTCGGTCACGCCGTCGCGCAGGTCGGCCACGAGGTCCGCGTTCCGGGCGAGTCGCGAGAGCGCGTCCCGGAGTCCGTCGGCGTCGCCGACCGGGAACGTCAGGCCGTCCTCGCCGTCCCGGACCAGTTCGGCCATCCCGCCCACGTCTGCGGTCACCACCGGAACGCCCGAAGCGAACGCCTCCTGAATCACGAGGGGGCTGTTCTCGTACCAGACCGAAGGGAGGACTAGCACGTCCATCTCGCGGTAGGGAGTCGCCCGGTCGGCGTACCACCCGTGGAACGTCGTCGCCTCGTCGGCCGTCGCCGCCAGTCGAGCGTGGTAGTCGTCGGACTCGGGGTCGAACCGACCGAAGATGTGGAGGTCCGCCGCCTCGACCTCGCCAGCGGCCGCCGCGAGCAGGTGGACGCCCTTTCGCTCGGTGACGCGACCCGCGTACCCGATTCGGAGTCGGCTATCGGGGTCGAAGCCGGTGTCCTCGAAGCGTTCGACCCGAATCCCGTTGCGGCACTGCTCGACGCGCTCCGCGGACGCGCCGAACGCGACGAACGTGTCGCGGAGGAACCGCGAGGGCGCGACGAGTCGGTTGGTCGCCGAGAGAGCCTCCCGAAGCGCTTCGTCCCGGCGCGCGACCACATCGACTGCGCGGTCGTCGCTTGCGCGTCCCGCGGTCCCGCCGTCGGTCGCGCGCCCGTCCTCGACCGCGGCCCGCCGGTAGCAGTCGGCGCACTTCTCGACCGACGCGGGACCGGAGCACGGTCGCTCCTCCGGTCGGTAGAGCTGTTCGCGGTGACAGATGGTCCAGAAGTCGTGGAGGGTGGCGACGCTGGCGACCCCCTGCGACTCGCAGAGAGACGGGAGGGTCGCCGAGAGGTGCTTGACGTGCTGGAGGTGGACCACGTCCGGGTCCCACTCCGCGAGGAGGTCCCGGAATCGGTCGTCCACCGCGGGACGCACGACCGCGTCGAGCGGTCGCTCGCCGACCGCGGGCGCGGTCTCCCCGCCGGGGTCGGGGAGGTCGAACGTCTCGACGGCGGGTCTCTCGCGGTCGGACTCCCAACACGGGTCGCTCCCCGACGACTCGTCGGCGCCTCGCGGTGCGGCGACCGCCACCTCGTGACCGCGCCCGGCGAGCGCCTCGGCGAGGTCGCGGGTGTAGAGTTCGGTTCCGCCGTAAGTCGCGGGCGGCAGGGCGTGGGCGACCTGAAGGACACGCATCGTCAGTCGGTCGTCTCGGGAGTGGCTTCCGGGGTGGCCGGTCCGTCGCCGGCGTCGCCACGCTCCCGTCGGTCCTCGGTCGCGCCGTTGCCCCGGTCGGTCTCGGCGTCGTCGCGCTCTCGGTCGGCGAGACACTCCCGGACGTACTCGTCGAGCATCTCGAACTGCCGGGAGAGGTCGTGTTCCTCCACGCCGAGCGGAGCCTTGAAGAACGACGCGAGGTGGCGCTGGACGCCCGCCTCGCCGCGTTCGTCGGCGTAGGTCAGCAGGCGCGCGAGGTCGAGGACGAGGGGCGCGGCCAGCGCCGAGTCCGACCCCTCCCACGTGAACTGCATCTTCATCTCGGTATCGAGGAACCCCTCGAAGTGAATGTAGTCCCATGCGGTCTTCCAGTCGCCCAGCGACGGCGTGTAGTCGATTCGCACCCGGTTGTGGCCGATGTCGGGCAGGATGCCGTCCAAGATGTCGCCCTTGCTCGCCAGCTTTCCGGCCTTGTTGCGCTCGTCTTCGAGCACCGCGCCGTCGGTGTTCCCGAGGATGTTGTGGCCCTCCCACGACATCACCCGGAGGTTGCGCCCCGCGAACATCGGCGCGAGCGCCGCCTTCGTCAGCGACTCGCCGGTCTTGCCGTCGTCGCCCGCGTGTGGGACGCCCTCCTCGCGGGCCATCTCGCGGAGGCCCGCCAAGGAGGCCCCCGCGCTCGGCGTGAAGTTGGCGTACGGACACCCCTCCGCGAACGCTGCGTAGGCGTAGAGCGAACTCGCCGGGAGGTCGGTCTCGTCCGACTCGACCGCGGACGCCACGGCGTCGCGGGTGTCGAATCGCTCGGGGTTCGACACCTCCGGTTCGGTCGAGGCCACGTTGACGACCACGACGGTGTCGAGGCCGCGCTCGCGCCGGAAGGTCCGGAGGTCCTCGCGCAACTGCTCGACCACCTCGGCCGCGCTCCGGTCGGTCTCCAGCGGTTCGACGTCGGCGAGGTCGGCGATGCGCTCGCCGCAGTTGAGCGCGGTTCCGCGCCGGACGCGGTCGTCTATCGCCCGGAGGTCGTCGGCCACCGCGTCCACGACCGACTGCTCGGGCGTCCCGTTTCGCTCGGCGAGACGCCGGGCCGACCCGAGGACGCTCCCCTCCCGAACGTCGTGGCCGCCGAAGTCGAACGACTCCACGGCCGGGAGGTCGAGGTCGGCGTACGGTTCTCGTGCCGTCACGAGCCCCGTTTCGTCGGTCTCGTCCCGGGCCACCGCGCGCGCCCCGACCATCGCCGTGGTGGCGATGTTCCCGCGTGCGCCGACGAGCCAGACGCCGACGTCGGTCACGTCGAACCACCCCCTCCGGACGGCCTGTCGTTCGCGCTGTACCCCCGGTCGAGTGCGATTTTTCCGTACATCGTTCCCCCGTTTGATTCCCTCGCGGCGTCGTCCGCGACCTTTACTCCGTCGGCGGACTCCATCTTATAAATCCGTTCTATCGATACGACACGAATCCCGATAAACACGCTGGCCGATTCGCGGGACTCGTCCGCCGAGCGGTCGGGCGTCGGCGCGTCTCCTGTCGGAACTGAATTGGGTAGTAGGACCGATGACACGACGACGAGGCTACAGGAGGAAGGTGCCGAGGAACCCGACCGCCGTGGCGAGCGTGACGTACGGTCCGGCCTGCTCGTAGGCGTCGGGGTAGATTTCTCCGGCGAGCGACGAGAGGATGGCTCCCGCGGCGAACGCCCGCACGGCACCGAGCCAGTAATTCGGCAGGGGCGGGATGAACCAGTAGCCCAGCAGCACCGCCCCGCCGACCACGAACCCGGTCACGACCCACGCGCCGAGGGTCACGACGCGACTGTGGTTCTGCTTCATGTTGGTCCCCGACATCATCGACTGCGAACCGTTGGTCACGACCAGCGCGAACAGGAAGGCCAGCGCCCCGTGGACGTTACCGACGAGCAGCGACCCCATCGCCGCGTTCTCATGGATGCCGTCGGTCGTCACGCTGGCCCACAGTCCCCATCCGTTCTCCTTAGATTCCTCGTCGGCCACGCGGTCGATGGCGATGTCGAGACCCCCGAACGCGAGGACGCCGCAAACGAAGAACAGCGACGCGCTCCACTTGCCGATGTTGCGGACCGCCGGGTCGTACAACTCGAAGGCCAGCGAGATGATGAGCGACCCGCCACCGACCGCGAGCAGTATCGCCTGCCACCGACGCTCGGGGTCGGCCCAGACGCCGACCGCCGACCCGACTATCAGCGCGAGCGCCGAGAAGGCGGCGTAGAACCACGGATTGGAGAGCAATCCGCCCGACAGTCCCCCGGACCCCGACGTCTGGGCGACGAGCAGCGCGTCGAACGCGAACACCATAGTCGCGGTAACGGATTCCGTGGTATCGGTACGGTGGCTGTTCTCGTCCCTCGTAGACGCCCCCACCGAGTGGCGGGCTACTCCTCCCAGTGACCGCCCTCGCGTTCCGGGCTGAACGGGCTGACGAAGATACCGGCCTTCGCCAGCGTGCTGAGTCGGGCGGCGTAGCTTATCACGACGACGACCGGAACCATGGCGACGGTGAACGCCGCGGCCTCGTACAGGAACAACGTCGGGAGGCCGAACAGCGTCCCGGCGAACGCCTGCGCGCCGATGAACCCGATGGAGACGTGGGCGACGACGACCGCCGGAAGTCCGAGGTAGAGAATCGCGCGACTGAAGTCGATGAACTCCCACCGGACGTAGAGCGCGCGGAAGTACTCCCGGGCGACAGTGTACAGTTCGAGCGCGTCCAGCACGTCGTCGAACGCCTCGGCCTCCTCGTCGGACAACGATTCGGCGTGTCGCTCATGGAGGTCCCGTACCGCGTGTATCTTCTCGGCGGTGGTGAAGTGCATCGCGGCACCCATGAGTTCGATGGTCCCGAACTGCCGGTCGTCGAGCGCCGCGGCGACGCGGTCGGTCTCCCGGACCACGTCGTCGGCGTACGCTTCGACGTTGCGCCGGAGAGTCCGGTCGCCGCCCTCGGCGACCGTCTCGCGCAGTCGCTCCACGCGTCCGCGCGTGGTCTCGACCAGAAACTGGAGGTACTCGTTGGGGGCCATCGGCGTCGTCGGTCGGTCGCCGAGTTCCTCGGCGTTCGTCCGGTTGTCGAGCACCTCGTCGAGGCGCGACTGCTGTTCGCCCACCGTCCCGAGTTCGGGCGAGAGGACGAGTTGGTTGATGGAGAGGACGATGGTGATGACGGTCACGTCGATGGTCTGTAACTCCACGTACCCCTTGGCGAGCGCGGTCCCTCTCACGAGATACTCCATCACGGACGGCGGGGCGAGTACCACGCCGAGAACGACCGCGAAGAACACGGACGCCGTGAGCAGTCCGATTATCGACCAGCGGTGGGCGTCGACGAACAACCAGAGTTCGAACCTCCGCAACCACTCCCACACCGACCCGGAACTGCTCTCGTGGCGAAGCGCGTCGCTCACTCGCACTGTCGAGCGGTCATCCGAACGTTCGTCGGTTCCCTGACCCATCGTTCCGGTTCCCTCGGAGTCCGCCGCGTTCCGCAGTCCGCCTTCGGCCGCGCTCCGGTCGGACCGTCCGCGCTCGCCCCTGAGACCGTCCGCACCGGAGTGTTCGCGGACCGTCCCGCCCCCGACAACGGAGTCATTACCCGGCGAATCGGAAAGAGTGTGATGGCGGGTCAGTCGCGGACGCTCACCGTCGTCTCGGTCCCCGAGTCCGCGTCGCGACCCGCCGCCGACCGGAGGACTCGGAGGTACGACTCGACCTGCCGCCCGACCGTGAACTCCCGGCGCACCTTCCGCCGACCGCGCTGGCCGAACCGAGTCGCGGTCTCCCGGTCGGCGAGCAGTCGCCGGAGGGCGTCCGCGAGCGCCGACACCTCGAAGGGGTTCACGACGAACCCGTCCTCGCCGTCGGCCACGAGTTCGTCCGCGCCGCCGAACCGCGAGGTCACGACCGGGGTCCCGGCCGCGAACGCCTCCAGATTCAGCGTCGGGAACGGGTCGAGGTGGACCGACGGCGTGGCGACTACCGTCGCGGCCCGGAGCGCCCCGCAGAGTTCGTCTCGGTCGAGCCACCCCGTCGTCACGATGCGATTCCGGGCTCCTTTCGTCTCGCTCTCTGCAATCTCGCGCATCCGCGAGACGTACTCGTCGTCGCCGGTCACCACGAGTCGCGCGTCGGGCACGTCCGCGAGGACTTCGGCGAACGCCCGCGCGAGGTGCGCGCCGCCCTTGTTGTAGCCGGTTCGACCGCCGAACAGCGCGACCGGCGCGTCGCCGAGTCCGTAGTCGGCCCGAAACGCCGCCGGGTAGCCCGCCTCCGCGACCGCCGCGGCGTCCACGCCGTTCCGAATGGTCTCGTGACAGGGGACGCCGTTCGCCCGGAGCGCGGTCCGGAGCGCGTCGCTGACCGCCACGCCGTACTCGACGTGGCGGCGGCGTGTCCGTCGGTTCGCCGGATTCCGGACGGGGTTGTACCGAAGCCCCTCGCGCCGGAACTGCCGCCGCGGACTGACCCGGTACTCCTCGGCCGGAATCGGCCGGTCGCCCGCAGGCGGGTCGTCGAGATAGCCCGTCAGTTCGCCGTAGGAGACGGTCCCGGCGTCGTGGTACGTCTCGACCACGGGAGCGCGCTCGGCGGCCGCCCGGAGACCCGCGTTCGAGAGGTAGTGGACGTTGTGCGCGTGGACCGCGTCGGGGTCGAACGCGTCGAGGACTCGTCCGATTCTCCGGACGACGAAGGGGTTGTGGAGGGTGAGATACGGCAGGACCGACCGGGGTTTCGGCGACCAGAGTTTGCGGACCGCGACTCCGTTCGTGGTCGCCCGCCCGGCGTCGGCACGGTTCTCGACCGCGGTGACGACCGCGACTTCGTGGCCGCGTTCGTCGTAGCCCTCCGCGAGTTGGGCCGCGATTCGCTGCGCGCCGCCGCGGTCCCACGGCGGATAGCCGTCGGAGAGCACGGCGACGCGCATCAGCGGTACCCGAGTTCGCGGAGGTTCGCTTCCACGTCGGCGGGGACCGAGGGGTCGGTCTCGTTCCGGTCGCGCTCGCCTCGGTCACTCCGGTCGCCCCCGCCGACACCGTCGCTTCCAGACGGAATCGCCTCGGTCAGTCGCTCCCGCACGGCGTCGGGGACGGCGTCGAGCGGGACGGACTCGGTCTCGTTGGCGGCCCAATCGACGCGGCGAGCGCACAACTCGCCGCCGACCCAGTCGAGTTTCCACTCGTCGGCGATTGCGGTCCGCCGGGTCCGGAAGAGGCGCTCGTCGGCCACCTCGTCGGGCGGATGCGAGCGGACCACCCCGGCGTACTCCGCGACGCCGCCTCCGGTCGGCGTTCGCCGCGCCCCTCGCCGGTATCGAACTCCACGTCCGCGGCCAGCAGTGAGCGCGCAGGGTCGTGTTCCAGTCCCGCGAGCGCCCGAATCGTCTCGGCGACGTCGGTCGTCTGGACGAGGTTATCCCGACGCTCGCCGCCCTCGAACTCGCCGGGATAGCGCGCGACAAGCGGAACGCGCAGGAGCGGGAACCCCACCGACGTCTGGTGGTCGAGCAGAGTCCGGTCGTCGCCCTCGCCGAGGTGTTCGCCGTGGTCTGCAGTCAGCACGACCAGCGTGTCGTCGGCGAGTCCGCGCTCGTCGAGGCCGTCGAGAATCCGGCCGACGACGGCGTCGGCGTACGTCACCTCGTCGGCGTACCGCCGTCGG
The DNA here is from genome assembly GCF_010747475.1 of Halorussus sp. MSC15.2. Taxonomy (NCBI): domain Archaea; kingdom Methanobacteriati; phylum Methanobacteriota; class Halobacteria; order Halobacteriales; family Haladaptataceae; genus Halorussus; species Halorussus sp. MSC15.2. Next base: position 26,952 of record NZ_VSLZ01000002.1, on the reverse strand, counting down.
AGGTAGTCGAGTTCGGCGTCCGAGAGGCGGCGCTCGCCGAGTCGAATCGCCCAGAGGTCGTCCATCAGGTCGTCGAGGTAGTCGAGTTCCTCGTCGTAGGTGGCGCAGTCGGGCGGCCGGACCGGAGACCGGAACTCCCCTGGCACGTAGAACGGCAGGTGCGGGTCCATCAGGTGGGCGTACGCGAAGAACGGGTCCTCGGCGTTAGCGAACTCGGCGAACCACTCGTCGGCGGTTCGCGCGGCGCGCTCGCTGGCCCGCACGTCGTCGAGCCACGCGTCCTCGGTCGCCTCGCGGTACTTGTACATCGCGGCGTTGGCGAGACTCAGCGCCGGGTTCTCGGATTCGAGCGCGCGCCGGACGACGGTCGCGTACCACTCGGGACCGCGGGCCACGCCCGCCGAGAGGCGGCGAACGTCCGCGCCGCCGTCGAAGTGGCGGTGGTCCGGTCCGGTGAACTCCGCGACGCGGTGGAACCCCCGGCCCTGCGGGAGCCAGTCGCCTATCCACGTCTTCGGCGAGAGGTGGAGACACCGATAGCCCGCCTCCCGCAGGTCGGCGGTGACGGTCCGGCCCCGGTCCATCTCGAACCCGCGGGAGTCGGCCCCGTGTTCGTGCGGGTACTCCCCGGTCAGCAGACTCGTCACGCTCGGGAGGGTCCACGGCGCGGCGCTGACCGCCCGCCGGAAGTCGGTTCCCTCGTCGGCCAGCGCGTCGCAATTCGGCGTCTCGGCCTTCGGTCCCCGGAGGTAGTCGAAGCGACAGGCGTCGATAACCAGCAGTAGGACGTTCGGCTTCCGCTCCCCCATGGACTCGTGGGACGGCGGCTTCCGCCGTAACGCTGTGGGCCGTGCTGGAGAACGCTGTGGACCGTGTCGGAGAACGCCGTGAGTCGCCCCCGAGGACCGATTGTCACGTCGTCTCCGAGCGTCCTCTCTCACCCCCGACCGGCGAGCAACTGCTCGACGCCGTAGACCGCGCCCATCCCGGCGTCGAACGCCCGCGGCGACGCCGACAGCGAGAGCGCGAGCGCCGCCGCTGCGTTCGGCCGGAAGTCGAGTCCGAGCGCGCGCCGGAGGTAGGGCCGCCCCTCGGCGAGGCGGCCCGCCTCGCAGTAGGTCGTCCCGGCGTCCGCGAGGAGTCGGGCGCGGGCCTCGTCGGGCAGGTCGTGGACCTCGAAGAGTCGCTCGACCGACCGCGCGAGGCGGTCGGGGTCGGCCGAGACGTTCCCTGCCTCGGTGCCTTTCAGCACCAGCGGCGCGTCCACGCACTCGAACCGCCAGTCCCGGGCGAGGCGCAGGCAGAGGTCCCAGTCCTCGAAACAGCCCAGTCGCTCGTCGAACCCGCCGACCTGCTCGAACGCCTCCCGGCGGACCAGCAGCGTCGAGGTGTATGTCGGCACCGACATGGTGCGAACCGCCTCGAACACGTCGCCCGACGCGCACTCGCGGGTCCGGGGTTCGCCGTCGCGCTTGGTGACGGGGGCGTAGACGACGCCGTACTCGTCGCTCGACGGCCCGTCGTCCGCATCGCCCGCCTGTCGGAGGGCGCGAACCTGTCGCCGGAGTTTGTCGGGGTGCCAGCGGTCGTCGGAATCGACGAAGGCGACGACGTCGCCGTCGGTCCGGCGGACGCCCTCGTTTCTGGCCGAAGAGACGCCCGCCGAGTCGTCGCGCCGGGCGGACTCGTCGCGGCGGACGTACCGGAGTCGGTCGTCGTCGAACGACGAGACGAGTTCCGGCGTGGCGTCGTCGTCGCCGTCGTCCACGACGAGGAGTTCGAGGTCGTCGTGGGTCTGGCCGAGGACGCTCTCCACGGCGTCCCCGAGGACGGACGCCCGGTGATACGTCGGGAGGACGACGCTGACGAACATCGTCGGCGGTACGACGACGGCCGGGAAATCGGTTGTGCCCCTGACGGCGAGTCACGCGGCCGGAGAACACTTCCCCCAGTATCCGGTAGTTGCCGACAGGTGGGGACCGTGGCACTACCGGCAATTCTCGACATCCGCGACGACCTGTACCGCGCGCTGGAGGCGACCGGCGAGGACGACGCCGTCGCCGAGGAGATAGAGACGGTGCTGGACCGACTCGACGCCTTCGAAGAACGGGACGTCGCCGACCGGCAGGGCATCGTAGACGAGGTGGACAACCAACTGCTCCGGGTCGAGGAGCGACTGAACCAGCGCGACGACGACGAGGCCGTCCGCGCACTGCAGGCCGCTCGAAACCGACTCCACATCTACCGGGACTCGGTCGAGGAGACCGACGAGAACCTCGCGGTGGTGGAGACCGACGTCCGCCAGCACGACATCGACGACACCCACGAGGAACTTCCGGTCGGGCAGGTGACGATGGCCGCGACCGTGGCCAACACCGGCGACCCCGCCGAGGTGGTCGCGTTCGTCAGTTTCTACGGCGACGACGGCGACGAGATAGAGACTCTCCGAGGGCCGGAGTTCGTCGTCCCCGAGGGGGACCAAGAGCGAGTCGAGATGGAGGTGGACGTGCCCGGCGACGCCAGATACTACGCGATGTCGGTCGCCGAGGTCGAAGGGGTCCGTGACGGGCAGAGCGTCTGAGCCGTAATTTTACGACAGAATTTCGTTTTTCGAGGCCGGTCACACGCCCCACGGATAGGACTCCGGCGGTCGCGTCGAGTCGGCATCGACGCCGAGCGGGTGGAGCGCGGTCGAGTCCTCGACGTGGACGAACGAGTCGTAGCGCTCGGCGAGGTTCGTCGGCACGTAGTTGTACGCCTCGCGGTGCGGGTCGTAGACGACGCCGATGGCGCGGTGGCCCCGACGCTCGCGGAGGGCGGGCGCGTCGGTGTCCGCGAGCAGGCAGTCGTCGCCGGTCGCCCGGTGGAAGGCGTCGCCGACGCTCCCCTCCCTCGCCGGGGGGACGCGCATCTCCTCCATCTCGGCGTCCCACGCCTCTCCCGCGATTACCTCGCCGCGGTGGGTGCCGAACCCGACCAGATGGCAGTCCCCCGGGTGGTTCTCCCGGGCGAGTTGGCCGAGGTTGTGTTTGCCGCGGTCGCGCATGTCCGTAGCGCGGGCGTCGCCGACGTGGGTGTTGTGCGCCCAGACGACTGCGGTGCCGCCGTGGTGGTCGGCGAGGCGGTCAAGCGTCGCCATCATGTGGTCGTCCCGGACGTTCCACGACTCGGCGCTCCCCTTCACCATCGAGCGGTAGTACTCCTCGGCGTTCTTCGCCACGAGGGCGTTCTGTTCGGCGCTGAACCGGGCCTCGGTGTCGTCGTACTCGCTGCCGTCGCTCGCGAGGTCGGCCAGAATCTCGACCACCTCGTCCTCGCAGTCGTCGGGCGCGAGGCGAGTCGAGCGCCCGTACTCCCGGGCGTCTTCCCCGTAAGGTTCGAAGCACTTGTAGGCGTCTCGCGCCCGCTCGGCGGCCTCCGGGTCGTACTCCTCGAGGAACTCGACGACCGCCTCCATCGACTCGAACAGACTGTACACGTCGAGTCCGTAGAACCCGACCTGTTCGTCGTGCGAGCGCCCCTCGTTGTACCCCCGGAGGCGGTCCACGAACGCCGCGACTTCCCAGTTGGCCCACATCCACGTCGGCCAACGGTCGAACTCGGCGAGGACGTCGGTCGCCCGCGAGGCGTCGCGCTGGCCCGTTCGCGAGTCGTCGCTCCTCGCTCGCGTTTCGCGGCGCTTCGCGCCGCGCACGTACCGGTTCACCTCGTAACAGTCTGTCCAGTCGCCCTCGACGGCGACGAACGACGCCTCGCCGCGTTCGACGAGTTCCGCGGTCAGACGCGCCCGCCACCGATAGTACTCGGAGGTGCCGTGACTCGCCTCGCCCAGCAGGACGAACGCCGCGTCCTCGACTTCGTCGGCGAGGCGCGAGACCGCCTCTTCGTCGAGCGGTTCGGCCCGCTCCTCGATAGCGCTCGCGGCCCGTTCGACGCCTTCGGTCCGGGCCGTCGTTCTGTCGCTCGTGGCCACGCTCTATCAGTCCTCCCGACTCACGAACTTGCTGAAGTAACTGGTCTCGCCGTCGTCGGTCTCGTCCTGATACAGGAACGCGAGGTCGTTCTCCTCGAACGTCTCGAAGAACTCGTCCCACGAGATGTCGTCGAGGTTCTCGTCGTCGTCCCCCTCGTCCGGGAAGTCGATTCGGAGCAGTCCGCTGTCGCCGTCCTCGGTGTCCTCCACGTAGGCCGGTTGGCCGTCGCGCTCTTCGACCCACTCCCGAATCTCGTCGTGGTCTGTCGTGGTCTGGCTTTCGTCGGACATACGTTTCCCCCAACAGGTTTTCTCGGCCCTGATTCTGTTAGGCGTGATGGCCCCGAGCGGTCTCGTCGGCCCGTACTCCGTCGCTCTCGCCGCCGAAGTCGCTTCCGAGAACCACCGACCCGGTGAACCCGTCAACACGGTAATTCAAGTGGCGCGGTTGCGCGTACGTACTGTAGACCGATGAACTCCAAGCGCTTCCTCTTCGTCTCCGCCGACGCCGCACTGATTACCGACCTCGCGTGGCAGGTCCACCGCGAAGGTCACGACGTCAAGTACTACATCGAGTCCGAGAGCGACCGCGAAATCGGGGACGGGTTCGTCCCGAAGACCGACGACTGGCGGTCGGAGGTCGAGTGGGCCGACGTCGTCGTCTTCGACGACATCTGGGTGGGTTCCGATATCGGAACCGGGAAACTCGCTCAGGAACTCCGCGAACAGGGGACGGCCGTGGTCGGCGGCACGCCGAACAGGACCGCCTCGAAGAGGACCGCGGATACGCGATGGACGTGCTGGAGGACCACGGAGTGAACACCATCGAGCATCAGGTGTTCCACGACTTCGGCGAGGGAATCGAGTACGTCCAGCAGAACCCCGCCGCCTACGTTATCAAACCGCTCGGTGAGGTCCAGAACGTCAAGCGCCTCCTCTACGTCGGGACCGAGGACGACGGCAGCGACGTAATCGACGTGCTGAGAGCCTACGAGAAGGCGTGGGGCCACCGCATGAAGGGGTTCCAACTCCAGCGGAAGGTCGACGGCGTCGAGGTCGCGGTCTGCGGGTTCTTCGACGGCGAGCAGTTCGTCGACGAGGTGAACTTCAACTTCGAACACAAGAAGCTGTTCCCCGGAAACATCGGCCCCTCGACCGGCGAGATGGGGACGGCGATGTTCTGGGCAGGCCACAACGAACTGTTCGAGGAGACGCTCGGCAAACTGGACGGCTGGCTCGCCGAGGAGGGGTACGTCGGGAGCATCGACATCAACTGCATCGTCAACGAGACCGGCATCTATCCGCTGGAGTTCACCCCGCGGTTCGGCTACCCGACCATCGCCCTGCAGGAGGAGTCGTTCGAGTCCTCGACCGGCCGGTTCTTCTACGACCTCGCACACGGTAACGACCCGGAACTGGAGGTTCACACGGGCTACCAGATAGGCGTTCGAATCGTGCTCCCGCCGTTCCCGTTCGACGACGAGGAGACCTACGACGAGAGTTCGCGCAACGCCGCCGTCGTCTTCGAGACCGAGAGCCGCGAGGGGATTCACGTCGAGGACGCCAAGAACGTCGAGGGGCAGTGGCGGGTCGCGGGCGACAACGGGATGCCCCTCGTCGTGACGGGGAAGGGTGAGACGATGCAGGAGGCCCGTGAGCGATGCTACGAGCGAATCGACGACATCGTCATCCCGAACCTCTACTACCGAGACGACATCGGAGAGCGGTGGACGGACGGGGAGGGCGACCGTCTCCACGCGTGGGGCTACCTCGGACCGCAGACGTAGGACGGGCTTAACTCACGGACCTGCCGTGTGTCGGTATTCCCGACACACGGACGACCGAGCGCTGGTCTCCGAACTAACCGCTTCATGGGGACTCGCACTCACTGACTGGACTAGAGCGGCGACGAGTAAAACGGAGCGCGTGTTTACTGACTCAGTTCGCATTGCAACTCTATTTTCCCCGGAACGGAACGAAACGGAACGAACCGGCTGTAAGTACCGGATAACAAAGCGGAGCCTGTCCGATGCTACAGGCGGGTATGGGTAAGCGAAAATCGACGCCGACGCGGCGGACCTTGTTATCTACCATCGGAACCGGTTTCGCCGCGGGAGTACTCGGAACCGAGGCCGTGGCGACGCGCGGGACGGAGTCCCAATACGTCCTCGTGCAGGGCGATACGTGCGTCCCGGTCCGACCGATGCGCCGCCAGTTGCCCGTGAAGACGTTCTACGATTACCAACTCCCGGAGGAGTACATCAGCGACGCCAACGGCGCGTCCGTCGGAGATACTGCACCGTACGCGTCGGCGGGCACGCTGGACTTCCAGCGCCGTCAGACGAGTATCGTCTTCCTCTATCAGGGTCCCAAAGGACTGAGTCTCGTTTTCGTCCACGGGTCCTCCGGAGACTCGGGAAGGGGTTCGGCGACGTTCGAAATCACTGGACTTCCAGAAGACGGTGACTGGGTCGTCAAGGACGACCTCTACCGTGACCCCAACAGCGGGGAACAGGAGAACTACGATAGGTGGCACGTCGATGGAACCGACCACCGCATCGATTGGACGTGGGGAGGCGGCGGCGCGGACGGCGGCGTGTTCCGCGGACTGGGCGACGACTTCGAGGTAGTCATCGACCCGGCCTTCAACGAGGACGCCGCCCTCTACGACGAATACTACAATGGCACGGTCACCGACTGGCAGTTCCTCTCGGGGTTCCCGGACGACCCGGACCGCGTCTCGCTCGACATGAGCGAACCGATACGAATCACGACAGGGAGTTGCGAGCGGAGCGGAGGCGGGCAGGAGAAGAAGCGTGGCAACGAGAGCGAGGGTGGGGAAAAGGAAGAAGGGAAGGAGAGCGAGGGAGGGAAAGAAGAGGAGCAGAGCGAGAAAGAAAGGAAGAAAGAGGAGGAGCAGGGGTCGTATACGGTCTGTCACAGACCGCCGGGGAATCCAGACAACGCCCGCACGATTCACGTGGGAAGCGAATCGGCGCTGCGAGAGCATCTCGACCACGGGGATTCGAGGGGACCGTGTTCCGAGGACGGGTAGAGCGGCGGTAAGCGAGTGAGTCGGTGTCCGACGAAGACGCACACCCTGTCCTCGACCAGTCGTACTGTACTCCCGTCGAAGGTCCATCGAACCATCGCTACGAGTTGTAAAGTTATACGACAGGAGTGCGTAGGTAAGGTATGCGACTAGATGGCAAGACAGTGCTCGTTACGGGTGCAGCGTCTGGAATCGGCGCGGCGACGGCGAAACGGTGCGGCGAGTACGGCGCGAGGGTGCTCGTCACCGACGTGAACACCGGCGGTGCCGAAGAGGTCGCCGAGACCATCCGGGGAGACGGAGGCGAGGCGGAGGCTCACGAACTCGACGTGACCGACCCCGAGCAGGTAGTGAGTGTAATCGAGGCCGCCCACGAAGAGTACGGTCTGGACGGACTCTTCAACAACGCGGGAGTGGGTCACCCCGGCGAGTCCATCGAGGATGTCGAGGAGAGCGTCCGCGACTTCGTGATGGACGTCAACATCAACGGCGTCTGGAACTGCTGTCACGCCGCCCTGCCGCTCCTGAAGGAACAGGGACACGGCTCCGTCGTCAACATGTCCTCCATCGCGGGGAAACTCGGTCTCCCCGGCCAGTCGGTGTACTCGCTGACGAAAGGTGCCGTACTGAACTTCTCGCGAGCTGCTGCACAAGAGGCCGGGCCACACGGCGTCCGGGTGAACGCGGTGTGTCCGGGCTTCGTCGACACGCCGCTGACCGACACGTATTTCGAGGGCCGGGAGAATCCCGACCGGGCGCGCGAGCAGATGGCCGACCAGTACCCGCTCAAGCGACTGGGCGACCCCGAGGAAGTCGCGGACTGCGTCGCCTTCCTCCTCTCCGAGCACGCGTCGTACGTGACCGGCCACGGTCTGGTCGTCGACGGCGGCTACGAGAGCGGGTGAGCGCGACCCCGCGTCGGTGCCTCGGTGGTCGTTTCGCGTCGTTCACACGTACGAACGAGCGTCCACATCGAACAACCGGGTATAAAGCCCGTTTGGGGGTCGTCCCCGAGACGAGAGCGTGAGTTCTCCGACTGGACACGTGGGACTCCGGGTCGGTTTCTAAACCCCTCATCTCACGTTTTATTTGCGGATAGTTGTCACCATCTTCGGATTCTACGGTTACTTACGCGACCCGATTCCCGTGACCGAGTCGAGATGGGCACGTGAATTCATCTAGACGGACGCTCGGAGTAGGTCCGAGTTCCCCATCGATGCTGTCGGAGGGTGACCACATTGAACACTCGCCAGTCCCCGCAGTCGTCGCGTCGTGGAGATAACGACTCGTTCCGACGTCTTATGGTATCTCGGACCCTGTATCCGGGGTTGTGAGTGCAACGAGTAATTCCGACAAGCGAACTCTTCTGACGAACACGGTTTTTGATTTAGCGCTGGATGAAGATAGGCCGGCGAACCGGCGTCGTAGAAACCATACCTTTTAGCCAGACATCGCCCCAGTTAGAGACAACCCTTCGTCTGAGGAAACATGGTAGGAAACAATACTGTTCCCCCTGTCGTCGACGCTCTGTCTACATATGTACGTACGGCTATCGACGAAGTCGACCGTTCCACACACAGTTTCGAGGCGATTGAACGCGATTGCAAACGCGCCGTTCTCCAATCGATTCTCGTCGCAGGGTACGCTAGAGAGAACGATATCGAACCAGTAGAGGCGTGGGAGAGTCTTCGGCGAGAAGCCTCCTCAAATCCACAGCACGCTCTGTTCCCGCTTTTCGACACCGACGCTATCGACTTAGAGTCGCTGCCTGTCGCTGAGATTCTTTCGGCTCACTCCAGTACGTGGCAGGACGACTATCGCGTGGTCTTCCAAGCAGTTAGTGATGCCCTCGAGTCGTTCACGGAGTACCAACCGCAAGTAGATTCGGATGGTAGTCTGAGATACGAACCGGCCAACGACGACCGTCGCGTCTCTGGAACGTATCTTACACCAGTCGAGTTGGCTACGCGCGCCGCGACGGAAGCGGTAGAACGGAAGTTCCGCGAGCGCTGCGAACGCTATGGTTGCTGGCCCGGGGAAGGCAACTCCTTCGAGAATACGGACTTCTCTAAGATTCGAGACGTCCTCTCCTCACTCAGTGTCGTGGACCCGGCTTGCGGAACTGGCAGTATGCTACTCGGCGTCATAGACACGCTGAGTCCAGCAGTGGCAGAATCTATCGAAGGGTCTTCCAACCCGAGTAGAAAGGCGACCAAACGCGCGAAACAGGAGATTATACAGGAATCCCTCTACGGCGCCGACGCTAATCGTCTCTCTACGGAGGCTTGTTTAGCCGCTCTCTGGTTCGAGGGACAGTTTGACCTAACTGCTCCCGGACCCAATCCAGACCGGTTCGTGGTCGGTGATTCTCTCCGCGGACCTGTTAGACAACAACGCCTCTCCGACGTTGTTGCGGGTGGTGAAGAAGGAACTACCTATCGCGAAGAACTCCAGCAAATTAACTGGGGCGAGGAGTTCAACAGTGTCTTTTCTGCAACCGACGGGTTCGACATCGTCATCACGAACCCTCCTTGGGAGCGGGTGAAGGTTCAAACCCGCGAGTTCTTAGCCGCCCGTCAGCCTCAACTCGCCGAAATTGCAACGTCTGCGGCACGAGGTTCCAAAATTTCGAACGGCGATTACGAGGAGATACAGGCTGATTTGGAGCAGGCACGCGAGCAGGCGAAGGCATACGCGAACGAGATTCGAAATTCCTCGGACTACCAGTGGACTAATGTCGGAATGTTAAACCTCTACAGCTTGTTCGTGGAACGTTCTCTCCAACTGGCTGCACCCGATGGGTATTGCTCGCTCATCGTGCCCACCGGTATCGCGACGGACTACTACACGAGCGACTTCTTCGAACACCTCACCACCGAAGGTAAATTGGTTTCACTCTACGACTTCGAGAACCGCGAGAAACTCTTCGACGACGTCGACGGAAGAACCCGATTCTCGCTGCTCACGCTCACAAATCGGCCCGAGTCTGAAGCGGCGGACTACGTGTTCTTCGCTCACACGCCATCGGATATCGACGATTCGGCTAAACACGTTCGCCTGTCCCCCGACGAAATAGGTGAACTGAACCCGCTAACAAAGACTGCACCTCTCGTCCGAGGGAAAAACGCTCTCGAAATCCTCCAGAAGCAACATCAGCAGGCGCCCATTCTCGTCGGTGATGCGGAAGTATCCCGAACTGACGCGGACGTGAATCCGTGGGACGTTTCTTACGAGCGAATGTTCGATATGTCGACGGACTCCGACAAATTTGTGCCGATTACGAACCTCTCCGAGGGCCAGAGAGATTCGAAAGGCCAGATTACACTCGACGATGAAGCGTACCTTCGTCTATATGAAGGCCGGATGGTAAATCAATACAACCACCGCGCCTCACACGCGAAAGACGCCAGCGGTAACCTCTTTCGCTCCGGTACGAAGGAACCGACGGAGAGAGATAGCCTCTCTGACCCGGATTTCACGGTGAATGCCCGATACTACCTCCCCGAGGATACGGTCGAGTCCGCGATTCCGGACGGCTATCAGTACGATTGGTTTATCGGCTTCAAGGATATCACCAGTGCGACTAATTCGCGGACGATGATTGCCTCTGTCCTGCCCAGAACGGCCGTCGGGAACAAGCTTCCCCTTCTTCTGACCTCGGAACCGCCCCGCTACGTCGCCTGTCTCTTGGCAAATCTCAACTCGATGGCGTACGATTTCGCGTGCAGACAAAAGATAGGGAACGTGACCCTGAACTGGTACATCGTTCGACAAACTCCCGTGTTCCCTCCAGAGAGATACGACGCTACAATTCAGGGTGAACCGCTCGTGGACTGGATAAGCAGTCGCGTTGCAGAGTTGACGTACACTGCGCGGGACTTAGACGCGTGGGGCAGTAATCTGGGTTTTCAGTCCGAACCATACGAGTGGGATTCCAGTCGACGACGTCAGATTCGGGCTGAGCTGGACGGCCTGTTCTTCAATCTGTACGATTTAACCGAAGAAGAGGTCGAATACGTCGTCGACAGTTTCGGTGCACTTCGTCGACGAGACGAAGACGAGAACGGGGACTACGAATACAAAACTCGAGTCCTCTCTTCGTTCAGAGATATCGAAGCGAAACTCAACCTCGAATGAGCGCCTGCAAGGCCGAGTGAGTTCTGTCGGTGAACGCTTCGATATTTTCGAACTCGAATCTCGAGGGGTCTATTTCTATCAGGTGGAGATTGACGGTGGGACCCGACCCTTCGAGTTGCCATGGCCCTTCGTAGTCTCCTGCGACAGCTGGATACACCAAGCCGACTTCCTCGATTTCCATGGCGCGTCCCGCCGCAACGACTTGGTACACTTCGTTCAGGTTCGGTCTCTCCTCCCCGCGAGATTCGGGGTCCGACCAGTCCGCAGAGACGACGTATTTCGAGTCTAAGACCATCCCACCGTCTGCCGTCTGAATCACGTGGTCCGGATACGCGGTTAGTTTCGAAGGAGACGTAGCGAGATGAGTCGACGGTTCCGAATCGAACTCCCACGACCTGGTGTGTGCTATAAAGCTCAGACAGGCATCGACGAAATCTTGGAACAGCTCGTGAGTGTTTATCAAAACGCCCCGAAGTTCGAGTTCACTCTCCCGTAGTGTGGGTCCCTCGTTTCGTCGAAGCCAAGTGGCGAGTTCGACAGCTCGCTCAAACCGCCGATACTGGGGAGGGATGAATAACCGATTTAATTCAGCTAAACTGGGAGTTCTTCGTGTGGCTTCTGACAACTGCGTCTCTAATTCCAGCAGTTCACCGCGAACAGTTGGGTCCGTGGTGAGGTGCGCATATTCGTAAGCCGCCCAGCGGAGTGTCTGTCCCAACACAGTGTCTACGGACAGTTCGTCCGTCTCACAGACGACCTTCGTAGGGTCCTTCAAAACCTGTGGATACAGTTCTTCGGTGACCAGTCGTCCGCGGACCGTATCACGAGTTTCTCGGGTCCGGACGTACTCGGTTGGAAGGCCATGCTGGAGGCTGTCACGTAGTTCCTCAGCAAACGCACCAGCAAGCAAATCGACGAACGTAGAAACGTCTCGGTCGCCTGATGCACTACTTACTAAGTCGAAACTCTCTGTTTGCGAGAACGCGAGTATGTCCGCAATACTTCCGTGCCAGTCGTCGATGTCCTCTGGAAACAGATATTTCGGGACGATTTCGATAGTCTCGCCCGCAACCGTGACCTGACCAGTTACACCGAGGGGTCTAACTTCAACCCCTTTAGCAGTAGCAGACACATCGAAAACAGCGTCTGTTCCGAGTCGGGCCGACCAGTGTTCCTCTGCGTGGTCGAAGGCCTGAACGAGGCGGCCCGGGTCGCCCTCGATTTGCACGGAATCACCGTATTCCTGAACGAGCACCATCTTCAGATTCACTCAGTGACGGCTAGACCGTGAAGAATAGCTCGCTTGTTCCCATCTGGTTGTTGCTGTAACTCCGGTAACGAAAGTGGGTCGTCCGCTCCAACTTTCCCCCATTCGGCAGGAATTTCGTCACGCTTGTAGGGGTTTTCGACCCCGTTTAGGGACTCCCCGGCTTTCAGAACGGTAGCGAGTTGGTCGGTTCTCGATCGGAAAACCTCGCGTAGCTTCGGAAGAACGCGGCTATCCCACGATTCGGTGAGAGCGTGGATAGCATCTTCCTCGCTTTCGGTCTCACCGACTGACCAAACGTATCCCGGACCCAACTGAAAGTCGTCACCGTAGATACTCCGAAGGAACTGGTTAATGCGCCACAGTAGCGCAATCGATATCTCTTCGGGTGAAGCCCGTTCTGCATCATCGGGGAGATTAATCTCTGCGGGGTCACTATCGATTCCCAGATAGTCTGCCAGTGCTTGGTAATCCGGTGAGACACTTATTTGGTCAAATCTCCGCGCGAGAGCCGAGTCTAGAGGCGCAGTCGAGCGGTCGAGGGAGTTCATCGAAGCCACAACGTAGAGATTCCGAGGGAGTCGATAAGGGAATTCGATACTGAAATCGTCACCCAGCGGGTTCTCGATGTCCTGCCCATCGTTCAGTTGTTGAAAGGTAACCCCCACTGTAGTCGGCTGTGCGTTGCCGTCCGAGTCCAGACGTTTATCAGGCTCCATGAGCGTGATAAATTGACCGAATACTTTGGACACGTTCGCCCGGTTAATCTCGTCGATGAAGAGGACGCTCGTATTTCCATTACGAGCATGCTCCGCTAATGACAACAGAGTGCCGGCACGAGGTTGTAATTCGACCCCCGACCCGGAGGGCTTCGGACGTAGGCCGACGACGAACTCTTCGTGTCCTGTACTTTCGTGGAACGTCAACCACGCCGTCCTAATCTCGCCGGGGAAATCCCTATCCCGGTTGGTTTGGGGTCCCGTGGCGAAGGGGTTATCGACTGAGGATGCATCAAATTCCCTGCTCGGACCTCTCTCAGCTTCGGATTCGGTCTCCAACTGTTGCTGTAACTCTAGCATCAAGTCGGTTTTACCGGTTCCCGGTGGCCCATACAGTAGTACGTTTAGATTCGCAGCGAGTCGCTCACGGAGGGTAGTGACAGAAGGCCGACTCATGTTAGAGAGATTTGACAGAGTCCTCGTGGAAATCGATGATTCCGAAGCTGTTACTCTTACCTGCGTTCTCCCAGTATTGTACTAGTTCCGCGGGGTACTCTTCGAGGGATTCGTACGAACTGTCGTTTACCGACCGTGCGTGGAAGTTTCCTTGCTCGTCCTTCACGAAGTAGATAATCGGTGGATTACTATCGTAGTAATCGTCCTCATCTTCAACTGGTAGTTCGTTCTTGGCCGGGAACCCGTGCTCCGGAGTCCAAAGTACGTAGCGGTCGTTGTGCTGGTTCGCTATCCGCCACTCTCCTTCTCGTCGGTCGAGTTTGCAGGAAACTTTAATTGGCCCTTCGGAATCTGGAACTCCCTCGACCGGTTCGAGATTGATTTGCTCGTCAACGACGTCCTGGTCTTCCGGTGGGAACGGAGCGACATCGAAGAATTCGGCGATTTCGTCCCGCTTGGAGGGCCACAACGGGATATGCTTCGCAGAGCCTCCGTCATCGCCCTCCCAGATTCCGTTCATCCCACCGAAATCGGTAATCGTCAGATATTTCCAGAGAACTTGGTCGACGTTACGGGTATCCATGGTGGTTCGAAGTGCCTACTATCATATAATACCAAGACAAGGAGGTCAGGAAGTCGACTGGACGACGTAGAGCGCCTCGGTAAGGTCGCCCGAATCTGCTTCGGTATTGCTCTTGTACCTCCGGTGGTCGAACGTGTGTAGTTCGACCTCCCCGTGTTCCGAGAGAATCTCGTTTAATTCGTCTGGCGTAATATGCCCTTCGTCGCTGTAGCTGAGAAAGACGTACTCCGCATCCAAAGCGGACAGCAAATCGTCTAACTGACCCGAAGCCCTTCGCTTGTGGCAATAATCGGAACTCTTCGACTCCCAGTTTGGTAGGCCAGTTTTACCAGAGACAGATGGGTTCTCCTTCTTGGCGATGGTCTCTGGCAGATGATAGTAAGACGCGTACTGCCTCTTAGTGTACGGCGGGTCCAAATACACTGCTGATAACGATGTTTCTCTCGCTAACTCGTTCGCATCTCGTTGCTGAATCTCGTGCTCTAACGGACCCTCCGGGAGTTCGGCGGGAGTGAGTTCGAGTGGTTCCTTCGCCCGTTCGTACCAAGATTTGAGATAAGCACCGTACGTTCCCGCAGTGTTCGCAACCTCGTTCGTGGCTCGAATGAGGTCGTATAGTAGGAGTGCGTGTTCATCGTCGGATAGATAGTTTTGGTCGTGCCACCGGTGAATTCTCTGGCGGCACGCGTCGATTGCTTTGGCGTTCTCGTCGGTAAAATATTGGCGAGGCTCTTCTCGATTCGACGTACCGCCCGGTGAGTAGGTCGAGTAAATGAAACCCTCTACACCATCTAGCTGATTCAGATAAGACAAGACCTGTGTGTAACCCGACCGTTGAATGAACTGGTTGCCTGCATCCTGTACTGCGGGGACTTGCTCGAGGAGCATTTCGAACTCCGGTTGGGGAGGATTTCGAAGTTGCGCGCGAGCAGAGATACAGCAGTGGGTCAGGAGGTCGTTCGCTACGACCGAGTAACCGGCGTTTTTGAGTGAAGCAGCTACACTCCCGGTTCCTGTGAAAAAATCGCCAACCTGTGTTCCGTCCTCGACAGTAGAGTCGATAATAGAGACGATATCAGAAACGAGTTTTTTCTTATGACCGATGAAGCGAATCCCCATGCTGTTCGAACGGAACCAGACCAACGTTATCAGTCCTTCGTCCTCAGCGAACCACGTGCAGTCTCGGCACTATACCCGCATCGGACGAACCGATTCGAGAAGGGTACCTGTATCGTATTGAACTCGAAAACGGCCACCAGTTCACGGTTTCACGCGGCCTTCGTTCTCACGACAGATTACAGGAATCGGTTCTCCGAACGAGGAACGGTTCTCGTCGAAGATGGCCACATGGCCGAGGGGGAGTGCGACCACCTCACAGAGGCGGGCGACGAACTCGCGGCACTGAACTTCCTCGGCGGCGGCGCCACTACCGAAGCGTAGATGATGACTCCGTCGTGGGCATACCGAACTGTGGTCGGAATCAGACGTGTGCACGGCGGTTTTATTTAAAAACGATGTACCGTCGTCTCGCGAACGTAGACCGTTCGGAAAACGAATGGGCGCTGCAGGATTTGAACCCGCGACAGCTTGGTCCGAAGCCAAGTACTCTGTCCAGACTGAGCTAAGCGCCCGCACCCTATCCTACTGGCCGGTCCATTTTAAACGCCGCGGTTTCGACCGGGCGTGTGCTGGCGTACCGAACCCTCATCCCGAGACGACGACGTCCCAGTCGGTGCGGTCGATGGTGCAACCGCCGCAGTCTGGGCACGTCTGTCGGTCGAGCGAGAACGTCGCACCGCAGGTCTTGCACTCGTAGGTCTCCTCCGAACCGGGGTCGGTAGCACAGACCACACGGGCGAGTTTTCGGGCGAGACTCATGCGTAGTGTACCGCCACGAACATCCGTTTTGACAAACTGAGTTAAGACGCTTTTCATTCGTTCGCCGATAAACGGGTCGTAAAACCCCTGCAGAAGCCGTTGTATCGTCGTTCAGAGCAACGACGAGCGTCTACCCACTACAGCGACGACGGCGAGAGTGCGAAGTGGTCGGTCGGAACGTCGAGAGACGAGACACCGTCGGCGTCGCTCCGGTCGGCAACGAGTGCGAGCAGACAGCGTCGGACCAGTTCGGCGTCGGCCGACCCGAGTTCGTCGCTCGCGTCCTCGCCGAGCGTCCGCCCGAGGTCCAGACCGTTCTCCGACCGCTCCGTGGAACTCGCCCGGACGCTAGCGCCGTCTGCCACCAGTTCGCGCAGGCGGAGCCACGTTCGGACCGTCGCGGTCAAGTAGCGCTCGGCCACTCGTTCGGGGTGCGGGACGGACGGAATCGTGGCGAGGTAGGCCGCGGCGTGAGAGTCGGCGACGGCGAGGTTCTCGTCGACCCACTCTCTGACGGCAGACGAAGGAGTTGCCGGGTCGAGTTCCTCGGCCGCCCGCTCGCAGAGTTCGGCCTCCTCGTCGGCCACGCGGTGGAAGGCGTCGCCGACGACGATGGCGTCCGCGCCGGCGTCGAGCATCGCGGTGGCGCGTTCGCGGGAGTCGATTCCGCCGCCGTACCAGAGTCGCGACCACGTCAGCCCCTCGGAGATGGTGGCCAACGCCTCCGCGGCGTCGTCGCCGCCGTAGGTGCCCGAGTATTCGAGGTAGACGAGTTCGCTCTCGAGGTGGCGCTCGGCCGCCATGGCTCGCTGTTTGGATTCGCGAGGCGTGAGCAGGTCGGTCTCGGTGACGTTGGCCTCGCGGGCCGCGGCGCTGTCGGGGTTCTGGATGACGTAGGCCTCGAAGATAGCGTCGGCGAGCAGCCACGAGGTGGCGAAGTCGGCGAGCGCGTCGGCCGCGAAGTCGGGGAGCCACGGGGTCCGGTCGGCAAGTAGGTCGGGCACCATCTCCTCGCGGACGTACTCGGTGGCCTCGCCCAACTGCCCGACGAGCGCCTCCGAGTCGCCGTTCAGCACCTCGGGGATGGCGAGCAGGTCGGCCTGCTCGCGGGTCCGAAGCGTGACGTGGCGCGGACCGCTGGGTTCGTGGAAGACCGGTACCGAAGCGGGACCGAGGAGGGCGAACGTCTCCTCGGTGTTGCGTGCGGTCACGTCGGCCGACCCGCCGACCGACACCGCGCTCGTGTGCCGCAGGTAGAGGGGGTACAGCAGCGGGATTTTCTTGGCGTCCTCGGGGTCTACCTTGGTGACGTGTGTCCAGTCCGCCGGAACCGGGTTCGTGTCCACGGGTACCACGGTTCGAGCGGCCAACGTAACCCCGCGACCGACGCGACCGAGTCGGCGCGCGACGCCGTCGAAACTCGTCATACAGGCCCATAACCCGGCGTCACCTAGATAAATAACTCGTTTCCGCGCGCGGAGGCGGACAGACACGGGAGATGAACAGACACCGGAACCGCTCCCAGAATCGGAAACGTCCGAAAGCGGAAAGACTCCCCGGCGACGGTTCCACAACCCTGATATACCGCGGCGGGCGACTCTCCGACCATATGGGTAGCGTTCGGTCACGAATTCCGGCGGCGGCGAGAGCGCTGGCGACTCACCTCGCCGAGACCTACGACCCGCGCGTGGTCGCCATGGTGTTGCTCCGCAACGAGGTCGAGTCCGAAATCGAGTCCATGACCGAACGCCTGTTCCTGAGCGTCGAGCGCGACCTCCAACGCGCCCGCGAGGCGGGCGAACTCGACTCTGCACCCGGGGCGGCCGACGAGCAGGCCCGATTCGACTACGACACGCGCCTCGTCCTACCCGCGATGTTGACGCTCGGCCGCATCCACGTCGAGGCGGGAGACGTTCCCCTCGTGCGCGTCGGTCGAGACGTGGACCGCGAGTTCGTCGCCCGCGGCCGCGAGACCACTCGAAACGTCGTCCGGGCGCTGCTGGACGGCGACATGCGCGACGCCATCAACGACGACGAGTACGAGGACTTCGAGACGAACCTCCGGCCGCGCGAGCGCGTCGCCGAACTCGCACAGCAGAGCTTACAGGAGGGCGTCGAAGCGTGGTTCGACGCCGACGATACTCCCGACGCGGTCCGAGCGTCCTACGAACACGCGGTCGAACTCTCGGAACGGCATCAGGACGAGGACGAAGCGTTCCGACGACTCCTCGAGCGATTCCACGACTCGGCGGCCGGGTCCGAGGAGCGCGAGGCGGTCGTGGATGCCATCCGCGAGGAGTACAAGTTCGCCGACGCCGAGGACGCGGACCTCTTCGAGGAGGCGACCGACCTCCCCTACTTCGCGACCCAGTACGCCCGCGTCGGCGTCCTCTACGAAGACATGCTCAACATGTACGAGGCCGACCTCGGCGTGGAGTTGGGCGAGGGGTTCAAGCGCGCCATCGTGCTGATGGTCCTCGGCGCACAAATCGGACTCGACGACACCGACGACTACCCCGAAGACAGGGGGACACAGCTCACGCCGGTCACCGCGGAACTGAACGTCGCCGAGAATCGGGCGACGGGGGTGGCGCGAATCAGACGTATCGTCGAAGCGTACCTCGACCGCGCCGACGACTGCGCCGCCGCAGACGACCACCTGACACGCATCGCCATCGAGTACATCCGCCAGCAGTCGCTCGACAGAATCGAGGGTCTGAGCGCGTGAGGGTCCAAATCGAACGGGCGTATGCCAACGCCGCGATAGTAATCAAAAAGAATATAAGCGGAACAGGATATTTTACTGCCAGACGACACCGGGGCCGAGAACGGCCGAGGCTCCGCTCCGGTCGCAACTTCACCGAGAGAAATTGCCATGTATGGACTGGGTGAGGTCTGTCCGGGGGTCGAGGTCGAACCGGGGACGAATCTCCTGGTGACCGGGCCACCGATGACGGGCAAACGAACTCTCGCTCTGGAGATTCTCGCGCACGGTAGCCGTCACGGGGACGGTTCTATCGTCGTCACGACGAAGGATGGCGGCGAGGACGTCCGCGAGAGCCTCCGTGAGCTACTCGGCCGCGACGAGACCGGTCCGTTGGGCATCGTGGACTGCGTCTCCAAGCAACAGGGGATGAGTCCCTCCCCGAGCGACGAAATCACGTACGCCTCCTCGCCCAAAGACATGACGGGCATCGGGATTCAGCTCTCGGAGTTCCTGCAGGCGTTCTACAAGGACGGCGGCGTCAAGCGAAACCGCATCCTGTTGCACTCGCTCTCGATGCTGTTGATGTACTCGAACCTCCAGACCGTGTTCCGGTTTCTCCACGTCTTCACGGGCCGAGTCCAGAGCGCCGACGCGCTCGGCATCTTCGTCATCGACTCGACGGCCCACGACCAGCAGACGACGAGTACCCTCAAGCAGTTGTTCGACGGGCAGATAGAGGTCCGGGAGGGCGACGACGGTCAGTCCGAACTCCGAGTACGAGGCGTCGGCGAGGACACCGACTGGCGACCCTTCTCGCGGCGCTGAGCGCCCGGCGTCACCGACCGACAGCGAAGCCCATCTCCAACTTGCCACGAGAGACTGCCGAAAGCACAACGCTGATTGGAGCGGCCCGTAACCACCAACCAATGACAGCGTCGTCGCAGTCCGATACTGACTACGCCGCTCGGGCGCGGGACGTGCTGGGGTTCTCGCGGTGGTGGCAGGTCGCGGCCGCCGCGGTGATGATGGGACTCATCAGTCCGTACCAGTACGTCTGGTCGTCCATCGAATCTCCAATCGCTCGGTCGCTCGAACTCGACCCGACCGCGCTCGGGTTCGTGTTCACCCTGTTCGTCATCTTTCAGGCCGGGTCCCAGTTCCCAGTCGGGTGGTACCGGGACCGTCACGGACCGCGCGGCCTGACGCTTCTCGCGGGCGTACTGGCGGGCGGCGGCTACCTCGGACTGGCCTACGCGACCGAACTCTGGCACCTCTACGTCCTCTACTCGGTCGGTGCGGTCGGCGTCGGCATCGTCTACACCGTCGCGGTCAACACCGCCCTGAAGTGGTTCCCCGACCGGCGGGGTCTCACCACGGGT
This sequence comes from Halorussus sp. MSC15.2, assembly GCF_010747475.1. Lineage (NCBI taxonomy): Archaea > Methanobacteriati > Methanobacteriota > Halobacteria > Halobacteriales > Haladaptataceae > Halorussus > Halorussus sp. MSC15.2. The sequence continues at coordinate 6,801 of NZ_VSLZ01000002.1, read as the reverse complement.
CTCGGCACGATGGCGTTCGCCGGTGGAAGCGCGCTCGTCGTCCCCTACGTCCGGGCGAACGCGACCGTCACGGGCTACTCCGACGTGCTTCGGAACATGGGTATCCTCATCGGCGTCGGCATCCTCGTCGGCGCGCTGGTTCTCCGAGACCGCCGACGGGGTGGGTCGGCGGGGACGTCGCTACCGACGACGTGTCCGAGGCCGCTGACGGAGAGACCGAGGCCGGTTCGGAATCGACTCGCGCCACTGAGAGCCAGTACACGTCCCGTGAGATGCTCCGGACGTGGCAGTTCTGGCTGATGTACGTCATGTTCGTCTTCGTCAGCGGGGCGGGACTGATGCTGACCGCGAAGGTGGTCTCGTTCGCCCAGAACGTGGGACTGAACGCCCTGACCGCGACTGCCGGGGCGACGGTCCTCCCCATCGCGGGCGGCGTCGGCCGCCTCGTCGTCGGCGACCTCTCCGACAGGGTGGACCGCGAGCGCGCGATGGCGATTTCGTTCACGCTCTGCGGACTGGGCCTGTTCGCGGTGGTCTGGTTCGGCGTGACCAACACCGCGCTCGGGTTCCTCGCCGCGGTCGTCCTCGCGACGTTCTTCTGGAGTCCCCAGTACACGCTCTTCCCGAGCGTCGTCGGCGACTACTACGGCCAGCGCCACTCCTCGGCCAACTACGCCCTGCTGTACTCCGGCAAGATGTGGGGCGGCATCTTCGGCGGCGGCGTGACCGGATGGCTCGTGACCCGGACCGACTGGCCCACGGCGTTCGCACTCGGTGGCGCGCTCGCGGTGCTGGCGGGTCTCGCCGCGTTGCTACTCCGTGACCCGACCGCGTAGCGGTGGAGTAGTTCGAGTAGGAAGTCTCTGATAGCGGCCGACGGCGTCGTGATACTCGCCCGGCTAACTCGTCTCGGCTACCGTTTCTTCCCAGCCTTCGAGAAGTGCGACCGACGAGGCGTTCCGCGCGATTCGAATTTCGGTTCGGATTCCGAGTCGAGACCGCTCTGACTGCGAACTGTCGGTGACGTTCGAAACTATCACCCTCTCGGTGTCACTCACTGACCCGTACCTCGCAACCCCGTTCGATTTGGGAGTCTCACTGTCGTGTCCCTCGCCGCGATGGAATTACTGAGAGAAATTTTTCGTGGTCCTCTGAGAACTGCCGTACTGCTACTCTCGGGCATTTTACGCACGGAAACAGTCTCGTAGCGTATCCATAACTTATGAGAAACCCATGAGTCAGATAGAATTCGCCTATAAGAAATGCTTCGCTCAACTACGGGAAAGAATTATATACCCATACCGCATATTCTGTAATAGATTATGACTGGGTACTACGACCTCATCCTCGGACTCATTCCGCTTTCGTTAATCGGCGTAACCGGTGTGCTGAGCGTCATCGGCGTCTCGATAACCGCCGCCGTGCCGCTCGCTGCCAGCGTTCCCGTGGCGCTCATCGGACACGCGCTCTTCGTCAACAGTCCCGTCGACGATACCCAGTCCCCGACGGAGACGGTGGACGCGTCGTCCTCGGCGTCCTTCGAACCGGCCGACTGAACCGCTCCGATTGGGGTTGTTCACCCGCTCTTTTTTTCGTGAGGCCGCGTTACTCTCCGTCCGTAGCACGCTTCTGGCGAGCGGTCGAGTCACACACCGATTCGGCGCCGTCAGTTCGGTAGCGGTCGGCCGTTCGTCACCGAGACGTCCGGCGCGGTTCTTGGTATCGTCCCTCGAATTTTATGGCACGTACGAGGGCTACCTCAACCGTTTTCAGTCTGGACTGTGTTATCCCGGCCATGACGGACGCACTGTTTCTGACGAGCGACGACGTTTCCGGACTGGCCTCGCCCGCCGAGTACGTGGAGGCGGTCCGCGAAGGCTACCGACAGCGCGGCGAGGGCGCGCCCGCCAGACCCCGCGCGAAACTCACCAACGAGGACCCGCCGGGGATGCTCACCGACTACTCGGCCGTGTTGCCCGAGACCGGTGCGATGGGCGGGTACATGTACGCCGCCGGGTTCGGCGAGGAGGACGCGTGGTTCATGTCCCCGCTGTTCGACGCCGAGTCGGGCGAACCGCTCGCCCTGCTCGACGGCGCGAGCATGAACCCGTTCAAGACGGGCGCGGTGGGCGCGGTCGGAACCGACGTCTTGGCACGGGACGACGCCGAGACCCTCGCGCTCATCGGCGCTGGCTCGCAGGCCCGTGGGCAACTGCGAGCGGTGACGGCCGTCCGCGACCTCGAAAGCGTCTGGGTCTACTCGCCGACCAAGGAGTCCCGCGAGTCGTTCGCCGGGGAGATGAACGAGCGCCTCGACCCGTCGGTCGCCGCGGTCGCTTCCAGCGCCGCCGCGGTCGAGGAAGCCGACATCGTGATTACGGCCACGACCGCGAGCGAACCGGTCTTCGACGGCGACCTCCTCGCGGACGGCACGCACGTCACCGCGATGGGCCAGTACCACCCCAACAAGCGCGAACTCGACACGGCGACCGTCGAGCGCGCTACCTACGTCCCGGACCTCCGCGAACGCGTCCAGCAGGACGCCGGGTCGTTCATCGCGGCGCTCGACGAGGGCGCGATTTCGGAGGACTACGTCCACGCCGAACTCGGCGACATCGTCGCCGGGAACGCACCGGGCCGAGAGTCCGACGACGAAATTACGGTCTTCGACAGCGGTGGGACGGGCATCGAGACGGTCGCCGCGGCCCACATGCTCTACGAGCGAGCGAAATCGGAGGGTCTCGGGTCCGAAATCTCGTTCGCGCCCGCGAGCGAAGCGCTCACCGGCAAGTAGTCGAAAATTCTACGGAAAATCGTCCGCGGACCTCTCAGTACGTCGTCCGCGAAGTTAGGAAGTAATTCGAAGAAACCGGTAGTCGTGGGGGCGAGACAACTGCTTCAGGCCGCCAGCATCATCGCCGCGATGAACGACGAATCGGTTCCGGCCTTGGTCTCGTTCTTCTTGCGCTCTGCGTCGGACATGTTTCGGGGGTGCTGCCACTGCATACACATATAAAATGTTCACTCACTCTTGAGTATGTTGTTTCGCATACGAGTCTGCGAGAGGCTCGCAAATCAGTTGTGATGGCATACCGCACCAAGGGTTTCGAGGCCCGCCAGACACCTTCGGATAGCGACATCTTTTCTGGCCCGGAGATTCGAACCCGCCGTATGGATTCGACATCGGACGACAGTACGCCCGCCGAGTTCGACGAGGCAGCGCTCTACGGAGTCGTTCGCAAGGCAGTAGAAGACGCCATCCTCGGCGTACTCGGAACGCTGCTTCTGGTCGGGGTCGCGCTCGTAATCGTCTTGGCCGGCGTCGGAACGATGACGCGGACTGGAGGGCCGGCCGTGACGGTGTTCGGAGGTCTCGTCACCGCCCTCGGCCTCTACCTCGGCGCAGTGACACTGGGCGTGATTCCGCCGGTGAGCGAGCGGTTCTGAGGTCAGAAAGAGTGAACTGCATCGAAACGCGCAGTCCGGTCTACAGACCCAGGGCCTGCATCAGCGTCATCCCGCTGGCCAGCGCGCCGACCAGATAGCCGCCGATAGCGCCGCCGTTCAGCAGGGGAAGCCCGGCGTGCGCGCGCCCCTTCAGGACCATCCAGAGGAGGACCAGCAGACCCGCAATCGTACCGACCATCGAGGTCAGCGCGGGCAGGTTCAGCGCGATGCCCGAGACCAGCGGTTCCGGAGGGGCGAAGAACGCCGCGCTTGCGACCATCACCGAGGGCATCACGGCGTCGCCGAGTCCGATGAAGAAGACGTCGCGCTCGTCCATCTCCGGGCGCTCGGCCTCGGCCGCAGTCTCCTCCTCCGTTCGCCCGCCGTCGGCCGCGCTGGCTTCGCTCTCTCCCCCGGTCTCCGTCGCTTCGGCCCCGCCGTCGTCGTCGAGGAACGAGTAGGACGCCGAGAGCGGAATCACGAGGATGACCGGTATCTTGAGGTCCATCACGCCCGAGGCCAGCGTCAGCATGTGTTCGGTGCCGTAGACGCTGATGGCGTCGTAGACCGCCAGCACGGTCAGCAGGAGGATGGCCGGGAGGAGGCCGAAACTGATGCCGAACAGTCCGGCCGCGCCCGCCCCCATCAGGACGCCCGCGGCGTCGATGACGTACCACTCGGGATGGACCGCCAGCGCCAGCGCGACCGCGCCCGCGGCGGCCAGCGCGACCACGTTGACCGGCGCGCCCCCGACCGAGACGACGAGCCACCCCGGAATTACGACCGAGAAAACGTACCACGAGAGCAGACCGCTCGTGAAGATGAGCGCCCCGCGGAGCAACCACTGCACGTCGAGTTTGATGATGGCGAGCATGATGCCGGTCATGACCAGCACCGCCCCGACGTAGACTAGACTGTTCGTCGGGTCAGAAGGGTTCTCGACCTGCTGATACCCCGCCTGCTGGAACGGCTCGACCAGCACTAGCGCGCCGAGTTGGACCAAGAGAAACATCGTGACGGTCAACCCGACGGCCGCGAACACGCGCGTTCGATTCTCCATGCCGGGAGGGTCGAACCCGCGCGCCTTTGTGGTTGCGGATTCGCACGCGGTAACGGCCCGATACTGGTCGGTACTCCTCGTTGTCGTCCGGACACGGCTCGTTGCCGCCGCTCGGGGCGTGCGAACGGAGCGTAACCGTTGCCGGGATTCAAATCCGGACCGACTGTGGACAGCCTATGCCATCGCTCCGACGCTTCACGGTACTGCTCGTCGTCGCCTCGCTGCTCGCCGCCGGGTTCGCCCCGCCCGCCGTGGGCGGCCCGGCCGACGCCGACCGTCGAGGCGACGAAGCGGCGACCGACGACTCACGGATAGATTCGTCACGGACCCGTGCGTCGGAATCACTCGACGCACCGCAGACGCTCCCTCAGACAGTAACAGACCGTCCCCAGTTCGACGTGACCGAGGGTCCGCTCTCGCGTCAGGACGTTGGTAACCTCACGCCGCGGGAGGCGGCCGCGCTCGGGGCGCGTCAGGGCGCGCAACTCGCGGAGATACAGGGCGCGACCGTGACGCCCGAGCGTCGGCAGGCCGCGGTTCGCGGGGCGGTCGCGGCGTCCCAGCGAAAGTCCGACGTGAACGTCGCGCAACTACTGGTCGCCGCGCGCGGTGCTGCCCACGGTGCGCTCTTGCACTTCCGGTCGCAGGCGGCCGAGCGCGGCCCCACCGTCGCCCCCGTCCGGGCCGCGGTCCGGGGCGGCACCGCCGGTGCGCTGGTACAGACGCAGGAGGCGAACGTCGCGCAGGTTCAGGGCGCGTCCTACGGCGCGGCCCACGGCGCGGTGGCCCAGCGCCAGCAGGCCAGCGTCTCCCAGATTCAGTTCGCCTCGCAGGCGGCGGCCGAGGGCGCTTCGCGCTCGGCGGTTCGCCGAGACGTGGACGCGGTCGGGAAAGTTCAGGAGGCCGCACAGGGCGCGGCGTACGGGTCGCTCGCCCAGCGCCAGCGCGTCGAGGTGTCGCAACTCCAAGCCGCCGCCCGAGGCTCCGCGTCCGGGGCGCTGGTGCAGGTCCAGCGCGCGGACGTGAAACAGATACAGGTCGCGGCGCTCGGCGCGGCCAAGGGCGGCGTGAAAGAGCCGAAGGAAGTGCCCGCCGAGAAGGTCGAGGCCGGATGCAGGGGCGCGGCGACCGGCGCGGTCAGCCAGACCCAGCGCGTCACGGTCGAGCAGATTCAGTTGGCGGCCGAGGGTGCCGCGCAGGGCGCGATACTCACCCAGATTCAGCAGGTGTCCGTCCAGCAGGTGCAGGCCGCCGCGCTCGGCGCGGCCCGCGGCGCGCTGGTCCAAGTGACCGTGATACAGGTCCAGATAGTCAACGTCGTCCAGATTCAGGTCGCCGCGCAGGGCGCGGCCGCCGGGTCGCTCGCGGCCACCGTCCAGCGCCAGTCGGTCTCGGTCAGGCAGGTGCAGGCCGCCGCGCTCGGCGCGGCCAAGGGCGGCGTGACGCAGGTCCAGAGCGTGAACGTCCAGCAAGTGCAGGCCGCGTGTCGGGGTGCGGCGTTCGGGTCGCTCGTCCAGTCGCAGAACGCCAGCGTCACCCAGATTCAGGCCGCCGCGCAGGGGGCGGCCGACGGTGCGGTCGTCGCCAGCCAGCGCCAGCGGGTGGACGTGACCCAGATACAGGTCGCCGCGCAGGGTGCGGCCACGGGGGCCGTCTCCCAGAGTCAGACCGCGAGCGTGGTCCAGATTCAGGCGGCCGCGAACGGTGCCTCGGCCGGGACCGTCGAGCAACTCGGCGAGATAGCGGCGCTCGACCCGGCCCAGACGCTCGCCGTCGCGCAGGGCGCGGCGGTCGGCGCGGCCGCGGCCGCGGTGGAAGCCGACGTGACCGCCCCGCAACTCATCGTGACGGCCGCGGCCGAGGGTGCCGAGGAGGCGACACAGGTCGTCGCGGAGTCACCGGAGGCCGACCCGGCGCAACTCCGCGAGACGGCCGCAGCGGTGGCGGCGGAGGTCGTCGAGACCGCTCCGGAACCGGAGACCACGACGACGGAGACGACGACCGCGCCCGGCCCGACCACGACTCCGGTCGTCACGACGGTTCCCGAGACGACAACGACGACCACAGAGACGACAACGACCGCTACCACGACCACCGAACAACCAACGACGACCACTGAGCAACCGACGACCACCACCACGACCGAACAGCCCGGAGTCCAAGCCGACACGACCACCACGACGACCGAGCAACCGGACACCACGACGACCCGGACGACCACTGCGACGCCGACTACCACGACGACTGAACAACCGACGACGACCGAGACTCCGACGACCACGACGACTACCGAG